>NZ_BAAJLP010000001.1:0-355621 GCF_057547795.1 Alteromonas sp. 4NH20-0104 | reverse complement strand
TGGGCTGGACACAATGCGAGGGCGGTAAGAAAACAGAAATTCGCCCCGGTGACATTATTTGGTGCAATTGTGGCCGTCGCCACTGGCATGGCGCTACTGACACTCAAGCAATGCAACACGTAGCAGTGCAGGAAGCCCTGGATGGTAAAGCCGTTGACTGGCAGGAGCCGGTAAGCGACGGAATCTACCTGGCGGAAGACGTCGTTAAAGACTAGCTGATTGTCCACACTCAGGCGCCGACCGGTGTCTGAGTATTCTCTGTTTTTCTAATTTCGGGCCTAAGCCTGAGGGATCTCTATGTGCAAAAATAATCACGAACATACTGCTAAACACGCATCGCCAACCGCTTCTCATGGTGTTTCACGTCGTCAATTTATTCAGTCTTCCTCGGCCATGGGCGCGGGTATCATGCTGTCTGGCATTGTCCCCTCATTGTCTTCGGCTGCTCCGGTTTCCCTAGAGCCCGGTGCAAATATCAAGTCCAAAGGGTATGCGGCTTTTGATACGTCCGGAGTACTCAAACCCTGGGAGTTTGAGCGTCGTCCGGTAGGCGATGACGACATTCTTATCGATATCAAATTTGCCAGTATCTGCCATTCTGATATCCATCAGATGAAAGGACACTGGGCACCTCAGCAATATCCTCAGGTACCCGGTCATGAGATCGTCGACATTGTTGCCGCGGTGGGTAAAAATGTCACTAAGTTTAAAGTGGGCGATCGGGCAGGGGTTGGCTGTATGGTAGATGGCTGTTCCGATTGCGATACCAGCACAAGCCGTGGCGAGCAATACAGTCCGAAAACCAAGTTTACTTATGGCCATCCGGATGAGCGGTCGCCCACTGGCATTACTCAGGGCGGCTATGCAACCAATATTGTGGTGCGCGATCATTTTGCAGTGCACCTTCCTGCCGCGATCAGCTTTGAAGAAGCGGCACCTTTACTCTGCGCGGGTGTAACCACCTATTCGCCGATCCTTAAATTTGAGCTGAAAAAAGGCGATAAAGTGGGGGTTGCCGGTATTGGCGGGCTTGGCCATCTGGCCGTTAAACTGGCGGTGGCTAAAGGCGCAGATGTTTATGCCTTCACCACAACGCCCGACAAAGTTGAGGACATCAAAGGCTTTGGGGCGAAGGAAGTCATTGTGCTCGACAGCAACGACAAGCTTAACGAGTACCGCGGTCAGCTCGATTATATGATCAATACGCTGCCGGTAGCCTATGATGTTGCCGCGTATGCGGCGGTGGTTAAACCCTTTGGTACCTATACCCAGGTGGGGATGCCCAATGGCTTTACCGTGTCAGTCAATGCGTTGGCATTATCGGCATCGCAGGTGAATTTCAACGCATCATTAATTGGTGATATGCAGGAAACACAAGAGATTGTGGATTACTGTGTTGAACATAATATTCGTCCGGAGATTCAGGTGATCCCGGCCAGTGATGTGAATAAAGCGTGGGAAAGTGTGGTTAACAAAACGGCTCGCTACCGCTACGTAATTGACTCGTCAACTATCTAACGGTAACCAGCAAGGCGCTGCAAATGCGTAGCGCCTTGTTGGTGTTGTGTTATTGGTCGGGTTGAGGCTTAATGTTCAGACCCCATTAAAACACCGCTGACTTCCTTACCCCCCATCTTTTGCCACTGGCTTTCGATATCCCGCTTTGGCGAAGCGCCAAACAGGCGGGAGTATTCCCGTGAGAATTGCGAAGGGCTTTCGTAGCCCACCCGATACGCCGCGGTTGAGGCATCCATGTCTTCCCCGAGCATCAGACGGCGAGCTTCCAGCAGGCGCAGACGTTTTTGATACTGCAGCGGACTCATAGAGGTTAACTGGCGGAAATGGTGATGAAAAGTCGACTTGCTCATCTGCGCCATATCAGCCAGTGATTCAACGCTGTGGGCTTTGTCATAATTTGTTTTCAGCCACTCAATGGCTTTGGCGACACGCAGCCCCTGACTGCCAGCGGATACCACCTGACGGAGTCTGGCGCCTTGTTCGCTGGTCAGTACGCGCCAGAATATTTCTCGTTTAATCAGCGGCGCTAATACGGCGACTGAGTCAGGCTCGTCGAGTAAATTAACCAGGCGCTCGCAGGCGTTATACAGCTCAGGGGTCGTTTGTCCAAGTACCATACCTTTGTCTGAAAGGCTCTCAGTAGGCTTGGTGTAGGGCGCTTGCAGGATAAGTTCACTCATGACTGCTAAGTCAAACTTGATCACCAGACCCAGATAGGGGGTTTCTTTATTTGCTTCCAGCACCTGCATGCGGGCCGGTAAGTCGAGTGAAGTGATCAGAAAACGGTGTTTGTCGTATTGAAATGTGTCGTCGCCCAGGGTCATGCTTTTCACGCCCTGGACCACCATGGCAATACTAGGTTCAACCACACACAACGAACAGGACGATGCGGCCTCGGTCTGTCGGTAAAAAGAGAGTCCTTCAATAGCGGTATCGAGCATGGCTTTACCGGCGGTTTTACGGTCTATTTGAGCTGCCAGTCGAGCCCTGGTTGCCTCTAAAAGCGAATTATCTGTAGTCACTTACTTTCTCCTCTACCCGGTATTGCGTAATGTGATAGTCAAGTCTACCGTATGTTACTTAGTTTAGTATGAATAAATCCTTTCGTTCGGATTAATGTGCAATAGAATTGCATGAATTGCCTGTTATTTTGACGGCAGGTCAGAAAAAATAGCATGTATGACTAGTGGTGAAATTTAACCTGACAGGATCACTGTCAATAAGGGATGAGAATGCAAATTACTTTCACAGCCGGAAATCACACATTATCCGCTGAACTTAACGATTCGGCCGCGGCGCAGGATTTTGCCGCCCGTTTACCGCTTACACTGACCCTTAAAGACTATGCCGGCATTGAAAAGATTGTAGATCTGGATAACCCTCTCGATACCAGCAACGCCCCTGACGGCCACAAAGCGTGTGCCGGGGACATTACCTATTATGCGCCGTAGGGAAATCTGGCGCTGTTTGGAAAATCCTTTGGTTATGCGAGTGGGTTAGTCAGCCTGGGCAAGTTCACCGGCGACTATTCGTTACTTTTTCAGTCACCTCAAATTGAGGTAATGATAAAGCTAGCTTAGCTTAAGTTCGTTTTTACCACCTGCTAAATCTATCTTTCCCCGGAGCTGATTATTTTGAAACTTCAATCCAACGCCACGTTCTGGGTGGCGTCATGCGCATTCGTGCTGGTTTTTATGACCTCCGGCACACCCATTTCCCTGTTCAATCTGTATCGGGCCGAAAATGGATTAACCAACGCTGACCTTGGTGTGGTGTCGCTGGCTTATTTCATCTCTGCCGCGGTGGCGCTACTGATGTTTGGCCGTTTATCGAATCATGTAGGTCGTAAACCCATGGCGCTTATTGCCATTGGCTGTTGCGCGCTTTCCTGTGTGTGCCTGATGCTGATGAGTGATGTGACGCTGCTATTCGCCGCGCGACTTTTGCAAGGGTTTGCCTGTGGTGTGGCAACCAGCAGCATTGGTGCCTATGCCGTGGATGCCGGGGAACATCAGCCAAAATGGCTGGTTGCAGCAGTGGCCAGTACTTCACCAATGGTTGGGATCCCGCTGGGAGCGATTAGCAGTGGTGCATTGGTAACCTGGGGGCCGTATCCTAAAATCACCATTTTCGCCTTGGTGTTAACGCTGCTGCTGGTGTGTCTGGCATTGCTGTTTAATTGCCGGGAAACAATTAACCGTCAGCCCCGGGGCACTGAAGTCTTTGCGGCCAAGCCTGCACCTGCCCACCGGCAAAACGTTCGTTTTTGTCGCCACTGCCGGGGTAGTGATTTCTACCTGGTCGGCCGGTGGCTTTTATCAGGCCTTTGGGCCGTCGATAGTGGCAGAGCAACTGGCTATGGATAGCGCTATTGTGGCAGCGATTGCCTTTTCATCGATTATGGGCCTCTCGCCGTTTGGCAGTTACTTATCCGGTCGGTTATCACCGCGCCGGGCAGTGCAGTCTGGCATGGCGCTGTTTTGCGTGGCGGTAATGAGTATTACCCTGGCGTTGCAGCAGGGCGGACTGGTGTTGTTTATTGTGGCCAGTTTGTCGGTAGGTATTGCTCAGGGGCTCGCGTCTACGGCATGTATTAAATTACTGCTGCAGGATGAACCACAACAGTATCGGGCGGGTTTGTTATCCACCGTGTATATCATTTCTTATTCCGGTGCTGTATTACCGGCTTTTGGCGCCAGTATTGCGGCCAACTGGTTTTCGGTTTTCACTGTTTGGTGCGGCTATGCTGTACTGGGTATCGGGGCGGCCCTGATTGCCCTTATGGCCACAGTGCTGGCTCGCCGCGCCCGTCAGGCTCAGGTGGTGGGCAGTTAAGCGCCAGGCGGGTTGATTGCAGTTTACCGGGTGTTCTTTATACTGGCATTGAATAACAGCAGGTTTGCTGTAACAAGGAACAGGCAATGAATAAAGACAGGAATAGAACAGGCCGGACAATCCGCGCATGGCTGTTAGGGTTAGCCGGCTTTATGGCGTTTGCCGTCGGCGCAGACGAACAACCACTGACCAGCCTTAAAAATTATCAGGTCAATACGCCACAAATGATGAGCTCTGGCTTACCTGGTGCTGCTCATTTTGAAACCTTTAAATCCCTCGGCGTCACCCGGGTAATTGATCTTATCCCCGGAGACAGGGATGAGGAACAAACCCTGGTCAGCGATTTGGGCATGGATTATCACAATATTCAGGTGGAGTGGGAAAACCCAACGGTGGCCAATTTTGTTGACTACGTGGCGTTTATGGAAAGCCCGTCTCAGCAGGGCGTAACGTTAACCCATTGCAAGTTAAACTGGCGGGGCGCAGTATTCACCTATTTATATCGCGTGATCCGCCTGCAGGAAGACGAAGCCGTCGCGCGGGAAGATATGCTGGCTATCTGGCAGCCCAATAAAACCTGGCAGCAGTTTATCAATAAGGTAAAGCAGCATTACCAGGCGGAGTCTTTTTCGGGTTAATAGTTAATTTTTAAAGGAGGCAAGGATGCGTTTAACCAACAAAATAGCACTGGTGACCGGCGCTGCCAGAGGGATTGGCCAGGCAATCGCTGAAGAGTTTGCCCGACAGGGGGCAACGGTAATTGTGACCGATGTAGACGAACAAGCCGGTCAGCAGGTTGCCAGTGATATTGGTGACTCAGCGCAATTTTTGCCGTTGGATGTGGGTTCCGAGGCAGCTTGGGATGTTATTTCCGACCGCGTGCGCGACGATTTCGGCAGGCTCGATATTCTGGTGAATAATGCGGGAATTACCGGCTTTATGAGCCATCCCGGCCCGTTTGATCCTGAGCATTTTAACTTAGACAGTTGGCATGCCGTGCACAGGGTTAATCTGGATGGTGTTGCGCTGGGCTGTAAATACGCCATTGGCTTAATGAAGGACAGTCCGGCAGCCAGTATCGTTAACATCTCCTCACGTTCCGGCATGGTGGGAATTCCGGCGGCAGCGGCTTACGCATCGAGTAAGGCGGCAGTGCGAAATCATACCAAATCAGTAGCGCTTTATTGCGCGGAAAAAGGCTACTCTATTCGGTGTAATTCCATTCATCCCGGCGCAATCCTCACGCCCATCTGGGAGTCGATGCTCGGCGAGGGTGAAGCACGGCAACAAGCCATTGCCGCTATCGCCGCGGACATTCCTCTGCAACACATGGGAACGCCACAAGATGTAGCCTTTGCTGCGGTCTATCTTGCCTGCGATGAGTCAAAATATGTTACCGGCACAGAGCTGACCATAGACGGTGGTATTCTGGCGGGGTCGTCAGCCCGGCCTCCCACCAGTGACGAGGAATAATCTCAAGCTTTTCGCGGTCATAAAGCAAAGGGCCAAAAAAATAGATGTGGATCAAATTTTAATCAGTTGGCCCTGCTATACTTTAGTTTAGATAAAGCCAGTCGTTGTGCTTTGCCGGTTTACGGAGGCTGGCCAGCTTTATTCTAAACCTTATACCCTACATTTATTCTTTCGGTTGCCGTATTGCGAAAGACATAGCGACGGAGTTACCTATGACAGTGCATGCAATAAAATCGAAGTTGCCGTCCAAGGCCGATCAGGCTCTGATGGTAGAAAAAGGGCATCTATGGCTTCACTGCTTTAGAACCTGCAAAAGTTGTAAGGCTTTATCCAGGAATTTAACCCAGTACGAGTTTGGTGACGGCAGTTCTGTAATCCTCGATTCCAGTGCTGACTTTCCCGCACCGGTAGCGCCAGAATTAGTGATTCCGAGACTCCGTTACAACGGTATGCTTAGTCACTAAACATAATCATCTGCAATAAATTTTATCCATCCAAGGCATTACAGGGTAATGCCTTGTTATTATCTGTTTTAAATCAGCCAGATCTCATCCCTTCAATCCCGCTACACCTTTGTTGCATAATTTTTACACTATAATTACGTTTGATAGTGAATATAGTTGCTATTGGGCACGGATAGCTCATACTTTAGTTGAGTATATGCGGTATATCCTATGTGTTTGGAGTCTTTCACGTGAATCTGTCAATCAAGCAAAAGTTGTTACTCATTTCTATCGTACCGGTATTAATACTGGGAGGCGTAATGACCTTCTTATCGGTCTTTCAGGTCAATCAGCAAGCTGAAGAACGTTTATCGAGCAGCCGCGAAGTAATGATCAACGATCGCGAGAAAGAAGTGAAAGCGTTGCTCGAAATGGCCGTCAGTCTGATTAAACCAATCTATGAACGCGGGGGCAGTGTGGAGGAAGCGGCTACCCTGTTGCGCCAGTTTCAATACGGAGAGTCTGGCTATATTTTTGGTTATACCGACGAAGGCATCAGAGTCTTAAATGGTCAAAGTCTTGATAGGCTAGGCGATAGCTTCTGGGATCTGCAGGACAGTAACGGCGTTTATCTGATAAGAGAACTCGTCGCGGCAGGCAAAAAAAATGGTCTGGCTCAGGGCAATCACTACGTTACCTATTATTTCCCGAAACCCGGTCAGACGGTCGCCCATCCTAAGTTGTCGTATTCTGCGTATTTTCCAGACTGGCAATTAATGATTGGTACCGGTTTTTACATTGATGAAGTGGATCAGGAACTGGCGGTTATTGAAGAGGCGGTCTATAGCAGTCGCAATCATCTGGTGACTTTGCTGATTGTGAGTTGTATTTTACTTGGCGTGATTTCTTTTGTGTTTGGATTGCTTGTGCGTCGAAGTATTATCCGGCCGCTGGACGAAGTGAATACATCCATTCACAAGCTGGCTCAGGGTAACGGCGACCTGACTCGCAAGGTGGTGGTTGACGATCAGTTTGAAATGGGCACACTGGCAGACAATGTCAATCAACTGCTGGCCAATTTGCATCAGATGATGTGCATGATAAGAGATGTAACCAAAGACATTGAACAGGAGACCACGCATCTGGACGGACGCGCGTCTGGCCTCAATGTGATTGCACGAGAGCAGCAAAGTAATACCGATCAAATTGCCACGGCAGTCACTGAGTTATCGCACTCCTCACAAAACGTCACCCAACATGCCTCTGCCGCAGCCCAGGCCGCTCAACAGGCGGAACACCAAAGTGCAATGGCTGATAAAACGGTAGATGAGACTGTTAATAGCATGAATCAACTGGCCGAAGAAATTGGCCGTGCCAGCAGTGTGGTACAGCGGGTTGGCGGTGATGTGGACGGCATTGTTAACTTGTTACAGGTGATTGAGAATATCGCAGCTCAAACCAATTTACTGGCTCTTAATGCTGCTATTGAAGCGGCCCGCGCGGGCGAGCAGGGACGGGGTTTTGCCGTGGTTGCCGATGAAGTTCGCAGTCTGGCCAGTAAAACTCAGGCCAGCACGGAGCAGATCCAGGACATGATCCAGCGTCTGCAAAGCGGCTCACAATCAGCCTTGAACACAATGCAAGCCAGTCTTGATAAAAGTCAGGAAACGCAGCAACGGGTTGAAGCCACCCGTGAAGCCCTGCTGGCGATTATTACAGCCACCCAAACCATCAATCAGATGAATGCCGAGATTGCCTCTGCTGCAAATGAGCAAAGTGAGGTATCGGCCGATATCAGTGTGCGGGTGAACGAGGTGAATGAACATACCGGTCAGTTAGCGCAGGCCTCTGACGACAACAAGCAGGTGTGCAAAATCCTCAACGATAAAACCGAACGGCTGGAAAAGCTGGTGGGCCAATTCAGACTGTAAAGCGGGTTTCCCCGGGCCGCTTGTCTGTCTGACATTCGGCCGCCAACGCCTGTGTTTGGTCAGTTTGCTGATGCAAGCCGACGATGATTTCGCTACTATGACATAGAATCAAATCATCATAATAACAACAGGACGACAATGAAGAATCTTGCATGGTTACTGACCACCATTCCTCTTTTTACTGCTTGTACGCCAGCCCCTGAGGCTGAAACACCGGCCCCCATGGCCGACGTCGCTAAAGCAGACAGTGAAAACATTAAAGCCGGGGTGGATTATCATTCCTTCTCTAACCCTGCTGAAGTCACCGTGACTCACCTGGATTTGGATCTTACGGCTGACTTCGCTGCCAGTGTATTAAGCGGCAGTGCCACGCTGACTTATCAGAAACAGACTGCTCAGGCAGATACGCTGATTGTGGATACCCGCGACCTGAGCATTCAGAGCGTGACGGCCAACGGTGAAATCCTGGATTACCAGCTACAGCCTGCTGATCCGGAACTGGGCGCGGCGCTGGAAATTGACTTGCCGAAGCAGGGTAACAAGGTGACTATCGAATACGCCACCTCGCCACAGGCATCAGGTGTTCAGTGGCTTACGCCGTCACAGACAGCCGGCAAAGAGCATCCGTTCTTATTTACCCAGGCCCAGGCAGTCCACGCCCGTAGCTTTATTCCGTTACAAGACTCGCCACAGGTACGTGTGACTTACAATGCCACCATTCATACACCTGAAGCCCTGCTGGCGGTGATGAGCGCGGCTAACGATCCCGACACCGAGCGTGACGGCGAGTACGATTTCACCATGCCGCAGCCGGTACCGTCTTATCTGATTGCACTGGCCATTGGTGATTTGCAGTTTAAACCTATGGGTGAGCGCACCGGGGTTTACGCTGAACCGGCATTACTGGATGCCGCGGCGGAAGAATTTGCCGATACCGAAAGCATGCTGGAAGCTACCGAAGAAACCTACGGCCCTTATGGCTGGGATCGCTACGATCTGCTGATCCTGCCGCCGTCATTTCCTTTTGGTGGAATGGAAAACCCGCGCTTGTCGTTTATTACGCCAACAGTTATCGCCGGTGATAAGAGCCTGGTGTCGCTGATAGCCCATGAACTGGCTCACAGCTGGTCGGGTAACACGGTGACTAACGCGACCTGGCGCGACTTATGGTTAAACGAAGGTTTCACCACTTACCTCACTTATCGCATCATGGAGATGATTTATGGCCATGACCGTTTCCGTATGGAAGCCGTATTAGGTTATCAGGATTTACAGGAAGACATTGCTGCGCTGCCGGCCAACGACCAGGTGTTGGCTATCGATTTACGTGGCAGAAATCCGGATGATGTATTTTCTGATATTCCTTACGAGAAAGGTGCGCTGTTTCTGCGTGAACTGGAGCAAAAGGTCGGCCGCGAAAACTTTGATCATTTTTTGCTGAATTATTTTCAGCATTTTGCTTTTAAGAGTATCACTACCGATGAGTTTATCGCTTATCTGAACGATACCCTGTTAGCCGAGTACCCTGAAAAACTCGACAGCGAGCGTATTGATCAGTGGATCTTCAAACCGGGCATTCCGGCGGATGCGCCAATGCCAACCTCCGATGCTTTTACTATTGTCGATCAGGCCCGGCAGGACTGGTTGTCAGGTGAAAAATCCGCAGTCAGTATTGATACGGCGCAGTGGACTGTTCATCAATGGCTGTATTTTTTAAACAACATGCCAGAACAGTTGGCAGATGAACAACTCGCCGAGCTGGATAAGGCCTTTGGACTGACAGCCAGTAGCAATAACGAGATTGCTCATAGCTGGCTGATGATTGCCGTTAACAATGAGTATCAGCCCGCTTACGACCGATTATACGAGTACCTGGTGACCATTGGCCGTAACAAGCTGGTTAAACCCTTGTATCGTGAATTGTCGAAAACGCCACAGGGTAAAGCGTTTGCGAAGAAGGCATTCGATGAAGCGAAACCGGGTTATCACCCGCTTACCATCAAAGCCAATGAAGGCTTCGTTAACTAAATTATCGTGCCGTTAGCGCGCAGCTTACACTGCTGCGCGCCATTTTCATTGCCGGCGAGCCTTCCCGCTGTTTTATTGTTTATTTTATGTTAATTTGTCATACAAAATAACAGGAGAATAAACGGTGAAAAAATCCGGATTACTACTCACCTTAGTGGTGATGTTGAGCTTTTCTGCTCAGGCAGCCATTCGCAAAGTCGACCTTGAACTTTACCCGCAGGGAATTCCCGGAGCCATAGACACCAGTAACCAGGGAGAGTTGTTCGACGAACGTTACAATGACCGCTTTATTACTGCTATAAGTAAGCCTTCACTTACGCTTTACCTTCCTGAAAATAAGTCAGTTGAGAAAACGGTTATCATCTGTCCGGGGGGCGGCTATTTTGGCGTGTCATCTATTAAGGAAGGCCAGGAGGTGGCCGAAAGGTTCGCGGAAAATGGGGTGGCTGCCGCGGTTTTATGGTATCGGATGCCCAACCCCGCGACCATGGAAATCCCTCATGAAGGGCCGCTGCAGGATCTTCAACAGGCCTTTTACCGGCTTCGTCAAGGCGGTGAGCTGTGGCAACTGGAACAAAGTCAGTTTGGTGTGATGGGCTTTTCTGCCGGAGGCCATCTGGCGGCAACCGGGGCCACGCATTTTGCGCAGCCTGTGATCGACAGTTATGACCCTGAAGTGCTCAGACCCGCTTTCCAAATCCTGATCTATCCGGTGATCAGTATGCAGGCAAACATTACCCATGAGGGCTCACGTAATCTGCTATTGGGCGAACAACCCGACGCTGCTTTGGTAACCGCTTATTCCAATGAATTACAGGCTACTGAGCAAACCCCGCCGGCCTACATCGTGCACGCTAACGACGACAGCGTGGTGGTGGTTGATAATGCTCTTGAGTATTACGCCGCCTTAAGAGCGCAGGAGGTGCCGGTGCGGATGGTATTACTGGAGAAAGGCGGTCATGGCTTTGGGATGCGCCATCAGGTGGACTGGTTTGCCGGTGTGCTTGATTGGGTAAAAGCACAATAAACCGTTTATAAAAAAGGGGCGCTTATAGCACCCCTTCGAAGTTATGTTTGCTGGCAGGTCAGACTACTGAATCTGTCCCCGCAACTCACCGTTAGGGTACGCTGGCGTGTGCACATTTACATAATGGCCACCTGCAGCCAGGACGCCAAAGATTGTCGCATCAAGCATCGCGTTAGCGGGTGCCATCCAGCGGTTTGCATCATCACCGTCCTGCTCAAGGCCTAACAGCACTGGACCATCAATTCCTGCTGCGCCAGTATGAATGTGCGCGGCGGTTGCATCGGCTACGCCGCTGGTAACCACCTGCAGTTCAAGGCTGTAATCATCAGTGTTTACCAGCGCATAACCGCTGCCTGTGGCCGTGGTGGTAACCGCGTGGGTTTCCTGCTCGCCACTTAATCCGAAAGCCACCATTACAAAATTGTCGGTAAGAATTTGCCCGCGCAGCTCGCCACTCGGGTTGGCTGGTGTGTGAACATTAACGTAATGGCCACCAGAGGCGAGTACCTCAAATATTTCTGGGGTTAGCATGGTATCTGCGGCGGTCATCCACATGCCGGCATCATCGCCTGACTGTTCCAGAGCCACCAGCACATCACCGTTCATGCCGATCCGACCGGTGTGAATATGAGCGGCAGTAGCATCATCGACGCCATCAGTGTGAACCACCACATCTGCGTCAAAGGTTAACGAATTCACTAACGCATAGCCGTTGCCCGAAGCCATGGTGCTAACGGCAGGCACTTCCTGGGCACCGCTCAATCCAAAGGTCGCAATGACGTATTGAGGCGTAACAATCTGGCCGCGAATTTCACCATCAGGAAAGGCCGGCGTGTGCACATTAACGTAGTGGCCACCGGCGGCCAGGACGGCCAGGATATCGGCATTAATAGCAGTGTCGGCCGGTGTCATCCACATGCCGGGTTCAGTCATCGACTGTTCCAGTGCTACCAGTACATCCCCATTGGTACCAATACCACCGGTATGAATGTGGGCGGCTGTTGCATCGTCTACGCCAGTAGTATCAATCACCAGTTCCAAATCGTAAGTCGCAGTGTTGACCAGTGCGTAACCATTACCCATGGCTGAGGTGGATGCTACAGGTACCTGTTGATCACCGTTTAGGCGAAACGTCGCCAGAGCAAAGTTGTTAGTTAATATCTGGCCTCGTAATTCGCCACTGCCATTTGCAGGCGTATGAACGTTAACGTAGTGGCCACCAGACGCCAGTATATCAAACGTGGCGGCATCAATAGCAAGCTCATCTGGTGTGACCCATTTACCCATGTCGTCTGCCGATTGCTCAAGCGCAACCAGTACGTCTCCGTTCATGCCTACCCGGCCAGTGTGAATGTGCGCAGCGGTAGCATCGTCGACACCTTCGGTAACAACAGTTAGCTCTATGGCGTAAGAGGAAGTATCAACCAATGCGTAGCCACTGCCGTAAGCGTCGGTATCAACCACGGGGATTTCCTGTTCACCACTTAGTGCAAAAGTGGCGAGGGCGAAGTTATCGGTCAGGATCTGGCCGCGGATTTCACCATTCGGGAACGCATCGGAATGAACATTAACGTAGTGACCTCCTGATGCCAGCACACCAAAAATTTCCTCGTTAATCATGGTGTCTTCCGGTGTCATCCACATGCTGGCATCATCCATTGATTGCTCAAGTGCCACCAGTACATCCCCATTATTGCCTACCCGGCCAGTGTGGATGTGCGCAGCCGTAGCCTCAACATCGTCGGTGTAGATCACTAAATCCAGATCGTAGGTCGCCGTAGAGACCAGTGCATAGCCATAGCCATCAGCAAGGGTCGACACCGCAGGGACTTCCTGATTACCATCAAGCATGAAGGTCACAACCGCCATATCGTCAGTTACGATCTGGCCACGCAGCTCACCGTCTTCAAACTGGCTGGTATGCACGTTGATGTACCATTCACCTTCCAGCAGGTCGGTCATTAATTCGCTGCTGACATCGGTTTCGTCCAGCGTATAAGTCCCCGCTGTTGACCCTTCAGTGAATTCGAAGGCCACTTCTCCGTTACGGCCAATATCGCCATCGTGAATATGGATTGCCTGCACGCCTTCCACATTACTCACGTCCACCGACGCACGCATCAAGCCCAGCGTTTCGTCAAGCTCAACGGTGGCTGAAGCCATTTGCGCAGACATGTTCGCCGGAACCTGTTGTTTACCGGTTAAGTCTATTTCAATGGTAGTACTGGCGCTGAATGTGGGCGGGGGAGGGGGTGTTTCTTCTGTTTTATCGTCATCGTCTAAGCACGCGGTGAGCAGTGCGGTACATGCAATGATAGCGAGTCCTCTGAACTTCATCTTATTCTCCAGTGTTACATATAAATTACAAACCTTTAACGTCTCGAGTACATTTGGGGATCATAGAAAAGTATAAATTTTTGATGACGAAGAATAATGCTTTGTTAATGTTTGGGGCGTGGTTGGCCCGAGAGGGGTTTCAGATATCCCGGTAATCAGGCCTTGAGGCAGCGTTAAACAATGCCATTGCGATGAGTAGCACCACAATGTGACAGCAAAAAAGCCTCGGGGTTCGAAGGTTAAAAAATCATCAAAGCGGTGAACTGACCAGTTATAAGGTTCAGTTTACAGTGCACAACAGTTGGTTACACTTTAGCGACTAAATCTTAGTAACAATAAATGGTATTATTTGTCAGTTATTTCATCACCAAACAATAAAAATCTCCAATCCCAAACGACAGTGAGGACGCGTTCATGAAAAGACTCTTATCCTGGGTCTCCTGCATGGTTATGCTGGTGGCAAATGTTGCCTCAGCAAAAGATGTAGACTATCGGCTACCTGGCGCCATTAAGCCAACATTTCAACAGATCCACCTAAATATCGACCCCGATCAGCCTGCCTATTCCGGGGAAACCATTATTGAGCTGAATATTACCGAAGCGGTAACCAAAGTCGGCTTTTATCAAATGGATATTCAGGTGACCAATGCTGAGCTTCGCCAGGGGAACCGGATTTATCCGCTGCGGATCAGCGAAGGCGATTACAACATTAACTGGGGTCACAGCTCTGCAACCGTTCCGGTAGGTACTTATGAGCTGGCCATCAGTTTTGAAGGCAAGGTAAATACCTCTTCAGACGGTATGTACCTGTCCAGCTTTGAGGGACGCAATTATATCTTCACGCAGTTTGAAGACATGCATGCGCGTAAGGCATTCCCGAGCTTTGATGAGCCGGCGTTTAAAATTCCTTACCAAATGACCATCACCACACCGGAAAAACAGGTTGTGGCGTCAAATACGCCGGTGGAAAAGCGCACGGTAGAAGACGGTATGCAAACCGTTACCTTTATGAAAACCAAGCCTATGCCAACCTACCTTATCGCTTATACGGTAGGTCCGTTCGACAGTGTGGAAATGGAAGGGTTGTCGGTGCCTGGCAAGCTATATGTGCCTAAGGGTTATGCCGATAAAACCAAATTTATTGTAAAGCACACACCAGAAATTCTCGAATCACTGGAGAACTTCTTCGGGATTGATTACCCGTACCGCAAGCTGGATTTTGTGGCGGTACCTAACTTTACCCACGGCGCCATGGAAAATGCCGGTCTGATCACTTATCGCGACAGTCTTTTATTGCTCGAAGACGAGCCGGGTCTGGCCGAGCGTTCAGCACCGTTAAATGTGGTAGCTCATGAACTCGCACACCAATGGTACGGTAATCTGGTGACCATGGCCTGGTGGGATGACTTATGGCTGAACGAAGCTTTTGCCTCGTGGATGGCCAGCTATGTGATGATGGAACTCTATCCGGAACTGAACTTTAAGGATCGAATCATTCAGGAAGGCGCGTTTGGTGCCGATGCCAGCCCTACGGTTAAGCCGGTTAAGAAGATAGTTCGCAGCCAGCCTGATGTAATGGACGGACTGGGCCTTAACTACTCTAAGGGTGAATCTATCCTGCAAATGATTGAGTCGCTGATTGGTACGGAAAACTTCCAGCAAGGCGTTCAGGCTTATATGAAAAAGCATGCCTGGGGCAATACTCAGGCCGATGACTTATGGGCAGCACTGGATGAGGTATCAGACTTCAACCTGAGCAAAATGATGAAAGCCTATCTTGAACAGCCGGGCTACCCGCTGCTGGACATCGACAGTGACGGCACTATTGCACAAAAACGTTTCCACCTGGCCGGTGCCGACGTGAAAGAGCAAACCTGGGCCGTACCGCTGAACATCAGTTACAAAAAAGACGGCAAGATCCACCGTGAGATTGTGTTTGTCGATAAGACGTCTACCCGTTTACCGCAGCTGGCTGAGGCCGATTGGGTTTTCCCTAACGATAATGCCACCGGCTATTTCCGCTGGAATATCCCGGCTGCGCAGATGGATAACCTGCTGGCTGATTTGGATGTGCTGAACAACCGTGAAAAGAAAAATGTGCTGTATAACATGCAGGCACTGTTAAACGGTGGTGAAGCAGGCATCGACAGCGTGATGAAAGTACTGAATGCTATGGCTCAGGATGAAGATCCGGTGGTTATTCGTGCGTCAGTGGGCACGTTGGCTGGCTTCCTGTATCTGGTCAATGATGACAACGAAGCGCAGTTTGCCGAACTGCTCAACGAAAAATACATGCCACTACTGGAGAAGCTCACGCTGACTCAGTCGGAAGATGATGATGAAAGTGTTATCAGGCTGCGTACTCAGCTGTATAGCTTACTGGGCCGTCACAGCGACAATGAAGCGCTGGTTAAGAAAAGCAAAGCGCTGGCTGAACAGTATCTGGCCGATACCGGCAGTATGCCAAATGGTATCGCCAGAACCGCTTTGAGCGTAACAACCATGGGAACGGATGCCGATCCGGCCTGGTTTGACCGCATCATGAAGGTGTTTGCCGACAGCAAATTACCAAACGTGAAAAATACCTTGCTTTACTCCATGGGGTATGAAGATCCGGCCATGATCAACAAGCTGCTCGATCTGGCACTTACCGATAATGTCACGCCGGCCAATACCATCAGTATGCTGGGTAGCGTGAGACGTAATCTGGATGACCACACGCCATTTTACGCCTGGTTAAACGATAATGCCGAGGCAGTACTGGAAAAAATGCCGGATTATCACGTATCGCGGATGCCTGAATTTATCGCAACTACCTGTGATGCCGATAACCTCGCAATGGCCATTGAGTTCTACGGTCCGATTAAAGACCAGCACGAAGGCATGGCCCGTAGCTACGACATTATGATGGATGAGTCGAATCAGTGCCTGCGCCTGAAAGAGACTTACCAGAGTAAGTTTGATGCATTCCTGAACGGACTGTAATCAGACAATCAGTTAGCAAAAAGCCTCCATCCGGAGGCTTTTTTTTGCCCAACCAGCTTAATTAGCTGGTTATTATTCAGGATAAAATATATTAACTTTATTACTAGCGGATTATTAAGCCAGATGTTTTAGCATGGTTGTCGGAGTCGCCGACCTCGACCAGAGGGTGTTGTGCGACCCGGTGACCGTGAACCACTCTGGACTCCCCGCAGCCCTAAACAGTGAAAAGCGTCATCGTCCCTGACAGAACAAACTAGACCGTCAATGACGGCACATCCTTGTGCCCCATCGACTGAATCCTCATCCATGATGATTCTTCTAGTTTGTTATGTCTGCCAGTGACGATGACAACACTGTAACAGGGCACAAATTTTGTTCTTTCTTCGACTTAAATAGAACTAACCCAAGGCAGGTGTGTAAGCCAATCTTCCCCTGAGAAAGATTGTTTATTAGGTTAATATGAAAGTTTATTTTTCTGCCGGCACTTCCTGCATGATCAAACGGCCAACTATCCGTTTAACCATTGGAGCGACGACCATAATGGTGGGAAAGGCAATGGCGAATGTCATTGGCCATGAGACCAGCCAGCGTAATAATAAGTCATCGACCAAACCAATATTGATAGTGGTGACGACCAGCGACATGATCCCCGACATAAAAAAAGCCATAAACAGGGCGAAGACAACCGGTGCAAAGCGTGGATGGATCATAGTAAACAGGTTCCTGTAGTGGTCGGGTGTAGCAACAATTCTGACCTTGTCAGTTTATTACGTTACATTTATGGTAT
The DNA here is from genome assembly GCF_057547795.1 of Alteromonas sp. 4NH20-0104. NCBI lineage: Bacteria > Pseudomonadati > Pseudomonadota > Gammaproteobacteria > Alteromonadales > Alteromonadaceae > Alteromonas > Alteromonas sp. 4NH20-0104. Next base: position 338,257 of record NZ_BAAJLP010000001.1, on the reverse strand, counting down.
AAATGTCTAATTTATTAATCTTAAATTACTAAAATGAAATCATCTCTTGACGATATTGCGCTCTTTGTACAGGTGGTCAAACATGGCAACCTGGCCGGAGCGGCCAGATATGCCGGGTTGCCACCGGCAACGGTTACGCGCAGATTGCAAAAATTAGAACATGCATTAGGGGTAAAACTGCTGCACCGATCTGCCCGAAAATGTGTGCTGACTCAGGATGGTGAAGCGTATTTTGAAGCTTATGCTGAACTGGTTGGGCGCTTTGAGGCTGCGCAGCAGCAGTTAAGCGATGAGTCACAAAAGCTCGAAGGTAAAGTAAAGGTGCTTGCGCCGGTGAATATATCCCATGGCGTACTGGGCCCAATGTGGACCAGCTTTACCAGGGAGTATCCCCGGATTGAGCTGGAACTGCATTTAAGTAACCACCCCATGGACATGATAGAGATGCAGGCGGATCTGGCGATACGCATTGGCAGACAGGATGATTCTTCCCTGTATCAGCGTCGTCTTGGTTTGATTGAAAACGTGCTGGTGGCCACCGATAGCTACATTGCGCGTTACGGAATGCCGGAGAATCCTGCTGAGTTATCGGAGCATGAGCTGATTGGCTTAAGTATGCGGCCTAAGTGGCAACTGCATAACGAAACCAACGGTCAGTCTTTTACGCTTTATCCGCGTTGCCGGGCTCAGGTTAACGATCCGCTAATGGTGAAGTATTTTGTTCGAGATTCCCAGGGCATTGCACTGGCGCCGTTAACCGAAGTCAAAGAAGAACTGGCGCGTGGCGAGCTTATCCGCGTGCTACCTGAGTGGGGCGGCGAGGTCAGGGATATCTTTGTACTCTGGCCGGGGGGCAAGCTGCTGAGTCAACGGGCGAAATGTTTACGCGATTACATTTACCAGTATGTTCAGCAGCATTTTTAATTAGTTTGCCTGGTCCGGGCTTTGTTCTACGGTCGGGAGGTCTTCCTCAGTGGGATGCACTGGCTTACCGACGAGGTAGAGTACGATAAAGCCCAGCACGGCAGACACCGCCGAACCGGCAAGAATACCTACCCGCTCATCAAAAATCTGGTTGATCCCGGTCTCCTGAAACGCCAGACCACCAATAAACAGGCTCATGGTAAAGCCAACGCCGCACAGCAACGAGCAGCCGTAGATATGTTTGAAATTGAGATCAGAGGGTAATGAGGCCAGTCTGAGTTTGACTATCAACCAGCAAAACGCAAATACACCAACCTGTTTACCGACGACCAGACCTAAGAATATGCCCCAGGTCACCGGGTGGAAAATCCCTTCCGGGGCAATATTGCTGAAATTAATTCCGGCATTAGCGAAGGCAAAGATAGGAATAATGGCAAAACTTACCGCTGAATTCAGTTCATGTTCGAGCCGTACTACCGGCGAATTATCCGGATTGCGCTTTTCTCGCATGGGAATGAAGGCAGCCAGTAATACGCCTGCCAGCGTAGCATGTACCCCCGATTTTAACAGTGCTACCCACAACACCACGCCAACAATAATATACCCGGGTAAGTCGACCACATTACGCTTGTTCATGAGCCATAAAACCAGGAAACACCCCGCTGCAATCATAAGGGCGACTTCGGTGATGTTGTCGGTGTAAAACAAGGCAATGATGACGATTGCGCCAATGTCATCAATAATGGCCAGGGTAACCAGAAACACCTTAAGACTGGCGGGCACGCGCTTACCCAGCAAAGCCATGACCCCGAGGGCAAAAGCAATATCAGTGGCGGCCGGTATCGCCCAGCCAGACAGAGCGGCGGGGTTACCCCAGTTGATACCAACATAAATCAGTGCAGGAATAATCATGCCGCCTATTGCACCACTGGCGGGGAGCACAATGTTTTTAGGGTTGGCCAGCTCGCCTTCACACACTTCCCGTTTTAGCTCCAACCCGACGTGGAAGAAGAAGATCGCCATCAGGCCATCGTTAATCCACAGCAGCAACGGTTTATCAATCCTGAAATCACCGGCGGCAATAATAACCGGCATAGACACCAGTTTATCGTAGTAGAAATCGATAGGCGTATTTGCCACCACTAACGCGAGGGCGGTGGCTATCATCAGCAGAATGCCGGCTGAAGACTCGCGCTTTAGAAAATTTTCCACTACTTCGGTAATTTCATTTATCTTTTCCACACATGCTCCTGCCTTGCTAAATCAATTAGTTATTACGTTTACCAGCTAAAGATAGATTACTCCAACCGGGATGAAAGTTTAAGCAACAATGCATGGTCTATAAAGCAAAGGAACGAAAGGGAATGGCTCTTATGCAAAATGAAAAACTCGTATCGCGAACTCGGCAGGTTTATCTGATTATCGTTTTTCTGGGCGTGTTACTGGCGGTAGGCGTGTATGGCCTGGCCGCCAGTGTGCAGAGCAAAGCGAGTAAATATATGGAAACTGACCTGGCTATTTTCAGTCAGGTACAGCAAATAGGCATGTTGCTTAGCGAGCAGGAACGCTTGTTGTATGAATATTACGCTACTGAAGAGTCGTCTTTATATGATGTGGGGTATTTACAAAACTTCAATCAACTGCGCTCCACTCTCAATGATATGGCGGGTGCTAATCAGTTTAACGCAACTGTAACCGATATTTCTGCTTACCTGGTCGCGTCATCAGAGGTGGCAGAAGCGCTGCATAAAAACCTGATGTCACCACAAACTCAGTGGAATTTGTCGCGCGCCCAGTTAGAGCAAATCAGTCAGTATCGCCGGGCAGTATTACCGTTGCTCAAAAAAATAGAAACGGCGACTAACAGGTCGGTTAATGATGGCTACCTGTCTATTATTGAATTGCTGGAGATCACCGTTTGGGTGGTCGCATTATTTTCCCTGGGGATAGCTGCTATTAGCTTTTATCTGGGGCGTTATGCTGCCCGCTATATCCGGCTAAGTACCGAAAATGAAACACTGGCATTGTTTCCCAAGCGCAACCCCAACCCGGTGATCAGAATTGATGCCAGGGGCCGGCTGTTATATGCAAACCCGGCAGCGGACGAGCTGATAGAACAGCTGTACCCCACAGACCAGCACTCAATGGCCAGCTTTCCGGCGCCATTAACCGAAGCGTTAACCCTGGCCAGCAGTGGTGGCGAGCTATGCGCACAGACTATTCTTGAAATGGGCCAGCGTTTTTACGCCATTCAGAGTCACTGGATTAGTGAGCATCAAACCTACGATCTGCATGTACGGGATATCACCCAGCGTCATCGCGCGGAGCAGGCGCTGGAACATCAGGCGTTCCATCATCCCGTGACAGGCATTGGTAATCGCAGCTATCTGGAGAGAACGGCCAATCAGTGGATTGCCAGGCAACAAACATTCAATGCGGTGATGATTGATGTAACCGATTTTAAATTACTCAGTGAAAATTTTGGCCTGGCCGATGCGTTGGCCTGTATTTATTCGGTGGGCTACTTTTTACAAACCAGTATCGAGCAATATAACAGCGTTAACAGCGAGGCTGATGATGTGTGTTTATTTCACGTAGCTGATGCCTGTTTCATGGTGTTGGTGAAAGCCCAGGGGCCAGCTCACCGACTGGCTTCATTACTGAATATGCTGCGCACTAAACTGGCCGATACCATTGATACCCCTATGGGTGCCATGCGCTTTCATGTGACGTTTGGTGTCAGCGATTACCCGGTGCACAGTGTAGATTACAACACGCTGTTGTTGCACACCAATATTGCCGTGGAAATAGCGCTGAAAAATAATCAGGCTGTACATTATTTCAATGCCGATGACGGGGCCTACCATCAGCGCCGGTTAACCATTACCCGGCGTCTGGAGCAGGCCTTAAAAAATGATGAATTAACCCTTTACTATCAACCCAAGCAACAGCTTAGTGATGGAAAAGTGCAAAGCTGTGAATGTTTGCTGCGCTGGTTCGATAACGGTGAATTTATTTCTCCCGGGGAATTCATTCCCGTCGCTGAGCGCAGTGGTCTTATTCTGGTGCTCGGTGAATGGGTACTCGACAGTGCGTTCAGGCAAGCCCGGCAATGGTATGAAGAAGGTCGGCAGGTGCAAATTGCTATCAACATTTCTGCGCGTCAGTTTCTACAACCGGGGTTTGCAGAGTCTATTGCGAATCGTCTGCGTGATTTTGATATTCCGGCCTCACTGATTGAGCTGGAACTAACCGAAACCTCCATTATGGATAACCATCAGGTAGCCAGTGCGGTACTGGTTGAATTGCGTGCACTGGGCGTAAGTTTATCGATTGATGACTTTGGTACGGGCTATTCGTCGCTGGCTTATTTAAGCGCTTTCCCGGTGGATAAGGTGAAAATTGACCGTTCTTTTGTGAGTCAAATGGTGGATGCTCCAAAACAGCAAGCGATTGTATTAACCATTTGTCAGCTGGCCCATAACCTGGGCTTAAAAGTGATTGCTGAAGGGGTGGAAACCGATGTGCAGCGGCAATTGCTCCATCAGTACGGCTGTGACTACCTGCAGGGCTATTTATTTGCCAGACCGGTACCGGCCAGTGAAGCCGTGAATTTGTTTAACTAAACAAACGGCGCCTTATGGCGCCGTTTGAGGATAGTTGCGAAATATCCCGGTATCTCAGGCTGCGTCACTCACTTTTGCAGCGTTGCCCTGTGCCGGGGTTATGCCCAGGTCAAAGTCAAACTCATCGACATTAACCACCTTTCTGCGCAATGCATCGGCGTCGGCAATTTGAGCGGCTTCAGCTTCGGTAATTACGTTTTCTGCCAGCGCTTTGTCGCGTAACTGGAAGATACTGCCTTTACGCGGCAGGGTTTTAGCCTGTTGAGCTGCTTTGACTTTGGCTGCTAACGGCGCGAGTGCGTCGATGGCATCCATAGCCTGGTTAAGCACGGCAACGGGATCGTCTTCATTTGTTCCCACATAACACATGGGTGTAATAGCATCACGAAGCGATTTATCCTGACACAGATTCAGCGCTAACTGAGTTTTGAGCTTGTCTTTTGGTGGTGTGTAACTGCTGCCCCAGGGGAAAATCAGCCGTTGAATTAACGTGCCCACTACAGGGTTAGAAATATGACGGCAGTAACCTTTAAGCGCTACCTCACAGTTATACAGCGATTGCTGGATGAGATAATCGACAATCGGTTGTTCCTTCGCCTGAGCCCCACGGCTGTAGAAGTGCTTCAGTACCGCTGAAGACAAATACAGTTCGCTTAATACATCCCCTAAACGGGCAGATAGCATTTCACGGCGCTTGAGTTCACCACCGAGCATCAGCATGGCAATGTCAGAACAAATGGCCAGCGCTTTACTCATGCGGCGGATTTGCTGGGTGTGGCGTTTATTGGCATCGTTTTTCGGCGCTGATGCGAAACGAGCACCGGTTAACCCGTAACCGAAAGCGGTGAAAGCGTTACCCAGCGCAAATTTGATATGTTTGTACAACAGTGGCTCGAACTGTGCCAGACCGGTTTTAAAGTCTGGTTCAGCGGCTGCTACCATTTCGTCAAACACGTAGGGGTGACAGCGGGTAGCCCCCTGACCAAAGATCATCAGGCTGCGGGTAAGGATATTTGCCCCTTCAACGGTGATGGATACCGGCATCGCCATATACAGTGATGCCAGGTAATTATTCGGCCCCATCTGAATGCCTTTACCACCATGAATATCCATGGCGATATTGATGCTTTGACGGGCCACTTCGGTCATGTGGAATTTAGCTATAGCGGTGACCACCGCCGGTTTCTGACCTAAGTCAATCGCGCCGGCTGTAAGATGGCGTACTGCTTCGGCCTGATAAGCATTAGCGCTTAACTGGGCGAGTCCTTCCTGAACACCTTCAAATTCGTATAACGAGCAGCCGAATTGCTGACGAATACTGGCATAAATGGCAGTGGTCTGAGCGCTTAACTGAGCATTACCGGTAGACAGGGCAGGCAATGAAATACCGCGACCGGCAGATAAACACTCCATCAGCATACGCCAGCCTTTCCCTGCATAGTCCGGCCCGCCGATGATCCAGTCAATCGGGATAAAGACGTCTTTGCCGCGGGTGGTGCCGTTCATAAAGGCTTGTTCAAGTGGCAGATGGCGCTGGCCAACTTCAACACCCGGGTGGCTGGTAGGGATCAGCGCACAGGTGATACCGATACTTTCTTTATCGCCCAGCAGTTGGTCAGGATCGTACAGTTTAAATGCCAGGCCCAGTACAGTGGCAACCGGAGCCAGGGTAATGTAGCGTTTGTCCCAGTTAAGACGGATGCCGAGGGTTTCTTTGCCGTCATATTCACCCATGGTGATCACACCGGTATCCGGGATGCTGCCTGCGTCAGACCCTGCTTCAGGGCCGGTTAAGGCAAAACAGGGAATATCGGTGCCGTCGGCGAGGCGTGGCAGCCAGTAGTCTTTTTGTTGTTGCGTGCCGTAGTGACTCAGCAGTTCGCCCGGACCGAGTGAATTAGGCACCATCACGGTAACCCCGGCACTTACCGAACGGCTGGCGATTTTAGACACAATGGTCGAATTGGCCAGCGCAGAGAACGCCTTACCGCCATACTCTTTAGGTATGATCATAGCAAAAAAGCCTTTTTCCCGCATATAGCGCCAGGCGTCTTCAGTGAAGTCTTTGTCTTTGTGGATCACGTCAAAGTCGTCGATCATGCTCATCAGTTCATTGACTTCGTTATCCAGAAACGACTGCTCTTCGTCGGTTAATTGAGGCAGTGCCATGGAATACAGGCGCTCCCAGTCAGGCTTGCCGGAAAACAAGTCGCCTTCTACCCATACCGAGCCGGCTTCCATAGCCTCCCGCTCGGTCTGGCTTAGTGGTGGCAGTACTTTTTTGAAGAGTTTAAAGGCGGGGCCGGTGACCCATTGTTGGCGCAGTGATTTAACCTGAAACAGGACGAAAATCAGTGCCGCGAGAATAATCCAAAAGAGCATAATCAATCCCCTGAGTGTCATTGGTGAGGCAAATCCCGATTTAAACATATGAATTAAATGGGTGTTTGAATTTTGCGAATTTAAACACTTGTTTTAATTATCGTCAATCAACAAATTTGTCGACGCGTGCAAAAACTTCATTGCACTGGAGCAAAGTGATGGGTATTCAACTTACTAATTCGTAATATAAAATGATGAAAATGGGCGTGTTTTCGCGGGCACTGCCCTGCGGACCAGGCAGCTCGTCGGATGAGCTGCTGCGAGACAAAATTAACAGATTGGCAGTTACGCCTGATTGGTCAACTGGCTCTTATATTCGTGAACTACGGCTAAAAACGCACTAAGCAGGGGAGAATGATCGTCTTTTAAATAAATACAACTGAGATCCACGGTGGCGTTATCCGGAATCCCCCCAAGAGGAATGTATTTAACGCCGGGAAGTTGCAGCACACTGGCTGAGCTGGGGATCAGGCAAAAGCCAAAGCCACCGGAAACCAGCGCAATACCGGTAACCGCGTCGATCACTGTTTGAGTGATGTTCATGGTGACACCAGCTTCCTGAAACACCCGTGAAACCAAATCCACGAAGTTGGGGCGTGCGCCCTTCGGGAACACGACAATGGGTTCGTTATCCAGTTCTTTAAGGTTGATTAAGGGTTTCATAGCCAGCGGGTGGTCGTCCCGCACCGCTACCATGAGTTTGTCCTGCAGGATCATGGTGGAATCGATATCCGGTAGTGGCGCAAGCAGGCGGTTAAACCCCACGGAAATCCTTTTTTGCCGCAGCGCTTCAATCTGTTCCGCTTTACTCATTTGATGTAGAACAATATTTACGCCTGGGTAGGCGGTCTTAAATCGCTTGAGTATGTCCGGAATTGTGTTGAGGATACCAGAGCCAAAAATGGCCACGTCGAGACGGCCTAACTGCCCTTTTCCCGCCCGTTGTGTGCGCTCTTGCGCCTGTTCAATAAGACTCAGAATATTGCGCGATTCATTTAAGAATAACTGACCTGCCGAAGTTAGCTCTACGCCTTTAGCGGTGCGCTCAAACAGCTTTACCTGGAGTTCGTCCTCGAGCTGCTGGATCTGCCTCGTCAGAGGGGGCTGAGAGATAAATAATCGCTTTGCTGCGCGGCCAATATTGCTTTCTTCGGCAACGGCAACAAAGTAACGGATCTGACGAATATCCATGGCAGACTTTCCGGTTGGTTTAAATTGGTAATACCTTAAAGGTATCAATCAGGGCCGTCAATAGTATTGGAAGGTAATTAACAGCAAATATACATTTCGTTCACAACGCGTGATTTATCTATATCCAACCTATTTGGTGTTGCAGAGGTTCGCTGTAACGTCAGGCTGTGAGGTGAGGTATCCGGGTCGCGCAACTCAGCATAGTGAAACATTCGAGGAGGAACGCTATGAATGAAGTGTGGGTGAAACAAAACAACAAAAAGTTGCCTCGCAACGCACTCGCCGCAGCCGTTGCCCTGGGCCTTTTAGCCTCAGCGCAATCCCAGGCTGCAACCATCGATACGGGCAATCGCGACCTGCGTGTTCGCTGGGATAACACTGTTAAGTACAGTGCTATGTTCCGCGTGGCACCGGCCGAGAGAGACGTGGCAGACGCATCAATTGGTCCGCAAGCAAATACCAATGATGGCGATTTAAACTTTGATAAAGGCTTGGTCTCCAGTCGTCTGGATCTGTTTTCAGAGTTCGATCTTCGCTACAAGCGTCGCTATGGTATGCGCATCAGTGCCGCCACCTGGTATGACTCGGTTTATCACGAAAGCAATGATAACCCCGGTTATTACGATGGGGCGCTGGTGAATACCCAGTCGGTGCCAGCCGGTGAGTTTGCCGACGAGACCCAGGATTTACACGGCCAGTATGGCGAAATTCTGGATGCCTTCGTGTACGGCGGCTTTAACGTCGGTAAGAAGTCAATTAACCTCAAAGCCGGTCGTTTTGCCCAGCTTTACGGTGAGAGCCTGTTCTTTGGTTCAAACGCGGTGGCCGGTGCAATGACCGGGCTGGATTTAGCCCGTGCGTTATCGGTTCCTCAGTCTGAGTTTAAGGAAGTGGCACGTCCCACCGGTCAGTTCGCTGCCCAGTTGCAGGTAAATTCCAAGTTGACCCTGGCTGCCTACTATCAGTTCGAGTGGCGTAAGTCACGTTTGCCTGCAGCGGGCAGTTACTTTGCTTTTGCCGACTTTGTCGATAAAGGCGGTGAAACCGTTATTCTTGGCCCCGGCGCTATCGTGCACCGCAGTGAAGACATCGTTGCGGATGATTCCGGCCAGTTTGGTTTCCAGGCCCGTTACAAAATTGATGACTACGAAGTAGGTTTTTACGCTGCGCAATTCCACGACAAAATGCCGCAATTTTATGTGCGTCCGGGCATCAATGTGCAGGATGGCGGCATCGGTGATTACGCTCAGGTCTTTGCTGAAGATATCAAGGTGTATGGTCTTAGTGTGAGCACCCTGGTGGGTGAAACTAACGTGGCAGCTGAAATGTCGGTTCGTCAGGATATGTCACTGGTAGCCACAGGTAACACGGTGATCCTGCCGGGTAATACCACGGCTGATGGTGACGACAATTCGGCGTTCCCGCGGGGAGATACATTCCACTTTAACGCCTCGATGATCACCATTTTAAATGAAAACAGCCTGTGGGATGCAGCCACCTTTATTGGTGAGTTTGCCTTTAACCGCCGGTTAAATATTTCAGAAAATGCCGATCAACTCGATCCGCTGGCCACCAAAGACGCCAGTGCTATTCAGTTTATCTTTACACCGGATTATTTCCAGGTGATGCCGGGCCTTGATATGCAGGTACCTATTGGCTTTGGTTTTGGTATTGAGGGGCGTTCATCGGTCAATGGGGTGTTATTCCCATCAGAGCACGGCGGTAACGTGAGTGTGGGGTTAAAAGGCGACTACAACCGCATGTGGCGCTTCTCCATGACTTACAACAAGTATCTCGGCGATGCCGGCTCTGTGATCCAGTATGACGCGCCAGTACCTACGCTTTCTTATGAAAACTTCCACGGCGATCGTGACTTCATTTCGTTGTCAGTACAACGCACCTTCTAACGATCGAGGACAGGAGACTTATTATGTTTAATCAAATTCGTAACGCAATGACACTGGCTTTAACCCTGGCCGTTGTTCCCGCCACCTTTGCTGCCGGCACTGATGCCAGCAAGCTTGGTACTGAACTTAATCCGCTGGGGGGCACCATGGCAGGTAATGCTGATGGTTCCATTCCGGCCTGGACCGGTGGGCTGACCGAGAAAGTGCCTGGCGAGTACGCCGGCGACATTCCGCTGGAGTTATTCAAAGATGAAAAACCGCTGTATCGTGTTGATGCCAGTAATTATCAGCAATACGCAGAACAACTGACAGACGGCACCATTGAGCTGCTGAAAAAGTATCCGGACACCTTTTACCTCGACGTGTATCCGAGCCATCGTACGGCGGCGGCACCTGAGCAGGTTTACGAAGCTGTTAAGGCCAATGTGAAAAATTGTACGCTGGCAGAACAGGGCTACAGCCTTGAAGGGTGTATCGGCGGGATCCCGTTCCCAATGCCGGAAAATGGCAATGAGGTAATGTGGAACTTCCTGTTACGTGTGGAAGCCCCGTCTATTGAGTACACCTTTAAGAATATCGTTGGTAATGCCGATGGCTCGCACACGCTGGCTACCCGTAACGAAATTTCGTTCCAGTATCCGCCATACTATGAAGACGCTGATGCGGACGACTGGAACGGGGAATACTCCATGTTCCGTTTCAATACCATGGAGCCGCCGTTTAAAGCCGGTGAGTCTCTGGTTATCCGCGACAGTATCGATGCCGACAGCCCGCGTAAAGCCTGGCAGTACCTGTTAGGTCAGCGTCGCGTGCGCCGTGCGCCTACCGTGGCTTATGATACGCCCGACTTTGTTGCCTCAGGCGCTAACTACTTCGACGAAGTGCAGGGCCTGCTGGGTCACATCGACCGCTACAGCTGGACGTTAAAGGGCAAAAAAGAAATGCTGGTGCCTTATAACAACAATGGCTTTATCGCGCCGGATGCCGAAGAAGCTATTGCTGAGTTTCACTTAAACCCTGAACATGTGCGCTGGGAAAAGCATCGCGTATGGGCAGTGGAAGCACAGGTTGCAGAGGGCAAACGTCATGCGGTACCCACCCGAACTTATTATATCGATGAGGACTCCTGGGTGATCCTGCTGATGGACGGCTTTGATGCGGAAGGCAACCTGTGGAGAACCACTCAGGTCACGCCGTTTGTACTGCCTTCAGTGCCAGCGACGCTGATTAAAACCGCCACGGTATTCAACCTGCAGGCAAAAACCATGAGCGTCATTCAGTCACTTAATGGTGAAAGCTTCCACGTAGTGGATACCAAGCCCGAGACGTTCTTTACCGGTGATGCGGTAGCAGCAGACGCTGTACGTTAAACCAGGGTTTATCTTCCAGGCCTGCCACCGCGGGCCTTTTTCCCGTGATGTAACAGAGATAGTTATCATGAAACGAATGAACGTAGATGGCTTGTTCGGCTTTGCATTGCCTTCGTTTTTCCTGACCCTTTTGATGGTGTGCACAGCGCTACACGCCACACCTCAGAACGAAGCCGAATCTACCCTTCAGGATGTGCTGGTGGCGCCAGCTAAACAAAATAAAACCAGCAGTCATGCGCTGCAACTTGGCCTTGCCAAAGCGGGCAGTAAATTGGTTTCAGTAGGCGAACGCGGCGTTATTCTGCTCTCCGAAGATGAAGGAAATACCTGGACGCAGGCCAAATCGGTACCGGTATCAGTAACCCTCACAGCGGTCTCTTTTAGTGATCCAATGAACGGGTGGGCTGCTGGCCATAGCGGTGTGATCCTGGCCACCACCGATGGCGGTAACACCTGGCAAGTACAATTGGATGGTTATCAGGCTGCCGAGCTTGCGATGGCGGAAGCTGAATCGCTGATTGCCGCGGGTGACGAGCGCGGTGAACGGGCTAAACGCAACGCCGGATACCTGGTGAAAGAGGGCGCCGACAAGCCCATTCTTGACGTCTATTTTGCCAATCAGTTTGATGGCTGGGCAATCGGTGCCTACGGCCTGGCTTTTGCCACCAATGATGGCGGCGAAAACTGGTATTCCATTATCGCCAGACTGCCTAATCCGGCCGGGAAACATTTGTATAAGGTCGTCCGTTCCCCAAACGAACTGATTATTTTAGGTGAGCAGGCAGCGGTGTTCAGCTCGGCGGATAATGGCAACGGGTTCGTAAAACTCGATACACCTTATTACGGCAGCTTTTTCGACGGTCTGTTACTGGATGATGGTACCCGCCTACTGTATGGATTACGCGGTAACGTGTGGCGCCAGAACAAAGGTAAAGGGCGCTGGAAACGGGTGAAGTTAGGCTCTGAGGTGACGCTCACCAGTGGCGTGCTGACTACCGGCGGTAAGATCATGCTGGCAGATCAGAGCGGACAGCTGTTTGTCAGTGATGATTCGGCGAAAAATTTCAGCCTGCTGGGCCAGGCGCCCTTTGGTGGTATCACCGACATTATTGAGTCGCAAAGCGGCTATGCAGTTGCGACCGCGCGCGGTTCGCATCTGGTCAGTGACAATAATCTGGTGAGCACAGGGGCACGCTAATGACTAAACATACTCAGGGCGAAACCTTAATTCGCCATTTAGAAGATTTCGATACCAGTTCCGGGCGTATTCTGGAGCGGGCTATTTTTAATTTCCGGCCAATCATTATTTTACTGTGCCTGGTCGTCACCGGAATTCTGGGTTATCAGTCTACGCAGCTTACTTTAAGCGCGGCGTTTCAAAAAATGATCCCCAGTAACCATCCTTACATTCTTAACTTTCTGGATAATCGCAAACAATTGTCGGATACCAGTAATGCGCTGCGCATTGCGGTGCATAACACCAAAGGCTCAATCTTCGACGCTGATTATCTCGACACGCTGCGTCAGCTAAATGACGAACTGTTTTTGATGCCGGGCGTAGAGCGACCATTTATGAAATCGCTTTGGACACCGTCGGTAAGATGGACCGGGGTAACTGAAGAAGGCCTCGATGGCGGGCCGGTGATCCCGGATGATTATGACGGTTCCCAGGCCTCGCTGGACCAGGTGCGCCTCAATGTTGAGCGCTCCGGGGAAGTAGGGCAACTGGTGTCGGGTAACTATGCTTCCAGTGTCATACAGGTGCCGCTGCGTGAAGTGGATCCGGACGGTAATCAGCTGGATTACCACGCTTTTTCGGCCAAGCTTGAGGAGCTCAGAACGAAGTATCAAAAAGACGGCATTGAGATTCATATCACCGGCTTTGCCAAGGTGGTGGGTGACCTAATCGACGGTCTTAAGCAGGTACTGGTGTTTTTTGCGATTACCATTGGTATTGCTACCGTGGTGCTGTTTATCTACACCCGCTGTATCCGCAGTACGCTGTTGGTGGTGAGTTGTTCACTGGTGGCCGTAGTGTGGTTGCTTGGGTTGTTGCCAACGCTGGGCTACGAGCTGGATCCGTACTCGATTCTGGTGCCGTTTCTGGTGTTTGCCATTGGTATGAGTCATGGCGCGCAGAAAATGAATGGCATCATGCAGGACATCGGTCGTGGCATACATAAACTGCTGGCTGCGCGCTACACCTTTCGCCGTTTATTCCTGGCCGGTATCACGGCGTTAATTTCTGATGCGGTAGGCTTTGCCGTGCTGATGGTCATTGATATTCCGGTGATCCAGGATCTCGCGGTGACCGCCAGTATTGGTGTGGCAGTGTTGATTTTCAGTAACCTCATTTTACTGCCGGTGCTGCTCTCTTATACCGGTGTGGCGGATTCTGCCGCGAAACGCAGTATCAAAGCTGAATTGCAGGACGAGGCGGATGTCTCTCACAGTAAACATCCACTGTGGGCATTTCTGGATTTATTTACCCGTAAAAAGTACGCCACCGTGACCGTCATAGTGGCCATTATTTTAGGTGTAGGCGGCAGTGTGATCAGTGCCAATGTGAAAATTGGTGATACCGATCAGGGCGCGCCGGAGCTTCGACCGGACTCCCGTTATAACCTCGACAACGCCTTTATGACTGCAAACTATGCTACCAGTTCAGACGTGTATGTGGTTATGGTTAAGACAGAGCAGTATGCCTGTGCTCACTACGATACCCTGATGGCGGTTGATGCATTAGAGCAGGAATTACGTCAGTTAAGCGGTGTGGTAACCACTTCCTCGCTGGCCGGTCTGGCCAAAGTGGCCAATGCCGGAATGAATGAAGGTAACTTGAAATGGTACGGCATTCCGCGTTCGCAGGGCATGCTCAATGCCATCATTACCCGTGCACCGCGGGAAATGTTTAACCAGAACTGTGATTTGCTGACTATTTTTGCTTACCTTGAAGATCACAAATCAGACACCCTCAACGAGGTTGTTCAGACAGTAGAAACCTTTGCTAAGGAAAACAACACGGAGAAGTTCCAGTTCCTCAATGCGGCGGGTAACTCGGGGATTGAAGCGGCCACCAATATCGTGGTGGAAAAAGCCAATACGCAAATGCTGTTCTTTGTTTACAGCGCCGTTATCATCCTGGCTTTCATTACTTTCCGCTCGTGGCGGGCAGTGGTGTGCGCCATTCTGCCGCTGATGCTGACCTCGATTTTATGTCAGGCGTTAATGGTGTGGCTCAATATTGGCGTGAAAGTGGCAACGTTGCCGGTGATTGCGCTAGGGGTGGGGATTGGTGTGGATTACGCACTGTATATTCTCACTGTGATGAAATCGCGGTTACAGGATGGGGTATCGTTGTCTGAAGCTTACTATGATGCCTTACTGTTTACCGGCAAAGTGGTGGTGTTAACCGGGATTACGCTGGGTATTGCTGTAGCGACCTGGGTGTTTTCACCAATTAAGTTCCAGGCCGATATGGGGATCCTGCTGGCCTTTATGTTTATCTGGAACATGTTGGGCGCCCTGATCCTGTTACCGGCGCTGGCAAGATTCTTAATGCCAGTCGCAGCACCTCAAAACAAAGCAAAGGTATAGATTGCCGTTATGGTAAGTATATTGCTTAAATGAAATGGTGTTGTAAGTAAAGTGTTAACACTTTTGGGATTAAAGGGGTATGATGGGTGATTGATAGCCCCCATACCCCCCTGTTGTTGGACAGTAGTATGATTGCAGATCAACAAATAGCGCAGGAAGAAAAAGAGGTAGTCGATCGTTTCGACCTTCGCTCAAAACTCCGTTTTAACCAGGAAACAGGGAAGATCTGGCTAGGCGAAAGCCGTTTGTTGTTATTACATGCCAAAGCGCTGATGGAAATGCGCACCAAGTTATTTGATTACCTGGACGCCGAATCCGCCAAGCGCATGCTTATTCGTATTGGTTTTGTAGCGGGTGAGCAGGATGCAGACCTGGCGCATAAGCTCGCCGATAATAAAAACAGCTATGACGTATTCAGAATTGGACCGGAACTTCATGCGTTTGAAGGGCACGTCCGCTCTCATATCACCGAGGCAGAGATAGACTGGGAAACCGGCCGCTTTTTCGGCGAAGTGATTGTTGAGAATTCCTGGGAAGCTGAAGCCCATTTGCAGTCGCTGGGGTTATCTGAAGAAGCCGCCTGCTGGACCATTGTGGGCTATGCCTCGGGTTATACCAGTCGTTTTTTTCGCCGCTTTATTGTGTTCAAAGAAATTGAATGCATGTGTAAGGGCGACCATCACTGTAAGATTGTGGGCAAGCCTGCAGACTGCTGGGATGATGAAAACTACATAGAATTATTTCGTGACGATCCGCTTAGCCCATCATTACGTGAAATCGAGAAAGAGCTCAGCCAGTTGCGTGGCAAACGCCAGGTCAAGTACGATACCGATGGTCTGGTGGGCGCCTCCCCCGAGTTTACCAGCGCCTTAAACCTGCTGAAGCGCGCGGCGGATTCGCCGATTAATGTGCTGTTGCTGGGTGAGACCGGCGTGGGGAAAGAAGTCTTTGCCCGCTGGCTGCATGAACACAGCAGTCGCAGTGAAAAGCCGTTTATTGCGGTTAACTGCGGCGCAATCCCCCATGAACTGATTGAAGCAGAGCTCTTCGGTGTTAAGAAAGGCGCCTTTACCGGAGCTCAGGAATCCCGCCCGGGCCGCTTTGAACGCGCCGATGGTGGCACCTTGTTTTTAGATGAGCTGGGGGATTTACCCTTATCAGCCCAGGTTAAATTATTACGCGTACTGCAAACCGGTGAAGTAGAGCGACTGGGTGACGATGAAGTGCGCAAGGTAAACGTACGCCTGGTAGCCGCCACCAATGTCGACCTGCAGCAAGCTATTAAAGACAGTCAGTTCCGCGCTGATCTCTATTATCGTATTGCTACCTATCCGGTCAACATTCCGCCTTTAAGAGAGCGTCGTTCAGACATTCTTATTCTCTGTAATGCCATGATTGAACGCTTCTCAGCAAGTTATCAGAAGCGCCTGACAGGATTGTCAGGTCAGGCAATGCAGGTGCTGAATCGCTACGATTGGCCCGGTAATGTGCGTGAACTGGAAAATGTTATTGAGCGTGGTGTGCTACTGGCTACCGATGGAGGGTTAATCGAACTTGATCATTTGTTTGTTAACCCGCCGGAACTGGCAGATACCCAGGAACGCATCAGCGAAGTCAATGAACTGGGCCAGGTTAAGCCGCTCAGTGCGATGCCAGAAATGGATACCCAGTTTTACGATAAACTGCTTGAGCAGGGTGAGTTTGATTTAGCCAGCCATGAACAGCAATTGTTTGAGGCGGCCGTGCGCAAAGCCAAAGGGAATCTTACCCATGCGGCACAATATCTTGGCGTGACCCGCCGGCAACTGGCATACCGGGTTAACGAAAAACCGCGCTGAGCCTTGCCTGAGGTTTAACGTAACAACAGTCCCAACCCCACCGAACGGGTTTGATCATTTGATTAGCTCGTTTCGGTGATCCCTTTCTGATTTGATCAAATGAGCAAACCTTGAGTTTGCAGCACAATTTACTCTCCGGTTTTATACCTGTTCTTGATCTGACAAACCGACCTGGCATTTTGTTTTCAGCCCTAAACCACCCCTACTCCAGTAGGTGGTTATCATTCGTGGTAGGGCTTGGCCCGTATATCTATAAGTCAGCAAATGAAGGTGTATATATATCTTTGTCGGAGTCGCCGACCGCGACCAGAGGGTGTTGTGCGACACCCTCTGGACTCCCCGCAGCCCTTATCAGTGAAAAGCGTCATCGTCCCTGGCAGAACAAACTAGACCGCCAATGTCGGCACATCCCTGTGCCGCATCGACTGAATCCTCATCCATGATGATTCTTCCAGTTTGTTATGTCTGCCAGTGACAATGACAACACTGAAGAAGGGCACAATTATTGTCCTTTCTTCGATTTAAATAGAGCCTCCTTTTAGGGGGGGAACGCAAAGCCACCTTCTTTAGAAGGAAGATTCTTTACTGGGTTGTACAGCCTTACAAAATTGTCATGCTTAAACATCAAACTAACAAATGCGTTATGTAAACGTTAAATAAAATCGCCTTAAATTTACGTAAAATATAAAAATTACAATAAAATCAATGATTTTAAATGTTGGCATGATACCTGTAATAAGTTAATAAATTGTTGCGCCTCAGGGCGCTTAGAAGCTCAAAGTGGAGAACAAATTATGGCGATGACAGGTGTATTACGTCCAGGACATGTAGCGGTACGGGTATTGGACTTAGATGAAGCCGTTAAGTTTTACGGTGATGTCATGGGGCTGGTCGAGACCGGTCGTGACGACATGGGACGGGTATATTTTAAATGCTGGGATGAACAGGATCACAGCAGTTACATTATTCGTGAAGCCGAGCAGGCAGGTGTCGACTTTGTGGGTTTCAAAGTCCTCGATAGTGCTACCCTCGATAAGCTCGAAAAAGATCTGAACGCTTACGGTGTAGAAACCCGCCGTCTTGAAGCCGGTGACTTACTTGAAACTGGCGAGCGCGTGCGCTTTACCCTGCCATCGGGCCATGAGTTTGAACTCTATGCTGAGAAAACCAAAGTAGGTAATGGCATGGGCCTGACTAACCCGGCGCCCTGGTATACCCAGAGTGAACACGGTATTGCGCCGGTGCGTCTGGACCACATGCTGCTGTACGGACCAGACATCGCCAAGGTGAAAGCGATTTTTGAAGATGTACTGGGCTTTTATCTGGTTGAGCGCGTGCTGGGTGAAGACAATGAGACCGAAGCTGGCATCTGGCTGTCCTGCTCGCATAAAGTGCACGACATCGCATTTGTTGAATATCCCGAGCCGGGCAAACTCCACCATACGTCGTTTCTGATGGAAAGCTGGGAACGTGTGCTGCGTGCAGGCGACATTATGTCGATGAACGAGGTAGCCGTGGACATCGGCCCAACGCGTCACGGCATTACCCGCGGTTGTACCATTTACGCCTGGGATCCTTCCGGCAACCGCTTTGAAACCTTCATGGGCGGTTATCACCCTTACCCCGATTACGAAACCATTACCTGGACCTGGGATAACTTCGCCCAGGGGCTCGATTACCCGCAGCGTAAGTTGCATGAGAGCTTCCTGACGGTAGTGAGCTAACGGCAAACCTAAAAGGACAAATCATGAACGACAGTATTGCAGCGCCGAAAGAGCAGTTCGACACCTCGTTACATTATGTGCGGGTGACAGGCAAACGAGACGACGGATTTGTTGAGTTCGATTTCAGTGTAGGCCAGCCCGAAGTGGCGCTGGAGATGGTGCTTAAGCAGCAGGACTTTGAAAAGTTTTGTGAAGAGCAGAAGGTCATTTTTCTGGATGACGAAGCCGTGGTTTCAGACGACGAAGAAAAGAATGCCTTCCAGTGGAGTCTGCACGACGCTACCCATCACTTTCGTGACAAGTAGACAGGCAAAGTTAAGAGGAAAGAGTTATGCAAATCGATGTACAAACGGTCAATATTGAACAGAAAAATAAGACCTTTACACACTTGGAAAAGCGTTTTGGCACTAAGAAAATCCCTTCGCGCTATCAGGAAGCCAGCTACGATCTGCAGGCGGTAGAGAATCTTCATTACCGTCCCACCTGGGCGCCGGAACAAGAGCTCTACGATCCGAATTTAAGCAAAATTCGCATGAACGACTGGTATGACTTAAAGGATCCCCGCCAGTTCTACTACAGTACCTACACGCTTAATCGGGCCAAACAGCAGGAAACCATGGAGTCTAACTTCAAAACGGTTGAGTCGCTGAATCTGATTGAAGGCATGCCGGATCCGGTGCTGGCCATTGCCCAGGATTTACTGATCCCACTGCGCCATGCCAACTACGCCGCCAATATGAACAATACCCTGGTATGTGGTTATGGCTACGGTTCGGTGTTCACCCAACCTTGTGTCTACCACGCTATGGATAATCTGGGCATTGCCCAGTATCTCTCACGGCTTGGCCTGATGATTGGTGATGTGGAGTCGTTGGAAGCGGCTAAACAGGACTGGATGGACAGCGATGCCTGGCAGCCACTGCGCCGTTCACTGGAAGATTTGATGTGTGTACGCGACCCGGTAGAAGTGTTTATCAAGCAAAACTTTGTGTTAGATGGCCTGCTTTATCCGCTGGTATATCAACGCATTATCGATCACAACCTGGTTGAGCAGGGCGGCTCGGGTATCTCAATTCTGACTCAGTTTATGACTAACTGGTATTTGGAATCCGTGCGCTGGGTGGATTCAGTGGTGAAAACCATGGCCGCAGAATCGGCAGAGAACAAAGCCGTTCTGGAAGAATGGATTGATAGCGCGGCGAATCATTTTACCTCGGTATTACTGCCGGTAGCGGGCCTGGCGGTTGAGGGCAATCAGGCCGACGAGCTGGTCAGTGAGGTGCACGATGAATTGCTCAAGCGTGCCAAAAAAGCCGGTTTGTTTAAGTAGGAAGCATCATGTCGAAAGTATTTATCATTTTACAGGCCAATGAAGAGACCCGTTCTATCGTGGAAGCCATAGAACAGGACAATCCGGACGCCGAAGTTGTACACGAACCGGCCATGGTAAAAGTGCAGGCTGAGGGCCACCTGGTGGTGCGCCGCGAGACCATTGAAGAAGAAATTGGCCGTGAGTTCGATATGCAGGAACTCAATATTAACCTGATCACGCTCAGCGGCAACGTCGATGAAGACGAAGACGCTCTGACACTCACCTGGAACAGCTAGGAGACCATCGTGGATATTAAAAAGACCCCAAAGAAACTCAACGTTAAAGAGAAGTACCGTTTAATGACCCGCGATCTGGCCTGGGAGCCGAGCTATCGCGATGAGAAAGAAATCTACCCTTATGTTGATTATGAAGGGATAAAGGTTCATGACTGGTCGAAGTGGGAAGATCCGTTTCGCTTAACTATGGATGCCTACTGGAAATACCAGGCGGAAAAAGAGCGTAAGTACTACGCCATCATTGATGCACATGCACAAAACAACGGCCATCTGAATGTGACCGATGCCCGTTACTTAACCGCTATAAAGCTGTTCCTGCAGGGCATTAGTCCGGGCGAATATGCCGCGCACCGAGGCTTTGCCCGGGTCGGTCGTGAGTTTGCCGGCGTTGGCCCGCAGGTGGCGTGTCAGATGCAGTCCATCGATGAAATCCGTCATGCCCAGACCCAGGTTCACGCCATGTCGAACTACAACAAGTTCTACAATGGCTTTAAAGACTTTGCCAGTCAGCGGGATCGCATCTGGTATACCTCGGTACCCCGTTCATTCTTTGATGATGCCATGTCGGCAGGGCCTTTTGAGTTTCTGATTGCGATTGGTTTCTCCTTTGAATATGTCCTGACCAACCTGCTGTTTGTGCCGTTTATGTCGGGCGCTGCCTACAACGGCGATATGGCCACCTGTACCTTTGGTTTCTCGGCGCAGTCAGATGAAGCCCGTCATATGACCCTGGGCCTTGAGTGTATCAAGTTTATGCTCGAGCAGGATCCGGACAATATTCCGATTGTACAAAAGTGGATCGACAAGTGGTTCTGGCGGGGTTGCCGTTTGCTGACGCTGGTGGCGGCGATGATGGATTACATGCTGCCTAAGCGCGTGATGTCATGGCGTGAGGCGTGGAACATCTACGGTGTGGAAAACGGTAATGCGTTGTTCCGCGATCTGGCCCGCTACGGCATTAAACCACCAATGCACTGGGACGATGTGGAGAAGAGCATCGACCATACTTCGCATCAAATCATGCTGGGTCTGTATCAGTGGAAGTTTGGTACGGCGTTCCATTCCTGGACACCTACCGACAGCGATATTGAATGGCTGAAAGAGAAGTATCCAACCACTTTTGAAAAATACTACCTGCCGCGCTGGGAGTATGCCATTGCGCAAAAAGAAGCGGGCGGTGAATACAATAACTTTGGTTTGCCGAAACTGTGTCAAACCTGTCAGCTGCCGTGCTTATTTACTGAGCCGGATGATCCAACGCAACTGGCGCACCGCGAAACCGAGTACGAAGGCGAGAAGTATCACTTCTGTTCTGATGGTTGTCAGCATGTGTTCGAGCAAGAGCCTGAAAAATACGTGCAAGCCTGGCTGCCGATGCCTGCGTTGATGCAGGAGCCGTTAAAAGGCGATCTGGCTGCCTGGATGGAGTGGGTAAGTCTGGCGCCGACGGCAGCAGGCGAATATGCCAACTCAGAAGACAAAGCCAACTTCGAAAAATGGCGCAAGCAGGTTTCTACCGACTAATAACAGTAAGTAATAAACAGCTGCCCGGCCTGACCGGGTAGCGTGAGCCTGCCAGCGCAGGTGACTACAGGAGAATTATTATGGCAGTTGTAGCAAAGGGCGAATACAAGTTCCCGTCGCGAGACAGAGTTGAGAACTATTATGGCCATCAGTTGTTATTTGCATGCTGGGATCATCATTTGCTGATGGCGGCACCGTTTATGTTGTTTGGTGCGCCGGATCAAAAACTGGGTGACATTATCGAGCAACAATTAAAGCCGCTGATGCAGCCGGATCCTGATTTCAACAGCATTGACTGGGACGCTATTGAGTGGACCAAGAGCGGTGAGCCTTGGACGCCTGACTTTAATAAAACGGTAAAAGAAAACGGCCTGGTACATAAAGAGCAATTCCGCTTTAAAACGCCTGGTCTGTCAACACTGGTTCCGCCTCAGGGAGAATAACCATGAGCTTTGAAGTCACCATTGAGCCATTGGGACAAACCATTGAGGTAGAGGAAGAGCAGACCATTCTGGATGCAGCGTTGAGGGCGGGTATTTACCTGCCCCACGCCTGCTGCCACGGTTTATGCGCTACCTGTAAAATTGACGTATTGGACGGCGAAGTCGACCATGGCGAGGCCTCCAGTTTCGCGTTAATGGATTTTGAGCGCGATGAAAATAAATGCCTGGCGTGTTGTGCGATCCCGGAAAGCGATTTGGTGATCGAAGCGGAGATTGAGGAAGATCCCGACTCGCGTAACCTGCCGGTACAGGACTATGCCTGCACGGTGAGTCGGATTGAAGATTTAACGCCGACCATTAAAGGGATCTGGCTGAAAATAGAAGGCGGTGAAGGGATTGATTTCCAGGCCGGGCAGTACATCAATTTAAATCTACCGGACGAGATAGGCAGCCGGGCATTCTCGATTGCCAGTACGCCGGGGGAGGCGGGCGAAATTGAGCTCAATATCCGCAAAGTCCCAGGCGGCGTGGGTACGGCCTATATTCATGACGAACTGAAAGAAGGTGATGAAATTTCCTTTAGCGGGCCTTATGGACGCTTCTTTGTGAAAAAATCAGCCGACATGCCGATGATTTTTATGGCCGGTGGTTCAGGGTTGTCCAGTCCGCGCTCAATGATAGTGGAATTACTGGAAGAAGGTTGCGAGCATCCAATCACGCTGGTTTATGGTCAGCGCAGCCGCGAGGAACTTTATTATCACGATGAGTTTTTAGCCCTGGCTGAGAAGTACCCTAACTTCACCTATATCCCGGCGCTGTCGGATGCCGGTGGCGATGGCGACTGGCAGGGAGAGGTGGGCTTTGTTCACGAAGCCGCGCAACGTGCTTTTGATGGCGATTTCAGTGGTAATAAGGCCTATTTATGTGGCCCGCCACTCATGATCGATGCCTGTATCAATACGCTCATGCAAGGCCGCTTGTTTGAACGGGATATCTATACTGAGAAATTTATCTCAGCGGCGGATGCCCAGCAGGTACGCAGCCCGTTATTCAAAAATATCTGATGGGTGGCACAGGGACGTGATCCCCATCAGCCTGAGTTATCCAGACGATAACGGTTGTACAACAACTGCCGCAATGTGTTCCGAGCCCTCAGGCGGCGGACCTTGCGGCTTTTTTGTTTGCCTGTCCGCAAGGCGGGTGACGGCACTAACCGAGTGATTTTTAATTATACCTTTTAAGTATTGGTTTGATTTTCAAATGGTATTAGACGGTATGGGGTTGTGAATTTACACTGACTTTAAGTGTTATTGAGTTGTAAATATTAATTTAAGGGCTTGCGTAGCCTAAAGTGAGAGTCCGATATGCGCCAAGTAGAAAATTTTATCCGCGGAGAGTTTGTTGCAGCCAGAGATGGCAAGCGTTTCAACAAAGTATCTCCGGTTACCGGCGAGGTTATCGCCAGCATTGCCGAAGCAGGTCGCAGTGACGTTAATGAAGCCGTATTAGCGGCTAAAGCTGCGCTGCAGGGCGAGTGGTCTACCTTTACCACCAAACAGCGGGTGGAAATGCTGTATGAAGTGGCAGATGAAATCACCCGCCGCTTTGAAGATTTTGTGGAAGCCGAAATGGCCGATACCGGTCAGCCTTCTCATGTCATGCGCCATGTATTTATTCCTCGTGGCGCGGCCAACTTCAAAATTTTCGCTGACACTATCAAAAATGTCCCTACCGAGAGCTTTATGCTCGACACGCCGGATGGCGCTGGTGCATTGAACTACGGTGTGCGCACACCGAAAGGCGTGATTGGTGTTATCAGTCCGTGGAACGCGCCGTTCATGCTGATGACCTGGAAAGTGGGTCCGGCCCTGGCCTGTGGTAACACTGTGGTGGTGAAACCATCAGAAGAAACGCCACTTACCTCGGTATTGCTTGGCGAAGTCATGAATAAAGTGGGCGTCCCGAAAGGCGTTTATAACGTGGTTAATGGATTTGGTCCTGACTCTGCCGGTGCATTCCTGACCGAGCACAAAGATGTTGATGCCATTACCTTCACCGGTGAAACGCGTACCGGTACCGCCATCATGAAAGCGGCGGCCGAAGGTACCCGTGATGTGTCTTTCGAAATGGGCGGCAAAAACGCCGGCATTGTGTTTGCTGACTGCGACTTTGATAAAGCCATTGAAGGGATTTCCCGTTCGTCATTCTTAAATTCGGGTCAGGTGTGTTTAGGTACCGAGCGGGTTTACGTTGAACGCCCTATTTTCGATAAATTCGTAGCCGCACTCAAAGAAAAGGCCGAAGCGGTTAATTACGGTAAGCCTACTGACGAAGGCGTTAACTACGGCCCGCTGATCAGTAAAGAGCATCAGGACAAAGTGCTGTCTTACTATAAAAAGGCGGTGGATGAAGGCGCTACCGTGGTGACCGGTGGAGGCGTGCCTGAAGTCCCTGAAGCGCTCAAAAATGGTAACTGGATTCAGCCCACTATCTGGACCGGCCTGAGTGATGACGCGGCCGTGGTGAAAGAAGAAATCTTTGGCCCGTGCTGTCACATTCGCCCCTTCGACAGTGAAGAAGAAGTGATTGGTCTGGCCAACAGCACCGACTACGGCCTGGCAACCACTATCTGGACCAAAGACCTGCCGCGGGCACACCGCATGGCGGCCAAAATCGATGTGGGTATTTGCTGGGTAAACAGTTGGTTCCTGCGCGACTTACGCACTGCCTTTGGTGGCACCAAACAGTCGGGTATTGGCCGCGAAGGCGGCGTTCACTCGCTGGAGTTCTACACCGAGCTGCGTAACGTTTGCGTGAAGCTATAGGAGCGGTCAGACATGGATAATTCACAGATTAAAAAACTGGGTAATGACTTATACGAGGCCATGGTGTCACGCAACACCCTGGTGCCGTTTACCGAGCAATACCCGGATATCACCCTTGAGCAGGCCTATAAAATTCAGCTGCAGTATATCCAGCGTCGTCTCGACGCCGGCGAGAAAATCGTTGGCAAAAAGATTGGCGTTACCAGTAAAGCGGTGCAGGACTTTCTCGGCGTGTTTCAACCTGACTTCGGTCAGCTCACCGACAAAATGGTGTATCAGGAAGGCGAAACTATCGACCTTAATGAGCTGATTCAGCCTAAAGCGGAAGCGGAGCTGGCCATTGTGCTTAAAGAAGACCTGATTGGCCCGGGCATTACCGGCGTAGACGTTATTCGCGCCACCGATTATGTCAGCCCGTGTTTTGAGATTGTCGACTCGCGTATCACCGACTGGAAAATCAAAATTCAGGACACCGTGGCCGATAATGCTTCCTGCGGTGTGTATGTGGTGAGTAACCTCAAAGCCGATCCTCGCAAAGTGGATATCACCATGGCAGGGATGACTCTGTACAAAAACGGTGAGCTTTTCTCTACCGGCGTGGGCGCAGCAGTACAAGGTTCGCCGTTTAACGCGGTGGCCTGGCTGGCCAATACCCTGGGTGAACTGGGCATTCCGTTTAAAGCGGGTGAGGTGATCTTATCCGGCTCGCAGTCTGCCTTAGTAACGGTGACCGATGGCGATGAACTCGAGTGCTACATCGCGGGTGTCGGGGGTTGTAAAGTGAATTTTGCCGGGAGCACAAAAGTATGAAAACCAGCTTAACCCAGGAACAAATCATCCGTTTCAGTGAGCGGGTGGAAGGTGCGCAACGACGTGCCTACGATATTCCCAAACTGACAAATGAATACCCTGAAATGACCGTTGAAGACGGTTACGCGGTGCAAAATGCCTTGCGTGCCCGGTTTATCGAACAGGGCGAAAAGCTTATTGGCTGGAAAGCCGGTTTAACCTCGAAAGCGAAAATGGTGCAAATGGGCGTGGATAAGCCGTCGATTGGCTTTCTTACCGACGCCATGTCGCGGCCAGAAAATACCGCGATCAGCACGCACGATCTGGTGCACCCCAGAGTGGAATGTGAAGTGGCCTTTGTGACCAAAACCGATCTGAGCGGCCCGGCCTGTACCCGCGCCGATGTGCTCGCCGCGACCGACTTTGTGATCCCGGCCATCGAAATCATCGATTCACGCTACGAAAACTTTAAGTTCGATTTACCCAGCGTGATTGCAGATAACAGCTCATCAGCGCGTTTTGTGGCGGGCGGTCGTCCTCGTTATGTAGAAGATATCGAAGTCGATGGTATCGGCGTTGCTATGGAGCTTAACGGCGAAATCGTCGAGATGGGCTCGTCTGCCGCGGTAATGGGTCATCCGGCCGATGCGGTAGCCATGGTGGTTAATATTCTGCACGACATGGGGGAAACCCTGCCAGCTGGCAGTTTTGTGATGAGCGGCGGAATTACCGCTGCGGTTGCGGTGAAGCCGGGTGACAACGTTATTGCACGCTATCAGGATTTGGGCAGCGTTAGTCTTCGCTTCGAATAATCCGACACCTGAGTGGAGAACAACCATGCCAATACTCGAAATGCACCTGATGACAGGGCGAACGGAAGAACAAAAGTGTAACGCTGCCAAAGCCGTTACCGACGCGCTGGTATCGTCGCTGGGCGTTAAGCGTGAGTCAGTACGGATTTTAATTACCGAGCACGGGGAACATGATTTTTTTGTTTCCGGAATGACCATGAAAGAACGTAGTCAGGCTCAGCAGGCAGCCCAACAACCACTGAATGCAGAGGGGAAATAGCAATGAAAAAGATTAAGTGTGCGTTAATTGGTTCGGGCAATATCGGTACCGACCTGATGTATAAAGTGATGCGCAGCGAGTGGCTGGAGCCAGTATGGATGGTGGGTATTGACCCTGAATCCGAAGGCCTGGCACGCGCTAAAAAAATGGGCCTGAAAACCACCGCCGAAGGCGTAGATGGTTTGCTTCCTCATGTGAAAGAAGACGGTATTCAAATTGCTTTTGATGCCACCAGTGCTTATGTACACGCGGAAAACAGCCGTAAGTTAAATGCCAAAGGCGTGATGATGATTGACCTCACCCCGGCGGCAATCGGCCCGCTTTGTGTACCGCCGGTTAACTTGAAAGAACATGCCGACAAGCAGGAAATGAATGTGAATATGATTTCCTGTGCCGGTCAGGCGACTATCCCTATTGTTAATGCGGTCGCACAGGTACAGGGCGTGGAATACGCCGAAATTATTGCCAGTCTGTCGAGTAAATCCATTGGTGCGGGTACCCGCGCAAACCTGGATGAATTTACCTTTACCACTTCTAACGCCATTGAAAAAGTCGGTGGTGCCAAAAAAGGCAAAGCGCTGGCTATTATCAACCCCGCTGATCCACCGATCATTATGCGCAACACCATCTACTGCCTGACCGAAGGTGTGCCGGATGAAGTCGCCATTCGCGACTCCGTGCTCAAGATGATTGAGGAAGTCCAGAAATACGTACCAGGATACAAACTGGTGAATGGCCCGACCTTCGACGGCAATAAAGTGGCGGTGTTTATGGAAGTGGCTGGTCTTGGTGACTACCTGCCGAAATATGCCGGTAACCTCGACATTATGACGGCGGCGGCTACCCGTACCGCAGAAATGTTTGCCGAAGAAATTGCCAACGGCACTATCACGTTAACCCCGGTGGAGGCGGCGTAATGAGCGATAAAAACATTATTTTACACGACATGTGTCTGCGCGATGGTATGCATGCTAAGAAAGAGCAAATCAGCGTAGAACAAATGGTTAAAGTCGCAAAAGCGATGGACGACGCTGGTGTACCCTACATTCAGGTAACCCATGGTGCCGGTTTAGGCGGAAATTCCTTGCAGCACGGCTTTGCCCTTGCCAGCAACGAAGAGTACATCAGTGCAGTCGCAGAGGCAGTAAAACAAACTATCATCTCTGTGCTGCTTATCCCTGGACTTGGCACCATGAAAGAACTGAAGTCAGCCTACGAAAGTGGCGCGCGCAGCGTGCACGTTGCTACCCACTGTACTGAAGCTGACACCTCACCCCAGCACATCGCTTTTGCGCGTGAACTTGGTATGGATACGTCGGGCTTTTTAATGATGTCTCACCTCAATACTCCACAGGGCCTTACCGAGCAGGCATTGCTGATGGAGTCGTATGGAGCGAATACCGTTTACATCACTGACTCCGCGGGCTTTATGTTGCCGGAAGATGTGACCGAAGTGATTACCCGTCTGCGCGGTGAACTGAAGCCGGAAACGGAAATTGGTTTCCACGGCCATCACAATATGGCACTGGGCGTATCGAACTCAGTGGCGGCAATAAAAGCCGGCGCCACTCGCATTGATGCCTCTGTTGCGGGGCTGGGGGCCGGTGCGGGCAATACGCCGCTGGAAGTACTGGCGGCAGTGCTTGAGCGGATGGGCATTCCTACTGGCCTGGACCTGTTTAAACTGATGGATATCGCCGAAGACGTCATTACCCCCATGATGGATCATATGGTTCGCATTGACCGTGACTCGCTCACTCTGGGTTATGCCGGCGTTTACTCAACCTTCCTGCTGCATGCTAAAAAAGCCGGAGAGAAATACGGCATCTCTGCCCGCGATATTCTGGTAGAGCTCGGCCGCAAGAAAATGATCGGTGGTCAGGAAGATATGATCCAGGATACCGCCATGACGCTGGCCAAAGAAAAAGGCCTGTTAAAAGAAGCTGTATAAAAAGGTGCATTATGCCTGATAAACAACTCGCCATTGTGGTTGGTGCAACCGGCACCTTTGGTGTGGAAATTGTGCGCCAGTTAATTGAAAGCGGCCTGCATGTGCTGGCCGTTGGCCGCAGCGCCGATTCGCTGGCCAGTTTAACTGAGCGCTTTAGTGACGTGAGCGTGGTGCAGGCTGATATCAGCCAGGACAGCGCTATAGAAGCGATTAAGTCTGCCATTACCGGACCGGTAAAAATGGTGGTGCATGGGCCGGGCGTGGCCGTGGCCGGCGGCATTTTAAAAGCGCCCACGGCAGCTATGGTGGATGCGGTCAACATTAAAGTGGGCGGTATCTTACGTCTGAATCGCGCTGCCGATGAACACTTTAGCGACAATGCCCGCATTGTCGCCATTGGTGGTCATTATGGTCTTGAGCCTACTGAATATGCCGCGTCTGCCGGCGTGGCGAATGCTGCGCTGGTTAACGTAATGCGTCAGTTGTCCTTAGCTTATGGTCGACGCGGCATCAGTGCCCACACTATTGCGCCGGGCCCTGCCGACAGCGAACGGTTACGCAATGTTGCTGCAGCGCGTGCTGAGCAACGAGGCATCAGCGTGGATGATGTGCTGGACGAGTTACTGGATGAATCCTCGGTGCATCAGTTTACCACCGCCGGGCAGGTTGGCTGGGCAGTGTGTAACCTGCTCGATGATCGCGCTATCGGCATGACCGGCTCGACAATTATGCTCGATTCTGGTCGTCGTAAAGGGTTGCCTTAAGCGCTGACAAACTGCTGCGCTGGCGACGTTTGTCAGTAAGTGTGTAGGGTTGATTGTATCAGGTTCATAAAACCTGTTTATCGGGAGTAGTGTTATGCCAATTGTTAAATTTCACCTTGCTGATAAAGATATCAGCGATGGTCAGATTGAGTCAGTGATTGAACAGGCCACGCAAATTTATGCCGGGGTGCTGGATAGTCCGGTTGAACGCATTCGTGTGTTTGTGGATCTGTTTGCCCCTAAGTTAATTGGGGTAGGCGGCAAGCTGGTGAGTAAAGGCGGGAAAAATGCGCCGTTTTTTGAATTTATTGTGATGAAGGACCGCACCCTGGCGCAGCGCCAGGCCATCGCTGAGCAGTTTACTGACATGCTGGCCGCCACGCTCAAGGTCGATAAGGCCGACATTCGCGGTAACTGCTATACCGTAGAGCCCGAAAACTGGAGCATTGCGGGCAGTCTGGCATCACAAATCCGGCAAGCCGAAATTGCGGCCAGAGCGCAATCCGGCGCTTAACAATAAGCCGGGCGTTGCGAGGCAGGGGAGAGCACTATGACCTTTAACATCGACATTATAAACACTCAGGAAAGCTATTCCTGCCGTGCAAATGAGTCGTTACTCGATGGCATGGCGCGCCTCGGACGTAAAGGGATCCCGGTAGGCTGTCGCGGTGGCGGCTGTGGGATCTGCAAAATTAAGATTGAAACCGGTCAGTACACCACCAAAAAAATGAGCCGCTGTCATGTTAGCGAAGAAGAACAGGCGGCCGGCATCGTACTGGCTTGTAAAGCGTTTCCAACTTCCGACATAACGTTGCGGGTGATTGGTAAATGCCAGCGCCAGTTTGAACGAAAATGTGTTAAAGCTGAAACGTTTTTACTGGCGACCAGCGAGAGCGGTGAATAACTACTGGTGAAGAAAAGAGCACGAGGTGCGGATAATTTGGACATTATCAACACTTTTTTACAGGGCGCTTGCGCCCTGTTTTTTTTGCGAAATATTTTCAGGGTGCCTGCCATAATTGCACGCTCATTATACAAAAATATGTTAGTTTTCAGTTTTATTTTATATTAAACAGTGACTTATAACTTGGCGTGAAGATTGTATCGTTTTAATCAATGTAAGAATAAAGACGGGGTACAGTATGTCTGAGTCTAATGAGAATTATCGCACAAAACTGGTTAATGCGGAGCAGGTGCAGGTGGCATCGGTGTTCGATTCGAAACTGAGTGCGAAGAAAGCTATTGAACAAGTCGTCCGCGGCACGGACGTGGAGTCTCAGCAGGTAACGCTGATTGAGCCGGACGATAGCGAGTTTAACCGCAAGCTGGAAGGTGACAGTGAGGCATTGGGTAAGATGATGTGGTATTCCCACCTGTTGCTCGGTGCTGCCGGATTGGTGGTAGGCTTAATCACCGCGTACCTGTTGGTAAATATTGGCCCTGCGCTGACCCAACAAAACCCGCTGGCTACTTACATCGCATTTATCTCACCGGGTATTTTCATTAGCCTGTTTGTTGCCGGATTACTGAGTCTGCGACCAGACCGCACCCAAATTATTGAGGTGGTCAGAAAAGCGATTAAGGCCAAGCATTATGCCGTAGTGGTGAATTTAAAAAATGGTCAGTCGGTTACTAAAGTCCGCGAACTATTTGGCCGTCATAGCAGCCAGGTAGTGGAGTCGATTCAATAACACTGCTAGTCGTATCGCATTTTCGCTATCAAAAGACTCACATTTTGTGAGTCTTTTGTCGTACCATAGCTGCCTATTATTCACTACACAGGGATGTCCCATTATGGCTATTCACGAAATCACTCATCCACTGGTTCAACATAAAATCGGCCTGATGCGAGAAGCTTCTATCAGTAGCAAGGATTTTCGGGAGCTGGCTGGTGAAGTGGGTAATCTGTTAACTTACGAAGCGACCCGCCACTTGCCGGTGGAACTGGTAGACATAAAAGGCTGGACCGGTGAGAGTCTAAAGGTGAAGAGCATTAAAGGTAAAAAAATTACTGTTGTTCCCATTCTTAGGGCAGGCCTGGGCATGCTCGATGGGGTTTTAAACCTTATCCCCAATGCCAAAATCAGTGTGGTGGGGTTATACCGGGACGAAGAGACGCTGCAACCGGTTGCCTATTTTGATAAGGTAGTTAAAAACATTGATAAGCGTACGGCGTTAATTGTTGACCCCATGTTAGCCACTGGTGGAACGCTGATTGCCACCATTGATTTACTCAAACAGAAAGGCTGTAAAAAAATTATGGGCCTGTTCTTAGTGGCTGCACCGGAAGGGATTGCGGCCGTGGAAGCCGCTCATCCTGATGTTGACATTTACACCGCGTCGGTAGACGACAGACTGAATGAAAAAGGCTATATCCTGCCGGGGTTAGGTGATGCCGGTGACAAAATATTCGGTACCCGCTAAGTTTATTCCTCGCCATCGCCAGCGTGTCTTCTCTTAAACAAAAGGTTAAACGATTTAGAACGTTTAACCTTTTGTTTTATGCTAGAATTATTTTTAACAATTTTTTAAACTTAATGAAATTAAGAACATCTTAAGATACATTAAGAAGATCGCAGTCATGCAGACGGTTAGGAATAGTTGATAACTCTATGAAAAAGCTTACTTTAAAAGATGTTGCTAAGCAGCTTGGTGTGTCTACCGCGACTATTTCTAATGCGTTTAACCGTCCGGATCAGCTATCTGCCAACAAGCGCACTGAGATTCTGGAAGCCTGTAAAGAAATTGGTTATACCGGTCCAAACCGCGCGGCGCAGATCCTGCGCAAGGGGCATTCTAACATTGTTGCCCTGGTGCTGGCTGACAGCCTGGATTATATGGTCACCGACCCGGTTGCCAATACGTTTATTCAGGGCGTGTCACGAGTCCTGCGCGAAAACCAGAAACACCTGCTTTTATATGCTGGCGACTCAGATTCAATTACCGATGTGGTGGACTTTGTGGATGGATTCATCTGTTACGGTGCGCCACGCAATGGTTCATTATCCACCCAGTTAAACCAGCAGAGTAAGCCGGTGGTAACGGTAGACTTTAACCTGGAAGACAGACCGGCGATTAATATTGATAATGAAAAAGCCAGTTATGAGATTGCCAAAGCGGCGCTCAGGCCGGGGGATAAGGTCGCGATACTCGGTTTGCGTCTGATTGATTCACCCAGTACCTGTCGCATTTACGACAGTCCGCTGTTGGATGCGGAGTCTTCCATCACTCATCGTCGTCTGGACGGGTACCGGCGCGCGTTAGAGGAAACTGGCATCAAGGTTGAAACTGACTGGATCTGGAATTTACCGGAAAATGCCGGTATGTATGCGGTTCAGGCCGCCAGAGAAGTGCTACAAAGTTCACCGCGTCCCGATGTTATTCTGTGCATGAGTGATATTATTGCGCTGGAGTTACTGCAATGTGCGTTAACCATGGGAATCGATATTCCCGGTGAACTGCGAATTACCGGCTTTGACGGGATTGAAGAAGCGGCCCGCACCCGACCGTATATGGCTACCGTTTGCCAGTCGAGTGTTGAGAAAGGGATGGAGGCTGCCAAACTGTTGTTGTCTGGCGAGAATACCTCCATGTCACTGCCTTATGAAATCAAGCTCGGTGAAACCATCTGACTGACCGGCTGGTTGAGCAGTGGTTAATCTAATCTGACGCTAATTCCTGGGCAACCTGGCCGTGAGCCAGCAAGGCAAACAGGCCGGTGCCGCCGGCGATATTACCGAGTAATGTAGCCAGGATCAGCGTAGCGGTGTGCTGTAGCGTGACCTCTCCCTGCATAGTCAACAGGAACAACTCTGTGGAGCCGGCAATGACATGGGTGAAGTTGCCAATAGCAATCAGGTAAGTAAACATTACCACCACAAAAAAGGCGGCGTCCTGAACTGAGGGCTTCATCCAGACAATGCCCGCAATCAGAAAGCCAGAGGTGATCCCATAAGAAAAGGCCTCGGAGAACCCTAATTCAGCATAGTGCCGTGATACCGCATTCATGCCTTCAATGTACTCTGCTGGTACGGTGTGTAACCCATACATCAGGTAAGCTGCCAGCAGGGTGCCAGCCATATTCGCGACAAACACAATGCCCCATAAGCGACCCAGACATCCCAGCATACCCCAGGAGCGACGAGTCAGCAGTGGCAATATTACGGTCAGGGTGTTTTCGGTGAAAAGCTGTAAACGGCCCATAATAACCAATACAAATCCTACGGAGTAACCCAGGTTTTCGAGGGCAAACTGGTTTTCAGACCCGTTAAAAAGGGTGTGCAAAATACCTTCTGCCAGCACAGAAGTAGAAATACCTATTCCTGCCGCCACACCCGACCACCAAAGCGACATAAAGGGCCGTTTTAATTCTTCCAGTCCCTCGCGATGGATCACCGCATACAGCGAGACTGAATTTAAACTCTGGTGCTCACGGATATCCTGCTCTTCTTCGCGGGTTAACGGCGAATCGGCTGGATCATTGGCTTGTGGCTGGTCTCCTGACATGGTTTGTCCTTACTAAACATACAAAAAGAATCGAATTATCAATTTAGTACGTGTTCCGCAGGTAATTCGATTGGTTTGCCAATAAAGTCAAAGGTTAAGTCAGAAAGCGCAGAGCATGATTGTGTAGCAAACCGTGTTTACGGCGGACTAAAGTTAAGCAAACAGCCGGTAAAAAACGTTTCCAGTTGGTTTTGCTGGTAGAGATCAGCAGCGGTTAATCCGGTTTCAAGAGGCGGGAAGGCACCGTAACCAGCCAGTAAGCAATGCCACGAGGTATTGCCAAAATGCGAGTCCAGCTGCTGGCGCTGTATTTCCTGACCCAGGTCGCCTCTGCGATACCACACATTAAGAAGGTGCAATAATGAATCAGACAGGTTTTCATTATGTTGATTGGCCAGCCAATAGTCGCTGTCAGAGCGCGTATTTAGCCGGTAATGGGCGACGATATAATCGCGTACCCGTTCGAAGCGCTCACTGATAAGTTGATTGTAAGCATCGCGCTGAGTATTGGCAAAGCCGCCCTGTTCAATGTGATCGAGGAAAATCTCCACACTGGTTTGCACCAGATGCAGTGCAGTGGCTTCAAGTGGTTCAATAAAGCCCTGCGACAGGCCAACCGCCAGGCAGTTTTTCGCCCAGTGCTGCGCTACCTGTCCCACGTTCATGGTCAGTTTACGAAGTGTGGCGGTGGCTTCATCCACTCCCAGATGCCTGCATAATTCACTGGCGGCCTGATCATCACTAATAAAGTCGCTGCTGTATACATAGCCATTACCAGTGCGGTTCGTCAGCGGGATCTGCCACGCCCAGCCGGCGGACAGTGCCGTGGCCTGAGTTTCTACTGGTAACACCGTTTGAGCAGGAGTAGGGCAGACCACTGCTGAGTCGTTAAACAGGTTGTCTTTAAACGACTTAAAGTTAACCCCTAAGGTCTTTTGCAGCAGCAGTGACTGAAAGCCGGTGCAATCGATAAAAAAATCACCTTCAACACGCTCGCCTTCTTTGCTGTGCAGCGCGGCAATATCGCCGTTGGGATGGCATTCTACGTCGGTGATATTCAGCGCTTTATGTACCACGCCCAATCCCTGAGCATGGCGTTTTAAAAATTCGCCGACGAGGCCTGAGTCGAAATGGTAGCCGTATTCAATACGAAAGGGAAAGTTTGCCGGCGTCACCGGGCTACGTTGATGGTTTGCCAGCCAGCCGTTAAACAAAAATTTGTCGGGGCTGGTGGTGACATCCTGACCTAAGCGACGGTGAAAACAGTTTACATGAAACGCCCGCTCACTGAATGTATCGAGCTGACTGATAAACGGGTGTGAATAACTGGCGATATTGGCGCCCGGGCTCCATCCCGAGAATCGAATACTGACTTTATAGGTGGCATTGCACGCTGACATCCAGTCCTTTTCAGCGATGCCCATATCGGCGAAAAACCGCTTTAGCGTGGGTGTCGAGCCTTCGCCAACGCCGATAATGCCGATGTCCGGTGATTCTACCAACACAATTTGCACGGGCTTATCCTGCCAGCGCCGGGCCAGCAGGTTAGCGGTCATCCAGCCCGCAGTGCCGCCACCGGCAATGACGATCCGTTGTGGCTTTGCGATCATGCGTTGATATACCGTTGTATAAATTCATCGTGGCCTAACAGCTTGCTTACGGGCTGCTGTTTTGCCTGGTGAATCTGCTGCATAGCGCTGAGCAGGGTTTGCTTATCCATCGCATTGACTGCGCCATGATAATCTACCGGAGACAGGCCTTGTCCCATCATTACCTGTACCCAGGATGCATCCCGGAACATGTCATTTTGTTCGTTGAATATAGCGGCCGTTTCCTTAAAGGCCGCAATTTTCTGGGCTAGTCTGTCCGGAATAGTCATTTCGCGCATCGCTCGCCAGAACTCGCTGTCGTCACGTTCATTAACGTGGTAATGGAGAATAATAAAGTCGCGGATAGTTTCATATTCATCCTGGGACTCGGCGTTATACATGTCGATCATCGCCGCAGAAATCCCCTGATTAGGAAACATCTTCATCAGGCGAATAATACCGGATTGAATCAGGTGGATACTGGTGGACTCCAGGGGCTCGAGGAAGCCGCTGGCTAAGCCGATAGCGACCACATTTTTACACCATTGCTGCTCAGTTCGTCCGGTATGAAACCGAATGGTCCTGGGCTCATCCAGCGCTTTGCTGTCCAGATTACTCATCAATGTGTCGGTAGCCTGCTCGTCGGTGGTAAAACGCGAGCTGTAAACCATACCATTGCCGTTTCGGTGGGTTAGCGGAATACGCCATTGCCAGCCGCAATCATGGGCAATGCTGCGAGTATAGGGCAGTGTTTTATCAAATCGTTCACTGGGCACGGCCTGGGCTGAGTCTGCGGGTAGCCAGTGACTCCAGTCCTCGTAATTAACGCCCAGGGTTTGACGAATCAGCAGGCCGCGTAAACCGGTGCAGTCAATAAATAAGTCGCCTTCAATCTGCCGACCATCGGTAAGTTGTAAACCGGTAACAAAACCGCTCTTCGCGTTTTGCTGAACATGCTCAATAATGCCCTCAGTGCGTTTTACCCCGCCTTGTTCTGCAAAGCGGCGCAAGAACTGTCCGTACAGTGCTGAGTCGAAATGATAGGCATAGGGCATGTCATAGAGCGGATTCTGAGTATTAATTTTATTAAACTTGCCTTGTTGGCAGGCGAGATAATTAAGATCAAAGTCCCAGAATGATTTATCTAAGCCGGCCTCTCTGGCTTTCAGCCAGTAATGATGGAAACTACAAAAGCCCATAGTGGTGCCAGGCGCACCAAAGGTGTGAAAGTAGCTCTCGCCAGGTTTACGCCAGTTTTCAAATTTAATGGCCAGTTTAATGGTGCCCTGGGTTTCCCTCAGAAAGGCTTTTTCGTCGATCCCTAAAAAGCGGTTAAAAGTCTGGATTGGCGGGATTGTCGCTTCGCCAACGCCTACAATACCAATTTGCTCGGACTCGACGAGTTCGATAGTAACGCTGTTACCCAGCACTTTGTTAAGCAGTGCGGCGGCCATCCAACCGGCTGTGCCGCCACCGGCAATGACCACTTTTTTAATTGCATCAGGCATGAATCATCCTTTGAGCATGTTTTCATCGGTTTGCTTTTGACTCTAGTGAAATTAAAATGAAAAGCAAACCTCCCAGAACAAAAAAGCCCCACAAATGCGGGGCTTTTTAACAGGTTACTCTTAGTAGAACGAGTAGTTGAAGTTCAGCATGTAAGAAGGACCAAACTCACGTCGCAGGGTCACGATGCCGTCGCCGCCGATGGTTTCTTCTTTTTCATCTGTCAGGTTAGTACCCTGCAGTGAAATACGCAGACCTTCAAGGTACTCAATACCACTGCCTTCAAAGTCGTAGCTGATTTGCGCATCAACCTGAGTGATCTTGTCACGGGTTGCGGTTTCAATTTTGTTAGAGCCACCACGCTGGTAGGTTGCAAATTCAGAGCGGTCGGTAGCGGCCACACGAACTTCAAAACCATTCATCTCGTAGTAAGCAGTCAGTGACAATACCTGGTCAGACTGACCTGGAATTGGGTTTCCATTTTCCAGTTCTGCATCGATGATAGTGGCAGAGCCTGCAAAACCAAAGCCTTCCAGTGCACCAATAAAGTTACCCAGTGGGATATTGGCGGTCAGCTCAGTACCTTTTACTTCACCTTTCAGACCATCCTGGAAGTACTCGAAATAACCAAAGTCCGGCGGCGTAGCTAAATCACCTGCGTTGTATGCCACGTTGGCCGGACCATACAGACCGGTGGTCTGGATAATACGGTCGTGGAAGCCAGGGATAAAGTAGTTGGCGCCATTGTTGGTTGAATCGTTGGTAAAGTCGATTAACTCACGAGCGTCATCTGTCCAGTTAACCAGGTCTTTGTAGAAGAACGTTAAGGCAACATAACCTTCGTTGTCGAAGTACTTCTCGAAAGACAGGTCGAAGTTATTGGCTTCAAGCGGACGTAACGACGGGTTACCCTGGAACTTGCTCCATGGAGAACCTAATTGCTCTACATCTGCCTGGCTGTTTGGAATCGTAATTAAGTCAACGTTCTGGTCGAACTTAACAAAACCTGATGCCTTCATCTGATCGATACGGGCACGGCTGATGGTTTTGTTGGCCGCGACACGAATGTACTGGTTGTCGTCAACTTCAATGCTTACGTTCAGGCTTGGCAGGAAGTGGCTGTACTCATCGCCGTCACTTAAGATACAGTCTGAATCTACCTGGCCGTCGTTGTTGTCGTCACATACGGCGAAGTTTGAGCCGACAATACCCAGATAACCAGTAGACGACTGAGTGGTATCCACATACTGCGCACCAAAGTTACCAATAACCGGGAAGCCATTGATTTCAGTTTCGAAATCAAACTTGGCATAAATGGTCACAACTTCTTCGTCAACGGTGTAGCTGTCACCTAAACGGTCCGGCTCAAGCAGGCCTGCGTCATTCAGGGTATATTCGCCATCGTTGTACGGGGCAAAACCGTCGTAAGCAACTACCTGACCAAAGCCTGCCCAGCTCAGATCGGCCAGTCCGTTATACAGGTACTCTGAAGGAATGGCTTCTGAGTAAGGGTAAGAGGAAGCAGTGGCAAAGAAACCTTTGTTGTCCTTCATCTTGTAACGATCGCTGTAGTTAACACCATACTGAATCTTGTTGATAATTCCCCACTCTACATAGCCTTCTGCTTCAACCCGAACTGTAGTCAGTTCTTCTTCGAAGTCTGCGTAGTTTAAGAAACCATCCTGTGCATTTAAGTAGCTGAATGGGATTGGGTTGCCATCAGCGTCAGTAAATACAGTGTTTACGCCTGTAGCAAACTGGTCGGCAATGTTAGCCATACCGCCACCCCATTGCTGCGGGCCGGTAAGTTGTAACAGAGATGGATCGGAGAATGCTTCCAGA
Source organism: Alteromonas sp. 4NH20-0104 (assembly GCF_057547795.1). NCBI lineage: Bacteria > Pseudomonadati > Pseudomonadota > Gammaproteobacteria > Alteromonadales > Alteromonadaceae > Alteromonas > Alteromonas sp. 4NH20-0104. Next base: position 299,280 of record NZ_BAAJLP010000001.1, on the reverse strand, counting down.
CCAGTGCTGCCAGTGAAGAATACCCCGTCAGGACTCATTTGGAATTGGCGGGTGCCGAAAGAATCGATGGCACCGTTACGTGCTAAACCAGCGTAAGACTCACCACGCAGGTCGCGTTTTTCTGACTGACTGTTGGCTGCATCAACCATTACCGACCAGTTGTCATCAATGTTGTATTTAACGTTCAGACCAAAAGTTTGCAGCTCACCGTCTTTTTGCGCCGGGTCAGTACGCAGCACCGGGTTAACGCCCACCTGAGTACCAGAAACATTGGTGCCGCTACCGCTTAGTGAAGCCGGATCGGCATTGAAGGGTTCGATAAAACCACGAATAACGCCTGAATCTGAGTAATCGATACTCAGCGCATCTACTACGATATCGAGATTATCGGTAGGACGCCATTGGAGTACGGCTGAAATGGTGTCACGGTCGAGTTCACGGCTGATGGCCTGAGTATCCAGACCCGATGGCGTGATTTGACCTGCGTCATTGGCACTGTATCCCCAAACACCATATTTACGTTCGTTACGTGGTGATTCAGTGGTCGCCAGTGCCACAGCGATACCCACTGTGTCATCAGCAAATTTTTCAACAAAAGATAACGCCAGGCGTTTGCCGGTGTTATCAAATTCCGGGTTGTCAGAGTCGTTACCGCCCATCTCATAAACACCGGTCAGTGTCAGTGTTTCCTGTGCTGCAAGCGGACGTACAGTTTGTAAATCAACCGTACCACCAATGCCCTGAACCATCAGGTTGGCTTCAGTGGTTTTATAAATGGTTGCACCGGTCATGATTTCAGAAGGGTACAGGTCGTATTCAACGCCACGGTTATCGCCAATACCAATCAGCTCACGGCCATTTAAGGATGTACCGGTGAAATCTTCTTTAAAACCACGAACAGAGATACCCGAAGTCCGGCCGCCAACGCGCTCGCCGGCAAGACCTGGCAGACGTGCCAGTGATTCAGCAATCGAAGAGTCTGGTAATTTACCGATGTCTTCGGCAGAAATGGCTTCAACAATCGACGTGTTGTCCATCTTGATGGCCTGAGCACGCATCAAGGAGCCGCGAATACCTTTTACTGCAATTACTTCTACATCAGGTTCTTTGGCGCTATTGTTTTCTTGTGATAACGCGTGGCCTGAATACATTGCTGAGGTCACAGCCAGTGACAACAGTGCTGGTTTAAAAATGTGTTTAGTCTTCATGTTTAGTGCCCTAACTAAAGTGTGAACGGTGCAATCTTGTTACATCGATGTTAACAATAGTTAAAGTTTTAGCGGGCGTCAAGTCATTTTCTTAATCAATTAAGTAAATTTTTTTAACTTTATTTACTGTGGCTTAGTGGTGGTATGTGTAGGTCGTTTATCCGGTTGGTTTTTTTCGATTAAGTATGATTATTAAAAATAAGTAAATAACGAATATTTTTTACATTTATAATTATGCATAAATAAAGATGATGCCTAACAATTTACTTAGTAAAGGTAGAACAAACTTCACAAAAGTATAAATTTAAGCGCTGATTATTTTGTTAAGCCTGTAAAGTGACTTAACCAGGCAGCAAACCGCAGCAAAATAGGCGCTGGCGCGGTGAATGTACTGGGCATTCTGAGCGGGGTTTGTTAGCTTAAGAAAACGTAATGAGCTACAACCTATCAGGCACCGATTGCCATGGAGTATGAACAGTGAAATTATTCGGTGGGTTATTTTTCTTTATCGTTATCGCGATTGTTGTATTTGGCTGGCTGAGCAGCGGGACCGGTTCCAATACTGCTGGCGGCGAAACACCTTATACACCTTCTGTTACCGAAATCGTTAAACCGGTGAAGCAGCATTACGAACCGGTTGCTGAGCGTCATTTTAAAAAGCCTCTTGTTGAACCCGTTAGTCTAGCAAATATTGGTCGTACTGATGTGTCCTGGGGGGCGGTGGGTAATGATACGGCAGGCAATATCTATGTTGGCCTGGCAGAGTCTTACGGCGATCCCAGGAGTGCGTATCTGGTTAAGATTAATGCCATGGGGCAGTCTGCAGTGCTGGGAGATGTATTAACCGAGCTTAAACGCGAAGGCATTGGTTCGGCTACACAGAGCCAGGGCAAAATTCACAGCCAGATTGTGCCCGCCCGAGACGGTTACATTTACTTTTCCAGTTTTGATGAAGCCGGCGAGACGGAGGTACGTTTACCTGACTACGGCGGTCACCTATGGCGGGTGAATTCAGCTTCCGGGCAATGGGAGCACTTGCTGGCCACACCGGAGGCACTTATTGCCGTGAATACCGATGGTCATTATGTTTATGCACTTGGCTATTGGGGTCATGTTTTATATCAGTACAACACGCAAACGGGTGAGGTACGGAAAAACGAAGTGGGTTCGGTGCCTGGTCATGTGTCGCGCCACTTTTTAGTTGATGGCAAGGGGCATGTGTATGTACCTAAAATATCGCAGAGCGGCATCAACACCGAACCTACGGCTATGCTGGTTGAGTTTGACCAGAACCTGAATCCGGTCACCGAGTATCCTCTACCAGATTACAAGAGCAAGAATATGGGCCGTTACCGGGGCATTATAGCCTATACCAATATGCGTAATGGTGATGTCTATTTCACGCTGGGACAGGGCTATTTATTGCAAATTCAGGCGAATGAATCGGGGGCTGAAAAGCTGATAAATCACGGCCTGTTTAATCCGGCTGGTGAGGCAAATATTCCCAGTTTGTTTACCATTGATGGTGAACAGTTTGTGATGGGGGTCAGTCGTCGATCAGACGCCGATGCGGAATGGCTGATATATGAAAAAATATCCGGTGCCACGGTGAATTACACAATGCCCGAACTGAACGACTTTTTGTTTTTCGGGACTGAGGTGAAAGATGCCTCGGGCAACTTTTATCTGGTAGGGCAGGACCGCTCATCCCGCAAGCCGAAAGTGGTTAAATTAACTTTCCCGGAATAATTGAGCGCCCTGAGTGGGCGCTCAATCTCGGTGTAATCGGTAAGCCTGTGCCGGCTAGTCATTAGTTGGCGCAGTTTTACACAGTTGGTCGCCGTAGTAATTATTGGCATAGTTACAGGCCATTTCAGCCTGACGATTTTCAGCCGCGATCCGCTGTTTGATTTGGGCTATTAATTTACTCATGTGTCTGTCTCCTTATTGGTTACAGACACTATAGAAGTGTTTTATATTTCTTTATATTAATTAAAAATGATTACTCTGATAGGTTTTGTGAATCACTCCTGGTGAAATACATATCGCTGTATTCGTGAGCGTCTTTTTGCTTATCAGTAAACGGATACAAGCTAAACCCGGTGATCTGCCGCTGTGTATTCACATCAAAGTGAATAAAGGCATCGCCGGCGGCGTTCTGGTTATCCCAGCGGATCACAAAAGTATGATCGGCAAACGGTGTCAGGGTGCCGGTTAAGGTGGTCATTTTTTCGGATTGGATCCGCAACTCGCCGTTTACCATGGCAATGGTCAGTTGCCCAAACCACTGATCCGAGAATTGCCCGGCATAGGCAAGCGGATCCAGAATAACTTCTCCTGTTCCCTCAGGCACAGAATGATTGGCCAGATAAACCGCTTCACGTTCGGCCTGATACTCTTTCAGGGTTTGAACCCAGTCTGTTTTTTCCTGGGGGGCCAGGTAGGCCTTTAAAATATGCTGCATTACAGCGCTGCGGGCACCGTAGTTTGAGCCGTTATTTAACAGCACAATGCCTAACTCAAGATCCGGCACCAGGGTTACGTAAGCCTGATAACCAGAGAGCGTGCCGGTATGAGAGACCACTTTATGACCATACACATCCGCTAACCGCCAGCCCAGTCCATAGGACTTGAGGCTGATATTGTCCCATTCTTCATCCGTGCCGGAGACCGGTAAAACCTGATGGGCTTTTTGCATAAACGCGATCTGTGCAGGACTCAGCAAAGTCTGGCCATCAGCTGTTTGGCCGTCATTCAGCCACATGCTGACCCACTTGAGCATTTCAGCCGCGTTACACACGATACCTCCCGCTGCCGCAGACACCAGTTCACTGCCGTGAATGGCATTACGTGGTATGGCATACAGACCGCGCTCATCATTGTGACCGTAACTCATTGCAACATTTTGCAACGCGCTATCGTTCAGATCGCCGGCAAAGCACTGCATGTCCAGTGGCGTAAATATCTTTTCTTTTATCACCTTGGCATAGGGTTTTTCGTAGAGCCGGGCCACCGCCTCTCCGGCGGTAATGAACATTAAGTTACTGTAGGCATATTCGCTGCGAAAACTGCTGACCGGTGTTAAATAGCGCAGGTTGTGGATGATTTCCTGGCGGCTGAAGCCGCTCGGTTCCGGCCACAACATACTGTCTCCTGCACCGCTGGCAAGGCCTGAACGGTGGGTAAGCAGGTCCAGTAAAGTAAACTCCCGGGTAACCCAGGGATCCTGCATCTGAAACTCAGGCAGAATGTCAGTGACCTTGGTTTGCCAGCTCAGTGAAAATTCATCGATGGCCATGGCCAGGGCTGCAGCCGTGAAGGCTTTGGACGTCGAGGCCAGGCGAAAATACGTTTCCGGGGTAACTGCTGAGTCGTCAGTTAGGTTACGCTGTCCTACACCATTCAGATAAACTACCTGACCCTGATGGATGACACCAACACCCATGCCCGGCGTGTAAAACTCAGTCAAGGCTTGCTCGATAACGCGGGTGGTATTTTCAGGTGGTGCAGTCGGTAAGGCCGTAGAAGCGGAGCAGGCGGTCGTTGATAATAACACCAGGCTGGCAAAGAGATGGGTAGCGCGAGTGGCAAACATACTGATTCCCTGAAAAATGAATATTTGGAATAATTTATTCAATTTGCAGGGTCGCGCTGCGATTGTCAATGTTATCTTATGCTTCGCTGGATTTGGACGGGTCCCACACCAGCGCTTTGAAATGCTTACGGCACATGGATTCGTAGCGATCGTTGCCGCCAATTTCGACCTGGGCGCCACTGGTCACCGCTACCCCGTTTTCATCGATACGCACCACAAAATTGGCTTTGCGACCACAATGACACACGGTTTTGAGTTCAAATAGTTTATCGGCCCAGGCCAGCAGGTAATGGCTGCCGGTGAAGGTCTCCCCTAAGAAGTCGGTACGCAGGCCATAGGCCAGTACGGGAATATCCAACTCATCAACCACTTCAATAAGCTGCGATACCTGTGCTTTGGTTAAGAACTGCGCCTCATCAATAAAGACACAATCGACGTAGTGCTCACTGTGCAATTTCGCAATAAGAGTGAGCAAATCATCATCTTCATTATAGAGCCTGGCGTCGGCTTCCAGACCAATGCGTGAAGCCACTTTACCGCTGCCGAAACGATTATCCAGCGCGAAAGTGAAAATGAGTGGGTTCATACCCCGTTCGCGATAGTTGTAAGCCGATTGAAGAAGTGAAGTTGATTTACCGGCATTCATTGCCGAATAATAAAAATATAGTTGCGCCATAGTCTTTTCTACTTATTATCCTGCCAGCTAGTATACCATTCCTGCAGGGCTTTTTTCTCTAACGGGCGGGCAAATAAATACCCCTGCAGGCAGTCGACACCCAGCAGGCGAAGTAAGCTGGCCTGTTCTTCTGTTTCAACGCCCTCAGCCACCGTTTTACAGCCAAGCGCCTTGGCCATTAATACCGTTGCTTTAACAATAGCATCACTGCTAAGCGTCATTTGCTGCACAAAGGCGCGGTCGATTTTTAGCAAGTCAAAGTCCAGTGACTGGAGCAGGTTTAACGAAGAAAAGCCGGTGCCAAAGTCATCGATAGCAACCTTTACTCGCCGGGCTTTCAAGGCACTGATATTGGTTGTAAGGACTGCCATGTCGTCAGCGAAAATAGATTCGGTGACTTCCAGATGTAAACGCTGAGGAGCCAGCCCGGAACTCGCCAGTGCCCGGTCGACGCAGGCAATGAAGTCTTCACTGACCAGTTGTAATACAGAAACGTTAACTGACACACCAAAGGTTTGATCGTCCCATTGAGCGGCATCAATGCAAGCCCGGTGTAAAACCCAGGTGCCAATATCATGGATAGCCCCGCTTTTCTCGGCCAGCGGGATAAACTCGTCGGGGCTGTTCCAGACACCGTTAAATTGCCAGCGCAATAAGGCTTCAATGGCCCACAGGCGATTTGATGTGGCATCGATTATCGGTTGATAGACCACCTGAAGCTGTTTTTTCTCTATTGCCTGGCGCAAACCTTCGCGCAACTGCTGCTCATGGTGCATCTTGTCGTACAAGGCTTCTGTGTAAATACCTACCAGACCCGGAGAAGTGCGCTTGTAGTGATACATGGTCAGGTCGGCTAACTGCACCAACGTAGAAGCAGAATCACCATGTACCGGGTACAAGGCAATGCCTATGGTGGCGTCAAGAGACAGCGGGCTGTTGGCTATGGGATTCAGCGTGGTCAGGCTGCTTTTGATGGCTAACGCGATTGCCACGGCAGTATCACCATCGGCGTGGGGCAGAATAATAATAAATTCATCGCCGCCCCAACGGCCAATACAATTGGCTTCACAGTACTCGCTAAGCTTGCCGGCCACCTTGGATAACACTACATCACCGGCCTGGTGCCCCAGGCTGTCGTTGATTTGTTTGAAACCATCAAGGTCGATGAACAACACTGCCATGGAAGTCTTGCCGTTAGTGGCCCGCTCCAGAATGGCATTGAAGTTTTGCATAAACCCAATGCGGTTCATTAAGTTTGTCAGCGGATCGCGATTAGAAATATCCTGTAGCTCTTTTGTACGACGATTCACTTCTGACTCGAGATTGCTGTTGGCATGGTCGAGTTTCTGATTAGAGTCGAGTAACGCCTGGTTAACTCTTCTGACCTCATTCCGTTCCTGACGCATCAGGGTAACTAACTCTTCGTTTTCGTGCTTGATGGCTATGGCTTGCTTAGTGAAGTCATTTGCTTTCACCGCGGCACTGCACATGGCTACCCAAAACATAGTGCCTAAACCACCAAGCAGGATAAATTGCTCGTCACTGTCGAACAGGGCGCGAACCGATAACGGTAGTAGCACTAAGGTTGTATACAGCAACACCAACGGTAAATGGGAGGCCAGAGTGGTTGCTGCGCCGCCAGCCATGGCGGCAACAATGACCATTGTGGTAGACAGTTCGATTAATGACATACTTTCGTACAGGCTGACGCAGAAAAATGCCCATACCAGTCCTGAAAGGGTAGACCCCAGTACAAATCGCATTAATGGCCAGCGCGGCGGGTAGTTACTGTTGCGCAGGCGCAGATACCAGTAGGCGCCATCGAAGGTGCGCAGCAATGTCAGGAAAATCATGCCTGCCCACAGCGAAAACTTATATGAGGCTATTTCGGGATTGGCAAAACCAAAAGTAATGGCGCTGATACTCAGGATGGTCATCACCAGCCCGGTAAAAAGGTTGGCGTACAATAATTCGACAACTTCTCTGGTAGTCGTGATACTCGCTGATGAAGGCGGTGACTTGATCATGTTGCGTTTAATACTCAGTGTGCGGGCTACTCCGGGCGGTTTCCCGGAATGTTCAGACGCGCTCCGCGCAAATTACAAATGCTGTTTGTTTTATAGTGTTGAGTTTAAGCAAAAGTAATGCAAGCTTATTTGACTGATAAACGGCAAATTGTGGTGATAAAAACAACAAAGCCGGGCACAACGCCCGGCTTTGGATTAGATGAACGACGTTACTCAGGCAGCGTCTTTGGTCTCCTGACTGGGCGCTTCGGCTGAAATCAGCTCCAAGTCAAAGGTAAACTCATCAACGCGAACGGCCAGTTTCCGCTTTTCGTTGTAGTCATGCAGGTCTTTGGCTTCTTCAGCCGTTACCACACCACGTTCCTGCAATTTATTTAACGCGTTTTCAAACGACAGGAATGGAATAACCGGTTCTTTGCGCAGCGCTTTTTGCACTTTGCTCAGCAGCGGCAGCACTTTGTGCTTAGCTTTAAAGGCCTGTTCATTAATGTCGTTGCCATCGCCCGCAATCGGCTGAACCAGATGGGTTAACTGCGCTTTAACGCTGTTATCCTGCAGGGCTGCCATCGACAGTTCGCGGATCAGGTCGTCGCTGATGGTGCTTACGCTGCCACTGTAGGTATTTGTTAGCAGTCGCATCAGGCCACGAGTTGGTGTATTCGGGAAGTTACGCACAAAGTTCACCAGTGCCTGTTCTGCCTGCTGCAGTGACCATTGCATTGCATAATCGAAGTAAGGCTTGGCCTGCTGACGATCTTCAATGCGTTGCTCGTAATACCGAATCGCGGCCATGGCACCATACAGATAGCTCATAATGTCACCCAGGCGGGCAGACAGTAATTCCGCTTTCTTCAGGTCGCCGCCCAGTACCGCCAGTGATAAATCGGCCATTGGCGCAAGCTTGGCTGATAACGCATTTAAGCGTTTTTCGTAACCGCGTACTTCCGGCAGGCTCGACTGCGCGCCACGTACAAATGGCAGATAGCTGCTGAACAGACTGCGGAAAGCATTTTTCACGCTAAAGCCTACGGTTTTGCGCAGTACCTTATTGAACTGTGCATCGGCGGCCTTATCTTCACTGTAGATCAGGTCGACCATTTCTTTTAAATGCGGATGACAACGCATTGCCCCCTGGCCAAAGATCATCAGGTTGCGGGTAAGAATATTCGCGCCTTCCACCGTAATGGCGATAGGCAAAGCTGAATAACCTGCTGCCAGCGTGTTTTGCGGACCGCGCTGGATAGCTTTACCGGCTTGCACGTCCATGGCTGCATTCATTACCTGACGACCAATCTCGGTCATATGGTATTTCGCAATAGCGGTGACTACCGATGGCTTAAGGCCTTCGCCTAACCCTTCAGTGGTCAGTACACGCATGGATTCACAAAGGAACGTTTTACCAGCAATTTCTGCCAGTTTTTCCTGGATACCTTCAAAGCGTCCAATGGGTAAACCGAATTGTTCACGAACAAAAGCGTACTCAGCGGTTGATTTTAATGCGCTTTGAGCAGTGGCGGTGCCCATGGCCGGCAGTGAAATACCACGACCTGCACCTAAGCAGCTCACCAGCATTTGCCAGCCACGGCCAATGTTCTTCTGACCACCAATGATAAAGTCCATTGGGATAAATACGTCCTGACCCCGGGTAGTACCGTTGTAGAATCTGACGCCCATTGGATCGTGACGGTTACCCAATTCCACACCAGGGTGCGATTTTGGTAACAGCGCGCAGGTAATACCCAGTTCCAGCTTGTCACCCAGCAACTGATCCGGATCGAATACTTTAAACGCAAGACCCAGAACCGTGGCAATCGGTGCCAAAGTAATATAGCGCTTATCCCAGCTGACCTTCAGGCCAATGACTTCTTCGCCGTTAAACTGCCCTTTGGTCACAATCGCAGCATCAGGGATGCCGCCTGCATCGGAACCGGCTTCCGGACTGGTTAAGGCGAAACAAGGAATGTCCTGGCCGACAGCCAGACGCGGCAGCCAGTAATCCTGCTGCGCTTTGGTGCCGTAGTGCATCAGCAGTTCGCCCGGGCCTAATGAATTAGGCACCATGACAGTAACTGCCAGCGCGCCGCTTTTCGCGGCAATGGTTGCTACGATGGTTGAGTTGGCATAAGGGCTAAACTCAAGACCACCAAATTTCTTGGGAATGATCATCGAGAAAAAGCGATTCTCGCCCAAAAAATCAATAATATGTTGTGGGATATGTTTTGAATTACCTAATTCAAAATCATCCACCATGCCTAACAGTTCTTTTACCGGTCCGTCCATAAACGCTTGCTCATCGGCACTCAGCTTGGCTTGAGGAACTGCTCGCAATGCCTCCATGTCAGGAGCTCCACGGTAAATGGAAGACTCTAACCAAATATCACCCGCATCCAGGGCTTCTTGTTCTGTAATTGAAATTGGAGGTAAAACTTTCTTCAAACTTGTTCTGATACTCATAACTCATCCGCTCATCTGACCAGTTGGTTTTGCAAATGATACAGAAAAAAAATTCAATTGCAAATATATTGTTAACTGTATGTATTTTATGAATTATTCCTGTGTTTTTGATGCGAGATAAACCAATTGAGGCGAAGAGAATGTATATTAGTGGCAGTAAGTGTGGGTGGTTTTATGTTCAGCTAATGGCCTGGAGCTTACGGTTAAGGCGGCTATAGTTAGGTAACAGAACCCGTAATCGCACAGAGCAGAGCGGCGAGTACTGGCTTGCCAAGGCTTTAAACGTGCAGGCTTACTGTAATTTGTTGTCGATACCAGTATAGTATCGCCAATAACTCTGAAGAAGCATAAAGGATTTCAATATGTTGGAACGTAAGCTTGTATTGGGCTCGTTACTTGTCGGCTTATCTTTGTCACTGCTGTGGCCTGCGGCGGTAAATGCCGATGAAGCAGAGGGATTGCGCATTGCCACTGAGAGAAAGTCGCGCAATTCAGGATGGCAAGACACTGTGGCATCAACCACTATGGTACTGCGTGATGCCCGGGGAAAAGAAAGTGAGCGTGAATTGCGGGTTTATACCCTCGAAAGAGTCGATGAGGGAGACAAGTCGCTGACCGTATTCGAATCGCCGGCAGATGTAAAAGGTGCCGCTTTCCTGAGTTTTTCGAATACACTGACGCCGGATGATCAGTGGATGTATTTACCCAAGGTCAAACGGGTCAAGCGAATTGCCACGCAGAATAAGTCCGGCCCTTTCATGAGCAGTGAGTTTGCTTACGAAGATATGACGTCTTTTGAACTGGAAAAATTTAAGTTCGACTACATTGGTGATACGGAAGTAGAAGGTCAGGAAGTCTTTATTGTTGAACAAACGCCGGTAGATAAATATTCCGGTTACTCAAAGCAGGTCGCGTATATTGATACCGAACATTATCGCCTGCTTAAAATGGATTTTTTCGACAAGAAAGGGGACCTGCTTAAAACCCTCATTCTTGACGATTATGAACTGTATCTTGATGCTTACTGGCGTCCCCATACGTCTGAAATGTTTAATGAGCAAACCGGTAAAAGTACCGCTATGTACATCAATGACATTGAGTTCAAAACCGGTCTGAAAGACAGCGACCTGGATAAAGACAGTCTCAAACGAGCAAGATAATATGAAACTAACCAATGCATTTGGGCTTCTGTTGGCCACAGGCTTCGTGTCGCAAAGCTTTTCGGTGGCTGCTGAAGCTGAGTATTCCGGCGTGTTTACCGTTGAGCAGCGTTTCTTTTTACAGGATGCGGCTTTTCCTGAGCAGGCCCGGGCGCAAACTTCGCTTACCGTCACGCCAGAGGTTTTTTTCGACTGGAACGATGGCTATGACCGAATTACGTTTAAGCCATTTTTACGCGTTGATCAGTATGACGAAGAAAGAACACATGCCGATATTCGCGAACTTATGTGGCTGCACGCCGGTGAAGCTTATGAATTTAAAGCCGGAGTGGGCAAAGTATTCTGGGGTCAGACGGAGTCTTTGCATCTGGTTGACGTGATTAACCAAACCGACGCTATTGAAAGAGTGGATGGTGAAGAAAAACTCGGACAGCCGATGCTTAGCGCTTCCTATCTGATGGAAACCGGTGCGATTAGCGTTTTTGTCATGCCCTATTTTCGTGAGCGTACCTTTGCCGGTGAAGAAGGACGCTTGCGTCCTTTAGTGCCCATCAGCAACGACAATGCGGTGTATGAATCAGAAGATGAACAACAGAATCTCGACTATGCCATTCGTTGGCAGCAGACTCTGGGCGACTGGGAAGTCGGGCTTTCCTATTTTGACGGGACCAATCGTGAACCATTGTTGCTGGTAGAAGGTGCAATAGAAACCAATGATTTACTGCTGCGACCCTATTACCAGCAAATGCAGCAGGTCGGTGCCGACTTGCTTTGGGTTAATGGTGCTATGCTGTACAAGCTCGAGGCTATCCATCGTAAAACCGATTTGCAGTCGTTTTATGCGGCGGTAGGCGGGTTTGAATATACCTCAGTAGGTATATTCGATTCCATTTATGATATTGGTTGGTTGATGGAATACCAGTATGACGAGCGTGACAATAGCTTCTTTGCGCCGGCGCAAAACGATTTGATGGTGGGGTTGCGCTGGGTTTGGAACGATATGGATGGTACCCAGGTATTGTTCGGTTATGTGCAGGATCTTGATGATACACAGACTTACAGTGGTTTCGTTGAGGCATCCAGTCGCATGACGGATAACTGGAAATTCACCATTAACGGGTATTTTTTCTCTGCTGAATCGCCTACCGATCCGTACTTTTTCGTACGTCGCGATGACCACATAGAAATTAATGTCGAGTTTTTCTTTTAAAGGATAGCAGGGAGAAGGTTTATGAAGTTGAAATCGCTGTTAGGGGCATCGCTACTATTGATAAGTTCGCAATCTGCCCAGGCTATCGAACGTATGTATGGCGTGATTGGTGCGGGGTACTCTGATCTGGAGTACCGCCAGGCACAGGACGAATCCTTCAGTTATAAATTGGTGTTAGGACATCAATTTCATCGTCAGTGGTATGTAGAAGCGGGTTATTATCAGTTTGCTGATATTGATGCCGAGTCTGATGGCTCGGGTTTCTCACTGCAGTCGGATGCGCTCTATCTTGGTGTGTTGGGCAAGGCGTCGCATCCTGTTGGTGAATTGTTTTATCGCTTAGGCGTTGCCAGTGTGAGTGTGCAGAGCGCAGAGTTGAGTACGGGGGGGGATTGTGCAGTGGGCACTGCGGTAGCGACTGCCGGCAATCAGACGGTGTGCGGTTATGATGAAAGTGTTGCCGCCGGGCTTATCGGATTAGGGTTTGACTATTACGTGGCAACCAAAACGTTTATTCGCCTGGAAGCTGAGTACTTGCGGGGAAAAGACGGCTTTGATACCAGCTTTATTTCGCTCGGTGTGCGGTATAACTTTAACTAGTAAGGTAAACCCGTCAGGCTAGTAATCTAAATCGCACCTTCGAAGGTATAAACCCCAGGAGGTGTTAGTTATGAAAAACGAATTAGATTCAAAGTTTGTCCTGCGGGTATTCGACAAAATTCGTCAGGAAGGCGAAGAACAAGAGGGAAAATACCGGCTCGACGGCGTTATTGCTTACACCGACTTCGATGGTTACACCCTGTATATCAACGACGCCAAAGTTGCCATGCAGTTTGGCTTTCACAACCAGTATCATTTTGATTATCAGAAGTCTGATGATTTTGATGCCTTCGAAAAGAAACTGCGCCAGATTGACAAAGCCTATTAAAGCCTGCTGATCACTCCTGAATAAGCAGCAGCTGCACTCTGTAAGTATTCAAAAAGACCGACTTACGCTACAATGCCGTCAATTTCTGGCGGCAGAGGCGAGACTCTGTTCGCATCTAAGTGACTGAGGACATTTATCTTGGCTGTAGCAATTAAGCCGCCCAAATTTTCATTGGCATTTCTCGGACCCCGTTTCTGGCTGGTCTGGCTTGGCGTTATCCTGCTGTATATTGTGACCTGGTTACCGTTTCCTGCGATCAGGCTGTTAGGCCGGGGCACCGGGTGGTTACTCGGTAAAATCGCTAAATCCCGGGTAAAAATAGCCAGGCGGAACCTCGAACTCTGCTACCCGCAGATGCCTCTTAAAGAAAGAGAACAACTGGTCAGGCATAACCTTGAACGCGCTGGCATGGCGGTTTACGAAACCGCTATGGGCTGGTGGTGGCCGGACTGGCGGGTCAGAAAACATGGAACAGTGGAAGGCTTTGAACATGTTGAAGCTATTCTGGCGGCCAAAAAAGGGGTGTTTGGCATGGCGTTGCACAACATGAATCTTGAATTTGCCTGCCGGATTTTAGGATTGAAATATCCGAGCATCGCCTTTTACCGCAAACACAATAACCCGTTGATGGACTATTTGCAGTATCACGGCCGGGCCCGCTCGAATAAATATATGATCCACAAGCGTAACGCCCGGGCGCTGATTGCCGCGTTGGACCAGGGTGAGCTGTGCCTTTACCTACCGGATCAGGATTATGGCCGCAATCAAAGTATTTTTGTCCCTTTCGCCAGCGTGCAGGAAACGGCAACGACCACCGCAACGATGATGTTTATCCGGCGTACCCACAGTGAGCCGCTGATTGTAACGTCCCAATATGCCGACAAGGGTTATAAAGTGAAGTTTTACCCGCCGATGCCTGAATTAAGAGAACTTGAGGATGTGCCGGCCCTGACTTTACTTAATCAAAACATTGCCGATATTATAGATGAGCAACCGGAAAGTTACTTGTGGATGCATAAGCGGTTTAAGACCCGGCCGGATCCCCAAGCGCCGTCTTTATATAAATAGCGATGGTTTCGAAATGAAAAGTGATCATTAACAGAAATGATACACAGATAGTGATAGCTGTAATCAGCCAAGAGCTGGTTTTATCGACGAGAAGCAGAGAGCCTGAATGAACAAAAAGCCGACCTCCACCCTTTTTTGGGCCAAACATCTTGGACTGGCACTGGCGGTGATCATTGTGGCTGGCATCGTTATCCATCTGCAAATGAATATGACATCGGCGCCCAAACCGGTGGATGCGCCAGAAGAGCGCTCTGTTGCCAAGGGGTTATCTGACTTCTACAGAGAATTCAGAATGACGGCCAGTGAACCTGAGCGGTCTGAAGGCGCCGACATGGTGCTCGATCTTACGCCATCAGAACAAAGTCTTGACGACCGGCTGCAGTCGATGTCGAGCGCGTTAAAACCGGTGGACGGTCGATGGGAAGGTGAATACAAGTACCGTACTTTCAGGGCCGGTAATACCCTGCGCGAAGCGATTTCATCTTATGCCGAACAGGAAGGCATGCAGGTGATCTGGGATCTCAATCAGGATTTTGTGATTAAGCATCAGTTTCAGATGGATAATACCGTAGCCGGCTCACTGGCAAAAATTGCCAGCGCCATCGACAGCAATTTTGAAGGCAAGGTAGCCACCTTCGTTTGCCCAAAACAACGCTCTCTGGTAGTGACTGAAAAAGTCACTGAATATCTCAGTACCCAATGCAGCCGGGTGGGCAGCTAGCGCGGCCCTCACGGACCAGGGAATGTGTGCTGCCATTGAGCGGTAACAAGACGTCTGACCGACTCCAGTTCTTCATTGTTGTGGGCAAACTTCTCACCGGCCAGGGTCAACTGGTGGTAATGGTCACGCAAGGTTAAATAAGCATTTTGTAAACTTTCGGCGTCTGTTTGAGCTATCAAACCGGCTTGCTGGACATTTTCGATGATCCGCAGATTATCCGGCCAGTGAGTGAGGGGCGGGAACTGATTAGAATAGCCAAGTACCCAGTACTGCACCATAAACTCAATATCTGTAATACCGCCTTCACACTGCTTCAGATCGAGCCCGCTGGCCTGACTGTCGAGCAGGTGGTCGCGCATCTTAAGGCGCATTTTAACCACTTCCTCAGCCAGCAAAGGCAGTTCGCGCTGACGTTGCAGGATGCGGCTCCTGACCTCTTTAAAAGCCTGCTGTAACTGACTGTCACCTAAAATACTGCGCGCTCTGACCAGGGCCTGGTGCTCCCAGGTCCAGGCTTCTTTTTCCTGGTAATGTTCAAAACCGTTGAGGTGACAGCACAGTAGCCCTGAATTACCCGAAGGGCGTAAGCGCAAATCAGCCTCATAAAGCTGACCGGACAGGGTCCGGGTATTAAGCAGGTGCATAATGCGCTGAGCCAGCTTGATATAAAATTGTTGAGCAGAGACCTTTTTGGGGCCTGTGGTTTCGCTGTCCTGCGGCGCGTTATGGATAAACACTAAATCGAGATCTGAGCCATAACCCAGCTCATAGCCGCCCAACTTACCATAACCTACAATTAAAAAGCCGGTGTCATCCTGTTGCAGATGAGAGGGGGCTCCGAACTTTTCGGTTAGTTGTTGCCAGGCAGATTTAAAGACAGCCTGGAGTAACACTTCCGCCAGTACCGTAAGCTTGTCGCTCACCTTAGCAATGGGTAGCGAGCCGGAGATATCACTGGCCGCTATACGAAGTTGCTGGCAAAGCTTGAACTGTCGCCATTGTTCCATGAGCAATTCAGTATCATCCGGCTCTATTCGCAACAAACTCTGACGCAATTCGTCGCTGTACTCTTCGTAAACCACTGGTAAGTCTGTTTGCTGTTGTTGCAGATAAAGCGGCGTAAGCAATTCGTCTAACAGCAGCGGGAAACTGCGGATTTGTTCGGTGATCCATGCACTTCTGGCGCACAGTTTAATGAGCTGTTTGAGGACATCCGGATTCTCATGTAACAAATCAAGATAGGTGGTGCGGCCGAGAATAGCGCTGATAACACTGATTAACCGTGGCAACAGTTGGGTGATATTGGTAGGGCATTGCTTTAGCATGTAATAGATGACTTCCGGCATGAGCTTCGCCAGTGTGTCTTCACCGCGCTGCCCAATGCGGTGCCTGCTCAGCTGCCCTTTGAAATCGCCCAGTTGTGCATAAAGTGCCAGAGCCGAATCCTCGTCAAGGGTATCGCTTAGCAGTTCGCCAAACTCGGGCTCGGAAACTTGCAGCAACCAGGCATCTTTACACCGGCTAAACAGGGAATCCTGCTCCTGCTGCTCATCACCAGGTTCGGAGACTAACTGGTTAAACTGCTCGTGTACCCGCTCCATCACTTTGCTCAGAGTGGCTAAGAAGGCCGGGTAATCGTTAAACGCCATTACCCTGGCAATCACGGCCTGCGTCCAGATATTGTCGGGTAGCAGTTGTGTTTGTTCATCATTAAACTGCTGTAAGGTATGTTCAGCTTTGCGCAGAAAATAATAGTCTTCCAGCAGCTGACTGATGGCATCGGTTTCGATAATTTGTAAGTCAGAGAGGCGATTAAGTACGCTCAGGAGTTCCCGTGACTGCAGGGTTGTTTCACGGCCGCCATGAATAAGCTGAAAACTCTGGGCAAAAAACTCTACCTCACGAATACCTCCGGCACCTAATTTGATGTTGCCGGTTAAGCGACGTCGGCGTAACTCTTTGCTAATCAAACGCTTCATATCGCGAATGGCGTCTATTGTAGTGAAGTCGAGATAACGGCGGTAGATAAACGGTGCCAGGATAGTTTCTAACTGGCTGGCATAGTGTGATTCAGGATTGAGTATGCGCGCTTTGATCATGGCATAGCGCTCCCACTGCCGCCCTTGATCCTGATAGTAATCTTCCAGCGCGCCAAAATGAGCTACCAGCGGGCCACTGTCTCCAAAGGGGCGCAAGCGCATATCCACTCTGAATACCTGCCCCAGGGGCGTGGTTTTATTCAGCGCGGCAATCAGTCGTTGTGCCAGCTTGGTAAAGAACTGCTGATTCTCTATAGGTTTTCGGGGATGATCGGTTTCGCCTTTATAGGGATAGGAAAAAATAAGGTCGATATCACTGGAGAAATTCAGTTCCCTGCCACCCAGTTTTCCCATGCCCAGAATGAGCATGGGTTGCGGCCCATGAGGCCCTTGTGGCACCCCATAGCGGGCTGTATGAGCCTGATAAAGCCAGTCGTAAGCAGCCATAATCAAGGTATCGGCCAGCTCACTGGTTTGTGCCAGGGAGGTTTGAATACTTTGTTGATTGGTCAGGTCTCGCCAGGCCAGAGCGGCCATTTGCTCTGCTCTGAATAAACGTAGGGTCACCAGCAGTTTTTCTTCACTGTCTATTTCGCTAAGACGCGTTTTGAAGGCGTGACAAATCGCTTTTATATCTGCTTTTTTATGCCATTGGTGTTGGAGAATACGGTTAAAAACATCGGCGTTAGTCAGGGCGATATCGGTAACAAACGGGCTCAGCCCCAGAATTTCGACAATGGTGTCCTGATGCGACAGAAGCAGATCTGCCGGATAGTCTTTGTCCTGCAATTTTTGCCAGTTTTCGTCAGCATGTTGCTGAATAATCCCGTTTATTGTTTTTTCCGTAGGCATAATAACTTAGGATGGTGGGTTGTGAGTGTGAGTCTGGCACAAAGGTGGCTCTGCCTCCAGTTTTATGAGTTGAAACAACTGGTGGAATGGCCGCGGCCGACCGCACCAATGGCCAACGCAAAGTAGAGGTGTAAATGGAGACATTAGTGAAACTGGTGCCGCTGGCCCGGGATCTGTGGGTATATGTTGCTATCGATGTGGGCCTGGCGTTGCTGTTATTGCTCGTTATGAAATGGCTATCCCGTTCGCGGGCGAGAGTATCAGTGAGCGACGAGTTGGGAGTGAAAGATAATTTTGCGTTTGGGATCAGTGTAGCAGGTGGCATGCTGTCTTTATGTCTGGTGCTTAGCTCGGTCGTCGGGCGTCATGTAGGGCAAGGCTATGAACAAGCCGCTATAGGGATGCTGATTTTTGGCGTCATTGGCATTCTGCTGGTCAAAGTAGGGCGCTTTGCGCACGATAAAATTGTACTGGATGCGGTGGATACCCAGCATAAAATCAGTGACCGTAATGTCAGCATTGCGCTGGTGGATGCATCGAGTCTGGTATCCAGCGCTATTATTTTACGCAGTATCATGGTGTGGGTGGATGGCAGCGACGTGAATGCCATGATCGCCATTATAACCGGCTTCCTGGTAGTGCTGACCATTTTGCTCATCATGACCCGCATTTATGAAATGCGCTATGCAATGCAGAACCAGAATCACTCTTTTCAGAGTGCGCTGGATACCGGTCAGTTAGCGCTGGCCGTGCAGCATGCCGGCAATTTACTAGGCACCGCACTGGTGGTGTCTTCGGCCGGCGCGCTGTTAAGCTATTCTCCTGAAGGCTACGTTAGCAACGTGACTGGCTGGTTAATCACCAGCGTCTTATTGTCGTTACTATTGTGGGTGTTGGTGGCCATCAGCAAACGCACTATATTGAATGGCATTAATTACCAAAAAGAGGTGGATGAGCAACACAATGTGGGCGTTGCTGCTGTAGAGCTTACGCTGAGTGTTGGGTTGGCCATGATCATCAGCAGTGTGTTGAGTTCATCTGCCGGATAACCTCGTCGGTGAGGCGGGTTGCCGGATACGGTAATTCGCTTGCATCCTGGATCAGAGCCTCTTTGGCACGTCGGTTGCGTTGTTTAATCCAGGCTTCCAGCTTGAGCGCGAGACTCTTATCGGCTACTTCAAAGATACAGTAATAAACCAGTGGCGCTTTTCCTCTGAGCGCCTTGGCTCCACCTTTTATGAGACCGCTGTGTTGTCTCATGCGCCTTTTCGGATCAACTGTAATACCGGTATACAGCGTATTACCGGCCGTTTTGAGTAAATATACGTACCACCGAGTCATGAGTTGGCTCTTCGCCTCTGATCACTGTTATAATCCCGCTATTAGTGTATCGAAAAAGATAAAAATGGCACTCCCGAATTTTAGTCAAATCAAAGTATTAGTTGTTGGTGATGTAATGTTGGATCGCTATTGGAGCGGAGCAACAGCAAGAGTATCACCCGAAGCGCCAGTCCCGGTAGTGAATATCAGTGATTCTGAGGACCGCCCTGGCGGCGCAGCTAATGTGGCAATCAATTTGTCGACGTTAGGCGCCCGTGTCACCCTGCTGGGTATGACAGGCAAGGATGCCAATGCCGATGCGCTGGAAAAACGTTTGCTTGGGTATGGGATAGACTGCCAGTTCAGTCGCTGTGAGGGATTCGATACCATTACCAAGCTCAGAGTTATGAGCCGCAACCAGCAACTGCTGAGAATGGACTTTGAGCGTTCTTTTGCTGAAGTGGATAAAACTCCGTTAGAAGCGCAATTTGCTGAGGCGCTGGCAGAACATGATTTGGTGATCCTGTCGGATTATGCCAAAGGGGCGTTGAGTAATCCCGGGCGACTGATTGAACTAGCGAAAAACCTCAATAAACCGGTGATTGTTGATCCGAAAGGGACAGACTTCCACAAATACCGCGGTGCAACGCTTATTACACCTAATATGGCTGAATTTACTGCCGTTATGGGCGAAGTGAAGAGCGAGGAGCACCTGGTGGGGCAGGCGAATCAACTGTGTGCAGATTTGGCTTTACAGGCGTTACTGGTAACACGGTCAGAACAGGGGATGACACTCTTCACGCCGGGCGAAACGGAGTTTCATCTGCCGGCAAAAGCCAAGGAAGTTTATGATGTAACCGGCGCAGGTGACACGGTCATTTCGACGCTTGCCGCCTGTATCGCCGCCGGCGAAAGTGTTCAGCACGCCTGTGTTATGGCCAATCTGGCCGCCAGCATCGTGGTTGGCAAGCTTGGCACCTCAACCGTTACAACGACTGAGCTGGCGGTAGCGGCCGGTCAGCATAGTCATCCCGACGGTGGCGTAATGACTGAAGAGCAACTGGCGCTGGCAGTATCGGCGGCCAAGCAACGCGGTGAAAAGGTGGTGATGACCAACGGTTGCTTTGATATTTTGCACGCTGGTCATGTGTCTTATCTTGACGCGGCCGCGAGGCTGGGCGATCGATTAATTGTGGCAGTGAATACCGATGCTTCTGTTCAGGCGCTAAAGGGGCCGGGTCGACCGGTTAACCCGGTACAACGCAGAATGGCAGTGCTCGCTGGCCTCAGTGCCGTTGACTGGGTTGTTCCCTTTGGTGAGGATACGCCGCAACGGCTGATCGCTGGAATTTTGCCGGATGTATTGGTCAAAGGCGGCGATTATAAGGTTGAAGACATCGCGGGTGGTCAGGAAGTGCTGGAAAATGGCGGTGTGGTCAAGGTACTGCACTTCGAGGAAGGCGTATCGACCACCGGAATTATTGAGACAATTGTGAAGCAGCAAAGTTATGGTAAATCCTAACGTTTTTGAGTGTTGATTTAATGCACACTTTGGCGCTTTAGGATAAGCTAAAGGAAATCGCGTTGAGCGCATAAGGCGCGGGACGCAATAACAGCGGTAGAAGCACTACATGTACGAAAGTTATTACGGACTTAACTCCAAGCCTTTTCAGTTGACCCCGGACCCCGCGTTTTTCTTTGCCAGTAAATGGCACAAGCGTGCGATGTCTTATTTACAGTATGGATTATCTCAGGCTGAAGGCTTTATTGTAATCACGGGTGATATTGGCACCGGTAAAACCACCATCGCAAACAGCTTGCTGGCAGATATCGAAGACGACATTGTAGCGGCCCAAATTGTCACGCCCAAACTCTCGCCGGATGAGCTGGTAAAAATGGTCGCCGCTAAATTTGAAATCGATGTGGCGGGTAAGACCAAAGCTGACATTCTCAAAGATTTAGAAGGCTACCTGTTTGCCCTGAGTGCCCAGGGACGCCGGGCATTGTTGCTGGTGGACGAAGCGCAAAATCTCCCCCTCGAAACGATTGAAGAATTGCGCATGTTGTCGAACTTCCAGCAGGCGGGTAAACCGTTGTTACAAAGCTTTTTGCTGGGGCAGGAAGAACTTCAGCCGATCTTACGGGCGCCTAATATGGAGCAGTTTCGCCAGCGTATTGTGGCATCCTGTCATTTGGCGCCGCTCACGCTTGAAGAGGTTCAGTCTTATATTGAGTATCGATTGCACCATGCCGGCTGGAATGGCGCTCAGTTGTTCTCCAGTGATGCTTATGAGCACATCTATAAGTTTACCCGTGGTGTACCGCGTAAAATCAATACACTGATGGATCGTATTTTACTGTTCGGTTTTCTTGAAGAACTTGAAGTACTCGACGAAGCCGCTGTTGATTCGGTTATCGATGAAGTACGTGAAGAAATGTTTGTGCCTGATTCACCTGAGATAAAGGAAGAAGAGCCTGTCGCCGAAGCCGGGCAGGAAAGTACTCCCGAAGCTAGCCAGGCCGATACGGATACCGTGCCGCGTCAACGGCTTATTACGCCGAATGGAAACGAAGTTAAGGACGCTGAATACTACAAGGCCATGTTAGGTGAGTTGGTAGATGCCCTGGATGATGCGATTAGTCATAAAATTAAGCTAACGCAATATATCGACAAACTGCTGAAGAAAAAGTACCGGACTTATGTTCGGCTTAAGTCGGACGATTAAGTAATAAAAAAGCCCGTAAGGGCTTTTTTATTGTCTGTTGGTTTGGAAGTTATAGGTCATGTTGAGAGAAATGCGGGTTTCGTTAAAATCAAACACATCCCTGCCGATACCGTTGGTGTTTTCATTATCCAAATAACGGATATCAGCACCAACCGATAAGCTCCTCGATAAACTGTTTCGCATGCCGATAGAATACATGCTTGAGTCAGTATCCCGCTCACCCTCATCGATGGTGTTGTTTATCTGTGAAAACTGAATTCGACTATACAGCGAGGTTCTGGCTCCCACCTCAAGATTTGCAGTCAGACCGATGGATTTTTGGATTTGTTGACGATTCTCAATACTGTATTCAGTATCAATATACCTGCCATCCAATGATAGCTTTAAGTTTCGGCGTTGATAGCCAATGCTACTGCCAAGCTGACGACGTAATATTACCTGATCGGTCAATTCTGTAATTAACTGACTGAACTGAACAACCTGTTCACCGGGTTGCAATTCGTAATCCAGTGAATCAGGCTGGAAACAGTCAAGAATATCAATCGAACCGGCGGGACAAACAAAAGTACCTGCATCAGCTACATCAAACAACAAAGTCGAAAACGTTGTCGTTCTCTCCTGATAAGAGATTGAAGTGCGGATACGCTTGGTACCATGGCTGAGGTTAAAGGTAGCGGCTTCGCCATAGTAACGACGATTATACTGAGCCTGAACACTGGTTCGTGGCGAAAACTGCCAGCTAGTGGAGACTCCGACGAAGGTTTTTCCATCGTCTTCGCCATCGGTGTCGATTTTGTTGAGCGTTACGTTGAAAAAGCGTCCTTCAGCGGGGCGGTAGTTTATGCCTACACCATAAGTACTAAACTTTGAGAATTGATTATTAAAGCGGGCAAAAAAGTTTTGTAATTCGCCGTTAATATCATTTTCTTCGTGGGTGCCTGTCAGCATCAAGCCAAAGTCACCGTAAAGGTTATAACCTATTTCACCGTTAACGAAAAGTGACTCAAACTCCCCCCGATCCTGGCGGTCGGTCCGACGATAAGTGGCATCTGCGCGCCAGTAAGCATTTCTAAACCAATCACCATTTACCAATGATGCATTCGCTGCAACACCTTTTGAGTCTATAAACTGATTGAAAGGCGAAGTATCATCGCCTTCCACTTCCTCTAATGAGTTATCAGACTTCGTTTCCATATACTGACCGGTAACATTTAATCCCCAGATATTACCGCGGGGAATGGTCAGCCTCGCACCTCCATTGTGCGTGGTTATCTTGGTTAAATCGTCAGAATTAAGCAGGTAATCCGATGAAATGTAGGTTTCCGGGCGGTAGGACTGATATCCCTGAGAGCCGCTTCCGAAAACCATTAGAACGTTATCGATTACACTGAGATTGCCAGCATAGTTGAATTCCGTAAAGTTGGTTGAACGGCTACCCTGGTCAACTTCAAAACGTTGATAAAGATGGGTTGCAGACACCGAGGCATTAGCCTTCTTACTGGTATAAATACCGGTAAGAGTGGGCGAAATCTGTAATGCGTTACGATCTTCATAACGACTATTGTTGCTCTGAGTATCAAATGATTGATTCACCAGAGAAGCTTCTACTGAACCTCGAAACTGTACGTCTGCATACACATTGGCGCTACATGCTGCAGCCACAATTGTCGCGATAAATGCCGGGCGAAATGTATTAATCCTTTCCACAAGCTGTCCTTTATCGCTGTTTATTCAGAGGGGCCACTACCGTAGTAGTAGCCATAATAATTACCATTGTCGGCACTCTCGTTAACTGCTTTGTTAACAACGAAACCTACCGCCATATCAGGATTAAGCCGGTCGACGATATTATTAATATCGTTGAGCTTGGTACGGCCTTCCTCAGTAACAATAACAGCCTGACCGGCAAAACTCGCCAGTACCGCTGATTCGTTAATACCAATTAATGGGGGGGTATCGATAATAACAATACGATCAGGATAGCGATTGGAAAACTCATCAATAGTCTCGTTCATTCGCTCACTGGCTAATAGTTCAGTGGACAAGTGGTGAGTCTGGCCTGCCGGTATAATTCGCAATTTATCGACGTTTGTACGATAGAGCACATCAGAAATATCCTTGTTTTCATCTAACAGATATTCCATCAGGCCTTCGCCAGGGTTGACTCGAAGTGTTCTGGTAACGTTGGGTTTGAGTACGTCTGCATCCACTAGCAGAACGGTTTTATCCTGCTCTGCGGCAAAACTTAATGCTAAATTGATAGCGGTAAAGGTCTTGCCTTCTGAAGGTCGAGCACTACTCACCATGATAATGTTGCTATTTTTTAACGTCTTGGAAAGAGCACCGAAAGCATTCCGTAGCAGTTTACGTTTAATTTCCCGGTATTCTTCATTGATCAACTTACGCGCATTACTTACCGAAACGAAACCCCTTTCATCTAATTCTTCGAGATTGATAGTCAGTCTTAATGCTTCGTTGTCTGCGTTAACTGATGCTCCAGGTTGCGGTTTAGCCGGCGCCTTGCCAGCCGTTGCTTTTGCACTTTGCTCTGTTGTTGCAGCCTGTTGCTTTTCCAGAGTTCGCTCGATAGTTGACGATTTTTGTTCTTCCTGGCGGCTTTCGGCTTGTTGCGCGGCCTGTTTGGCAGCGGCTTCTTTTTGCCGCTGCAAGGCTTTTTCTATTGTGTTATTAGCCATTATAGGAACCTCTCTACCAGGTTAACATGCGCTACTTCTGCTGCCAGTAGAATAGCATACATGGTTACAATTGCCCCGGATGACAAGATAAACACGAACACTCGCATACGGTTTCTACGCTGGATTTGTTTCAGATTCAAATGCGTTACCGCACCTAATACCGGGAACGATGTGAGAGCGGTTAATTGTCTGCCCCGGACCAGCACAGGTCTGATTTGGCTGATTGCAAATGCTAATGCGACGCCCATACCAAAACCAAGAACAAGAATACCTGTGTAGTAAACGAGTCGTTTCGGCCCGGTAGGTGTATCTGGTACCAAGGGGGGCTCGATAATTCTGAATTGAAGCTCCTCTGAAGATACATCCGCTCGACGAGAAAGTTCGGCGGCTTCCTTTCGACGTAATAATTCTTCGTACTTCTGTTTGGTAATACCATAGTCACGGTTTAGCGCCGTCGATTCTGCTTCGATTTGCGGAATCAGGTCAATTTTGTTCCTTAACTCCTGAATCTTAGCCTCAAAATCCCCCTCTCTGACTCGCAGTGAGGCAATTTGCCCTTCAAGGCGGCTAATTTCCAGTTTCAGCTCAGTGGCAAGCGGACTTAAGTTGGTGTCGTCTCCATCTTCGGCGGTTTCACTGAAGTAGGCCTTCAGTTCATCCTGTCGCGATTGTTCGAGGGATGCCAGCAAGTTCTTGGCCTCAATTACATCGGGATGCTTATCGGTAAATCGTAGTTTTAACTGGTCAATTTTCTCTTCCAGCGATTTTATTCGATCATCGTAGCGGGTCGTAATCACTGGTGTATTATCGCCCTGGCGAACATCGAATCCATCGGTAGCACGGCCTGCAGTCATTTGGCTCTTGAGGGACGATACCTGCTGCTGTAACTCTCTGATTTGCAATTGGGTATTTTCGAGGTTGGTGGTTGCCCCCTGGAGCGTCGAATAGAACGAGCCGGATACAGGCATTATATCATTATAGCGGCGTTGGAAATCAGCCAGTCGTTGCTCAGCTTCGATCAGGCGGGTTTCATATTCTGAAATTTGCTCATCCAAAAAGCGACTCGCCGTATCGGTATCCCGGCGGTTATTCCCCAGACTGCCCTCAACAAATAAGTCCAGTGTTTCCTGAACTACTCGTTTGGCAAGTTCAGGGTTACGGTTAGAGTAGGAAATATTGTAAATGTTATTTCTGCCGGTCCTGTCCAGCCTGATATTCTTGCTGAGTGCGTTAATCAGATTGGTGTAACCATCTGCGGTATTGACCGTAATATCGAGGTCAGACTCCCGAGCGATAATTTCGATGTTGGATCGACTTAAAAGAGTCTGAGCCATCATCGCAATTTCTTGCTGAGGATTAGTTTGTATGGCTAACCCGCTCAGGAGGGGTTGGAGCATGGAGCGCGTGTCTACAAATACAACTGCCTCTGATTTATACACGTCGGGCATCATTGCCACATAGCCAAACCCAATAGGACAGATTAGCCATGAGCACAGCATAATGTAGCGCTTTTTCAACCAGATCCCACGAATATAATCGAGGACCATTTCTATAGTTTGTTGCAATTCCTGCATGATTTCGTCCGTTTACCGCAAATTAGACACAGTGATTACGATTCTGATTTCTAGAACCATGCTTCTGGAATAATAACGATATCACCAGGTAACATATCCACATTTTTTGAAATATCACCATCACGAATTAAATCATCGATAGCAATTTTGTAAGTATTCTGACGGCCATCAACAACACGAATTAACTTTGCGTCATTACCATCGGCAAACTCGGTTAATCCCCCTACTGAAATCATCAGGTCGAGCAGAGTCATATGTTCAGTGAAGTTAATTGCTCGGGGATTAGTAGCTTCACCAATTACCCGGACCTGTTCGCTAAGTGGTCCTGAAAAACCATTTACGCTAACGGTAACACGTGGGTTATTGATGTAAGTTGACAGTTTTTCTTCGATTTCACGCGCTAACATCGTTGGGGTACGGCCTGATACATCCAGGTCTTCAACCAGCGCTGTGGTGACTTTCCCATCCGGACGAACTACAAAGCTGCCTGAAATTTCAGGGTTTCGCCAAACAAAAATTGAAACGTTATCACCTGGGCCAATCAGATATTTGTAGTCATTAACATCCGTGGTTAGTGAGGGACGGGTGGTAGCCTGGGGCAGACTGCTGGTTCCACTACATCCGGTCAGTAAAGTTCCCAGTGCAGCCGCAACGAGTAATAACCTGGTATTTACCTTTTCCATGCTTTTCTATCCTGTACTTAACAAATTAATCGACGTGTGACGTCTCAACTTAGCAGACTTTTTAAGTCCGTTGTTAAAATTTAGCCACTAATATAATGCGATAGTGTGCAATTAGTCTATCTCATTCAAAAAAAATGTCATATCATAAATCCCGACAGCGGAAATTACGTCAATAACAGGCTGGTAAAAGACAATATGGCAGTTGCAAAAAACAGACAAAATAAGCGTTCTAACGCGTTAGTTATCACAGAAGCTTTGCTTGTTTCGTACGTGGGTTACATCACCAGCTTTATTCTGGTTCAATTAAATCTGATAGCTGAACCTGATATAGAAAATCTCACCATCAATATTTTTCTGATCACGTTATCAGTGCTGCTGTGCTCTCTGTCAGTAGGGCTTTACGAAGCGAAATTACGCGAGACGTTCAGGGGAATTATCCGGCGCATATTTGTTAGTTTGGGCCTGAGTTATTTTATTGTAGAAATACTGACCGGCACTTTATTCGCGTCGCTGGACATGCATTCTTATTATCTGCCAACGGCTATTTGCCTGAATATTATCGCGCTGGTGTTTTTCCGCTATTTTACCAACCGCCTGGGTTTGTTGGGTTTAGGCCGGGTTCGGTTAGTGGTATTGGGCGCTGGCGAGCGAGCATCAATTATTGAAAAGCGCATGCGCCGTGACGTTGACCGTCTTGGCTTCGAATTGCTGGGGTTTGTACCAGTACCCGGCGATAACCGGGAAGATGGCATTAAAAATGAAAAAATCATCCACGTAAAGGTCGATGAAAGCCTGCGTAACTTCGTGGTTGAAAATGATATTGAAGAGATTGTCATAGCGTGTGACCAGCGACGGGGCACCTTGCCCATCGAAATACTGTTTGATTGCCGCTTGCGCGGAATTGAAGTCACCGATCTACTCGACTTTATGGAACGTGAGACCGGTCAGATAGCGGTTAACCTGATGTACCCTAGCTGGGTCATATATTCCAATGGCTTCCACTCGCAAAACTATCTGCGCGATGCACTTGATTATTCGATGAATGCGGTGCTGGCTTCATTTGTATTGTTCTTTGCCTGGCCGTTTATGCTGATAACCGCCATGATCATTTATCTTGATGATGGACGCAGAACCAAAAGTTCAGTGTTCTATAAGCAAGAGCGAGTCGGGCAAAACGGTCGGCTGTTTAAAATAATAAAATTCCGCAGCATGCGTCCTGATGCCGAAAAAGACGGTGCAAAATGGGCAACCAAAAACGATAACCGGGTGACCCGCATCGGCGCGTTTATCCGCAAGTATCGCATCGACGAACTGCCTCAGTTAATAAACGTATTTAAAGGTGAGATGTCTTTTATCGGGCCACGCCCCGAGCGCCCGGAGTTTGTGGAACAACTCGTTAAAGAGGTGCCCTATTATAATCAGCGCCACAACGTTAAACCGGGATTAGCAGGGTGGGCACAGTTAAATTATCCTTATGGTGCAAGCGTTGAAGATTCGATGGAAAAACTGAAATTCGATTTATACTACGTTAAGCATCAAAGCCTGTTATTGGATATTCTCATTCTCATCCGAACCGTTGAGATAGTCTTATTTGGTAAAGGGCGATAACCGTGGGTGCTTTGGATTCCCGTTTAAATGCCATGACAGTAGATGTGGAAGATTATTTCCAGGTCTCTGCGTTTGAGTCGGTTTTTACGCCTGATGACTGGCCGGAAATTCCGCTGAGGGTGGAAGATAATACCCACCGTTTGTTAGACATCTTTGCTGAATTTAACGTTAAATCGACCTTTTTTACACTGGGCTGGGTTGGCAAACGTTGCCCCGGGTTAATTAAACGCATTGTGGATGAAGGCCATGAGCTAGCCAGTCATGGGCTAAACCACAGGCGCGCGACAACCATGGATCGTCAGGCATTTATTGATGACGTACAGACCAGCAAAGCGATTCTGGAAGATGCTGGTGGTGTCGCTATAAAAGGGTACCGGGCGCCAAGCTTTTCTGTAAATGACACTAATCAGTGGATTTATGAAGTACTGGTAGAGCTTGGCTTTACTTATTCTTCCAGTACCTATCCGGTTGTACATGATTTGTATGGTGTTCCGGACTGGCCGCGATTTAAGCATGAGCGGCCTGAGGGGATAACCGAAATTCCGGTTCCGACCATTGTCAAAAAAGGTAATAACGTTGGCATTGGCGGTGGTGGTTATTTTCGCCTGTATCCTTACTGGCTCTCCAAAAAGCGTATTGAGCGGTTTATGCAAACGGAGTCTGCCCCTTACAGTTTTTATTTTCACCCCTGGGAAATAGATCCTCAGCAGCCTCGAATTAATCAGGCACCGCTGAAATCCAAGGTTCGACATTACATCAACCTGAGTAAGATGGAAGGTAAGTTAAAACTACTTCTGGCAGATTATCGCTGGGGTACAATGCAAGACGCTTACGAACTTAAATAGAATCGCGGTGGTAAATCATGCAGGAGCAAGCAGTCGCAGGTAATAGCGATAAGGACGTAAACAAGGCTTTTTCTGTCCGGATGGTGCCCGTGGTGTTGGTATTAGTCGCCTGGGCAGTGGTATTTCATCAGGGATTGTTTACCGCCATGGATATCTGGTACAACTCAGATATTTTCAATCATTGCTTATTCGTTATCCCTGGCTCATTTTTTCTTATTTACCTGAAGCGCAAAGCTTTACTGGCTCAGCCCGTTAAGCCTAACTATTGGGTGATATTATTCATTCTCCCCGCTATTGCGCTCTACGCCATAGGCCTGGCCGGTGACGTGCAGTTGTTTATGCATGCAGCAATGTTTGGCTTGTTACCGGTACTAATATGGATGGTGCTTGGTAATAAAGCGACCTGGCAAATTTTATTTCCGCTGTTGTTTATCCTCTTCTGTATTCCGGTGGGGGAGGAGTTGGTGCCTTACTTACAACAAATAGCGGCCACTTTCTCTGTAGACCTGCTCGAGCTTTCCGGCATCCCGGTGTTTCGCAGCGGACTTTATATCGAGATCCCCAAGGGACGCTTTCTGGTGGCCGAAGCCTGCTCAGGTATCAGCTTTTTTATTGCCTCGCTGGTGATTGGTTGCCTGTATGCTTATCTCAATATGTATAGTCCACAACGGCGGACGGTTTTTGTTTTACTGTCAGTTATCTTTCCTATAGCAGCCAATATCGTCAGAGTTTACGGCATTATTTTAATCGCCCACTTATCCGATATGCAGTATGCAGTGGGGGCCGATCATCTTATTTATGGTTGGTTTTTCTTCGCGTTTGTCATTGTATGTTTGATTGGTATCGGCGAATTGCTGCGTGATAAAGCACCGCAGCAAAGTCAGGAGGTTGCGCAGGCTATTCAGCCTCAGACATCTTTCAGAGCGGCCAGGGGCGGTCTGATTGCGGTTGGTATTTTATTGCTGGTAGCTGCAGGCTGGTATCAGTTTATCGCCGCCGCCATCCCGGATAAGCAAGTACAAAAGTTTGAGTTTGCCAACAAGCATAACGCCAAACCGCTCAGCGAAGACGAGATTCACTGGCTGACCTGGCGTGCCGGGTTCCGTTCTCCAACTGTGGCACAATATCAACAATTCACAACGCCTTATGCGGCCCCCATCACGGTTTACCAGGCTTTTTATGCTGCGGGCGACGGTGAATTGGTGAGTTCTCTAAACCGGCTCTACGACCAGGATAGTTGGACCCGGGTAGAGGTCATTGCGCTGCCGTCTGCCATTGAAACGCCCTTCGCTTTGGAATTACTTTCCTCACCAGCCGGCCAATTGCGGCTTATAGCCAGCTGGTATGTCTTAGGTGAGCAGACCTTCGCAGGCAAACAACAAACCAAACTACAACAAATAGTCACTACGTTAGGCGGGGAACCTGCCCATGGCGCAGTGGTTATCATGTCGATGGAAGTGGAGAGAAGGTTCCTGGCGTCGCAGCAACAATGGTTTATTGAAAAGGTCGCCCAGGAGTATCCAACACTTTCGCAGCAATCGCGATTGGTGGGGAAATAGCGTTGTCAGAGCAAGTTGGCAGTTTACGTAACCTGCCAGGCTGGTTAAACCGGTTAGTGGTTTGGTTTCAGATGCACGATGCAAAAGGGAAGTATGCTTTCTATCGGTTTATGTGTAAGCACTTTGCCGACCGCTATGTACGTTATCATTTCGACGAAGCTACGTTTGTTCTCCCCGTTGATGAATGGTGTTTTTGGCTTGAGGGCGGGCCTGCTAATTACTATCTGGATGAATTCGGGCCTTTTTGCGACCTGCTCAATAAACTTGGCCATTTTTCTTTTTTTGATTTAGGTGCCGATATAGGCACTGTGAGTGCACTGGTATCGCGAAACTGCGCTCGGCTGCAAAACGTGATTGCCTTTGAACCTAACCCCGGCTCTTATGCCATGCTTGGGTATAACCTGGCTCGCCTCGATGTGCCGGCTGTGGCCGTCAATCAGGCGGTTTCAGACTTTGAAGGCATGGTGAGTTTTACAACTGGCAATACGCAAACCGGTGACCACGAGGGGCATATTTTACCGGACTCAACTGGTAATACCCGGGTCACTTCAATCGATAAGTATCTGGCCGGCCAAAGTATTCAGCTGGCAGATAAGTTAGTGTTAAAAATCGATGTGGAAGGCCAGGAAATTCAGGCTGTAAAAGGAGCACTGCAAACAGTCCAACACGCTTATGGCGCGGTGTTGTTGTTGGAAATACATCCTGAGGTACTGGCGTCTCAAAAGCTAACCCCGGAAGATATGTTTGCACAAATCGAATCGATGCTGGACGTCACCTGGTTTGTGCCGATGTATTCTCAGCAAATAGTCGACAGGCAGCAGCCCTTTTTCAACCAGTTCCCGGTGAAACAGTACGATGTCATCGCATTGACACCGACCCTGCAACACTTACTTCATTGCTGATTTATCGGGTAAAGCGTATCAAAAACCAACTGCTGATAATGGGCCGGAAAGCGCTCTACAACTCTCTTTTTGACGCCAGCCGGTAAATCACTTATCCGGTGATTATTTTTTACTTCAGCGTTGCCGCCATTGCGTTTTCTAATAAGTTGGTTAGTTCCGTTATCGGTGATCAATACATTACGTGTAGCCTCGTAGCGGTATTCAATGGCATTGGGATAAGCGTGTTTTTGGATAATCCGGTTACCTTTAACAACAGTGCCTGGGGATGTTTCCAGAATAATGCCAGCATCGGCGTTAGGGTGGTTGTTGTTGGCATGATAAATAATATTACTGGCAATGAGCCCGCCCTGATTACCTCTGGCGGCCATGCCGAAACCAATACCACGATCACTGTTTATAATAACGTTATTGACCACTCTATTGTTTTGACTGTTATTCCATAAATGAATTGCATGTTCGGCTATCCGATTTTCCGGGCTGGCTATGCCAACAAATTGGTTTGACTCGATTAACCAGTCCTTACCAAGGTGTAAATCTATGCCGCCGATGTAATATTGTGGGCCTATGCCCTGAGTATACCCAAAGGTACAGTGGCGGATTATGCCATTGTCCGCAGCGACCTGGCTATTGGCCCGGTGGCTGACTTTTAGCAGCTGCTCATAGGCATCCTGTAAAACACAGTGTTCGATAACGGCATAGTCGGCATTGGCCTCACCTACAATCTGTATAATGTGGTGGGGGGCTGCTTCACCGGTTAAGCCGGAAAATGTGAAGTATTTACCGGTGACCCTGATTAGGTTTTTTACCTGTTTAGACGGGCGCATTCCCGCTCCCCTCAACGTGGTGGTTGACGGATCGCCAGAGGCGGATGTTAATGCTATGTGGTTACCGGTGACATTGAGCGTATTATTCAGCTGGTAAACGCCTTCAGCGATAATAATTTGGGTATCTCCACCGCGCTGATTAGCTTGCCTGACTGCTTGATAGAGCGCCTGCGCAGAGTCAACCGCAATGGTATGTGTGTAACGGGAGGGTGTAGGCAACTCCCTGGCTTGGATGACCAAAGTATAGAGTGTCAGAATGACCAAAAAGCCTATGCGCTGCATACGTTAATCCCCTGCAGGCTTTCTGCTGCCAAGGACTTTGGCCGGGTTTCCTCCCACTATGGCATAATCGGGAACCGGGCTAATGACTACACTGCCAGCGCCTATCACACATTTCTTGCCAATATCGGCCATGACCATAGCGCCGTTTCCAAGCCAGCTGTCTTCGCCAATGGTAACCTGAGTAAACACTCCGCCTTGTTCCCGCAAAGGCGTATCCGGGTCAGTAAAGTTATGCTGACCTTTACCACTCATAATATGGACACCACTGCCCAGTAAACAATTCTCACCGATAGCGCATTTCCCTATGTTGCATTGCGGGCCGATATAGGTGCCGGTGCCAATGTGGGTGTCATTTTGCGAGAACAAAGTACCAAAACCAATCACTACTTCCTGGCTGGTGCGTTTAAAAATGAGTGAATAGAAAGCCGCGCGTAAATAAACGCCCAGCATGCCTGGCCATAGGCTCATCAACTGTGACCAACTGGTGGTTGCCTGGTCTTTGCCCATCAGAACGCTTTGTAGTTTGTAGCATAAAAAGAATGGCAGAATCAGTACTATAAACAGCAGTCTCAGAGCGCTTTTTATCAGGGCTTTCATAGCGGCTTCACTTTTTCTTTGGTGAGCAGTTCCAGTAGGGGAGCCAGGATACCCTCCCAGGAATAATGTTCATCGATTGTGGCCAGGGCATTGTTGCGAACAGACTGATAGTGAGAGGGCGCATCCATTAGTCTTTTGATTGCGTCGAACATCTCATCGGGCTCATCGCCCACTTCGATATTGTCACCTGGCGTACAGCGTATTCCTTCTGCGCCCATTGAGGTGCTGACTACTGGTAACCCACAAGCAAAAGCCTGCAGGATTTTATTCTGAATGCCTCTGGCTATGCGAAAGGGCGCCACGAAAACATTACTTTGGTGAAAATAAGGAAGAATGTCTTCTACAAAACCGGTAACCCTGACATTATCTGTGCCATCCAATCTGGCAATTGAAGGGGTGGGATTCATACCTGCAATAGTAAGGGTTGCGTCGGGCCAAATAGTTAATATCCTCGGCCAGACTTGTTGGTAAAACCACAGCATAGCATCCACGTTAGGCGTATAATCCATCACACCTGCAAACAACAAATGTGGCGTTTGTACCTCACTGGGGTGCGCCAGAGGATAAAACTCAGCAGGGTCGATACCATTACCAATCGATAATACCCTGGCTGCCGGCTGACCGGCTTGTTGTTTGTATAGTGTCGTTTCTGGTTCGGCAACGAAAAAACACGCATCAAACTGGTCTCCAACGCGATTTTCTAGTTTTTTAACCAGGCTGGCTTCCCGCTGATATACCCATCGCATCGGTAGTTTTGCATTGAGCGAATACTGATGCCACTTATGAGAGTCCATGTCCATGAAATCCATTATTAGTCTGGGGCGTCCTGACTTTTGTTTAAGTACTTGAGAGCGAAAAACATAGTTCGCCATACTCGAAGCGGTGCAGACAATGGCGTCTATGTCTTGTTGCTGCAATAGAGTGTCTATTTGTTGTTGCAGCCCTGCGCTATAAAAATGTGCCTCGCTAAGGGAGGTGTTTTGCGCTAATCCCGACAGATAACGCAGCATTTTGTGAGCGAGGGGTTGGCTGATTGTGTGGCAACCATAATCCTGCGCTAAACTGGTAAAATAACCTAACTCTTCAGTCTGTTCAAAGGGGGCGGCAACGGTCACCTCAATGCCATTTTTGCGTAAAAAATTTATCTGATGGAAAGAGCGTAATTTCTCTCCTTTATTTGGCGGGTAAGGTATCCGCTGGGCAAGGTACAAACAGTGCAAGAGTGATCTCGTTTAGTGATTATAGGCATATGTTTTGATTAGTGTATTATGCTTTCTGGTGAATAAAAAGCCATAACCGCAAGTCAATATGATTTCTCTTTGGGCTATCTCAGTATGGCTTTTTACGGCAGCGCGCGATTAACCTTAGAGAGGGGGTAAATGGCCTTGTAAAGCAAATGCTTATTTACTCTTTCCCGTGCCAACGTTATTCTGCATGGTGTTGGTATTTCAATCATTTTCGGAGTAACAATTGAAGACTCTGGTACTAACTCAGAACTTTCCACCGGCATCCGGAGGCAGTGGTCGTTGGTTCTGGGAGCTATATTCGCGACTGGGTAATGACTACATTATTGCTGCTGATGAGATGGCTAAGGCTGATTCGTTTGACGCTAGCGCCCCTATCACTATCCACCGTTTACCGCTTTACAGTTCGCAATGGGGTATCGCTAATCTGCACGGATTAAAATATTACTGGCTGTCATTCAAGGCATTAAAGCAACTGGTGAAAGAGCAGAACGTTGATTACATACATTGTGGTCGCGTGCTGCCTGAAGGGCTAATGGCGTGGATGCTGAAGAAAACGCTGGGCATTCCATACTTGTGCTATGTTCATGGTGAAGACCTGGAAGCCAGTGCGCTATCACGGGAATTAAATAGCCTGACCAAACTGGTGATGCGCAGTGCCGATAAAATTATCTGTAACAGCCACAACAGCGCCAACATCGTTAACCGGGTAGACGATAGTGTAAATCATAAAGTGACGGTCATGCATCCGGGCGCTGATACGAGCCGGTTTTCGCCAATAGACAAGAAGGATGAAGACTTTCTCAATTCCATGGGATGGCAGGGAAAAAGGGTTATTTTAACTGTCGGACGGTTGCAGGCACGTAAGGGGCAGGACAAAATGATTCAAGCCATGCCCGAGATAGTAAAACGTTGTCCGCAGGCGCATTATGTGATCATTGGTCATGGTGAAAGTCGTGCTCATTTAGAACAGTTGATAGCGTCAATGGCGCTCCATGAACATGTACAAATGCTAACCGATTGTGACGATGAAACCATGATAAAGTGTTATCAGCACTGTGATGTGTTTATTCTGCCAAACCGAACGGAAGGTCAGGACATCGAAGGGTTTGGCATGGTGCTTGTAGAAGCTCAGGCTTGCGCTAAGCCTGTCATCGCAGGTGATTCAGGGGGAACCAAAGAGACCCTTATCCCTGGAGAGACTGGCGAAATCGTAGATGCAACCGATACGGTCGCTCTGGCAGACGTTATTATTAAATTTATTAAAGATCCTGTCCGTTGTGAAGCATACGGAAGTGCAGGTCGTAAACATTCAGTGCAGGCTTTTGACTGGGAAAATGCGGCAATAAACGCCCGCTCGGTCTTTGTTCGAAACTAACACTTAGCTAGTTGGCGGTATAATGCCATCATCTGTGTTGCGGATTCCTCCCAGCCAAAAGAGTGGCTATGGGAGAGTCCTTTTTCGATAAGATCTTGTTTTAGCTGTTGGTCATTTACCAAGGTAATAATGGCCTCCCCCAAAGCGCCTGCAGTTTCAATATCGACCTTAATGCCAGCGTCGCCTGCAGCCTCCGGCAGGGAGCTGTTGTTGCCCGTAATTACTGGCACGCCATAGGACATTGCTTCGAGGATGACCAGACCGAAGCCTTCATAAAGGCTCGGGTAAAGAAAAACATCGGCATACTTATACAGGGTGTGGCGCTCTTCATCTGAAATAAAACCGGTTAACAAAACTCTGTTGCCCAAACCGTACTCTGCTATTTTCTTCTCAACGGCTTGTTGGGAGTCGCCCGGAGCACCGGCGATCATTAGCGTATGGGGAATACTGGCACTGATTTTGGCAAATTCATCAACCAGATATTCAACGTTTTTGCGCGGTTGCACAGTACCTATAAACAATAAATAGGGTGTCAGGGAAGTGATGGGGCGGTTCATAATACTGCTGGATTCAGTAGACTCGCCTGGATTTGGTTCATACCCCTGATAAATCACAGTCGTTTTATCTGGCGCAGCGCCTTCCCTGATTACGTCGTTTGCTGTGGATTGAGACACAGCGACAATTTTCGTGGCACTGGCCATATTCTCAAGAGTTGTCCGTTTAAGCATTCTGTCCAGGCCTTCGCCATGGACTTTCATGTAAAAATAGGCGATGTCATGAATGGTCAGCACGGTTGGTATTTTAGCGGTAACCGGTACTGAGTGATTAGGGCCGTGAAAAATGTCTATACTGTCGAGTTTCATCATTAGTGGAAGATAGTATTTCCACCAAACACTAGGATGCTCGCTAAGCAGGTTTGCCGGGACCCAAAGAGCGCGGTGTTTGACCTGTTTATTATCAGTTAACCAGTCAAGCTTCTTCTCACCGGGCTGACGCTGGTAATACAGATAGAAGGTAACATCAGGGTGATGCTGACTGACAAGCGTTTCGACTAATCTTTTTACATATCTGGATATTCCGGTATGAAACTGTGCTTTGACTACTTCAACGAATATGCCGACCCGCATTGAGAATATCCTTCTAATTTGTTTTTCAGCCATGCCACCAACAGCGCTCTATTGTTACAGACAATATTAAAATAAGCATCGGTTTTTTAGCGCGACTCTGTGAGTTTTGTTGCAATAAAGTAACAGTTTATTTGAATACAGAAACTGCCGAGTTAATTTACCTGCATTTAAGGTGAATTTATTGGCTCTGTAATAGGTTAGTGATATAAAAGGTATTTAACTTTCATATCCCCATTCTGCAGGAAATTGATTTGAACCCCTCAAATTTACGTAATACTTGGGTAGTTTTTTGTTTGTACTCAAAGGAAAGAGTGACGAAAAATCAAAAGAAGCTGGAAGCACTGCTGGAAATACTCCTCAGAGGTGGCGTGGAAGGCGTACTTTTAGTCGATAATTCTGACGGAGCGCTGAAAACAGAAATCGAACATTTTGCTGGTTTGTCTCCGAGAGTACAGCAACTAAAAGGCTCGAATACTTATGCTGAATTCTCTGCATGGGTAGAAGGCATGGAATCTGTTAAAGCAGAGCACGGCGAGAAGTCGTTCATATTGTTTAATGATACCGTGTTTAGCCACTTTAAATTGTTCTTTTGGAAAATCATCAACTTTTTGGGCCAGATAGAGCATTATTCACAGCTTGAAAAACCGGTTCAATTAGGCGAAACGGTTAAACTTCCTTATCAGTCAGCTGTTTTGGGAGTGCCGCATAAACATTTTGTCAGATCGGCGCTGTTTTATCTGAATGTGTCTGCCAGTAATTTATTTGTTACGGGCAGTCACGAGGTTTTTAAACAAGCTGATATCGCTTTTAATGCCAGGAATAGCTTTGATTTACTCAAACATTTCTTTAATGAATCGGGGGTGTATCATGTAGGTCGATGGCTTTTTTCAGGCGGTTGGTATGGCTCCAGGCCTTTCGAGGAATTTGAGCAACGGATACTGCAACTGAAAGTGATTGCCATAGCGTGTGAGCACTTAGCCTCTGCTAACTGTATTCAACATGGCGGACAGGCAGCTGATTCGAACTTGCAGCGCAACTTTAAATTATCTGAGCAATTACGTTTAATTAAAACTCAACTGGTGAGCCACCCTCTGTTTTCATTAAGAATGCTAAGAAAACTCAAAGGGTAATATCAAATGGTTAAAATGACACTTTTAAAAAAAACAGGCTTGTCGGAAGCGCCCAAAAGTCTCTATGCTTTGTTTTAATTAAGGTTTAAGTATGTTTGTATTTGTGTGTCCTATTCGTCACCCGGCTTCCTCAAATGATTATGCCAGTGTGTTGACGTTTTTAAAAAACACCATTCAGTCTTTAAATTCTCAATATACCGACCGACCTTATAAGATCATTGTTGTTTGTAATGAAATGCCGCCTGCGCCGGAATCATTTAAGAATACTGAATTTGTAGAAGTCGATTTCCCGCCACCTGATATGAACAAAGGTACCCAGGTCCCTTTAGATCTGGTGAAAGATGATAAAGGGTGCAAGATATCAATCGGGTTACTTTATGCAAAACGCTTTGCACCCGATTATGTCTTTGTTATAGACGGCGATGACTGGTTTAATATTGATACCATTGAACATGTTTACAAATCTGAACCCGGTGACTTGTTTTACGCTAATTCAGGATACGTGGTAAATCTGGCTGAGAAGACTGTTTTAAAGAAATTTGGTCTTTGTCGCTACTGTGGTTCGGTTTATATTTACCGGTTTTCAACCTTAATGACGCTTTCAGGGCTATCTCAGCTGGAATATAGTCAGGACGTGAGTAAGGAAGTTCTTTATCAGGTCGTCGCCCCTGTTTTTCTGAAGCAGATTCTTGGCAATCATCGCCATCAACTTCACACCTTCCGTTCTGAAGGCTTACGCATACAAGAGCTGTCTATTCCTGTTGTTGCCTGGATTCTGAATACTGGCGAAAATCATTCTGCGCAGAATCCGGGTAAGCACGGACTGCCATTATCTCAGGAGTTCCTGAAGCAATTTGGGGTTAGCTCACTGCAGGCCAGCGATAAGCCAATTAGTCTCAACCAGAGAATTAAAGCCTTACTAGAGAGCTTACAGTCTTACCTTGGCTGGCAAATGACTGATAAAAAGCAAACTATGATTTAGAGGCTAGTGCACGATGAATGACGTCCATTCCGTGTAACAACATTTCCACTGTTATAGATTGCCGTATTTCCAGCTGTTCGGCACTTTGCTGCCAATTTGCTTCTCGAGTTTGGCAATATCCTCCGCAAAGTAAGGATAATATTTGGCATTTTCGTTGGCAGAGGGTTGGTTCTTAGTGACCATTCGGTGCTTGTATGCTTTAAACCATGAGGTTTTCTTTACATTCAGAATAGTTCTTCCCCATGCGCGTTTATGTAGGTAGTTCTGAATTAAAGTCAGGGTTTTGGCTACTTTTTTACTGCCAAACCCAACAGAAGATGCGTTAAAGTTTCGTGTAGCACTTTGCGGTACAAATGAAGCATCAACGCCAATAAAGGCGAAAACCTCCTGAATGAGTTTTAACGGTTCTGTTTTGATTCGATCGAAAAACACGACTTTGATGTTGTCTGCATTAAACTGGCTGTATAAGTACTCAACCTGTTCACCATACAAACTCTTGGTAAAAATAACGGATTTACTGTTGAACACGTCATCAAGAGAAGTGTTATCCGTGACATCTCGTTCTTTATATAAAGAGTACGAGCTTCTCGTACGCTCAACCGGGTTACGCAAAATGATGATTAATTTAGCATCCGGGCAAGCCTGGGATATGCCGTCGATGGCTTGCCTGGACGATAAGTAATCCGGGGTTATCTCGCCACACACTTTAGATTGTTCGGTAAATTTTGCCAGATAGCTGTCAAGCTCACTCAAAGGCTGTTTATTAAAAAACTGCATTTCTTTTTGAGGCATAAATATTTCGGGGTGCTCCAGGAAGCACTCAAACATCCAACTGGTGCCTGAACGCTGGGCACCGATACCAATAAAGTGAGGGGGAGATGTGATCATTTTATAAAAACTCAAATTATAAGCGGCTAGTGTAACACTCTATTATTAAACGTAAAGACCATGATTTTCATCTATAAATATCCAGCACAATACGTTCAGTTAGT
Organism: Alteromonas sp. 4NH20-0104; assembly: GCF_057547795.1. NCBI lineage: Bacteria > Pseudomonadati > Pseudomonadota > Gammaproteobacteria > Alteromonadales > Alteromonadaceae > Alteromonas > Alteromonas sp. 4NH20-0104. The sequence continues at coordinate 258,873 of NZ_BAAJLP010000001.1, read as the reverse complement.
AGCTGATACTTAAAATTAGCTTACTATCCTAATAATTCGTTGCTACTTGACTCGGTCTGAGGTTGAATATGTAACCGGGATTTAAACAGGACTTGCCTTATCCTGTTTGGCATTGCATTTAATGGACTACTGGAATTTACTAAGCCTCACAGCTGAGTGAACACAGAGCCCTCACCGTTTTTCAGGTTGTGGTATGGTAAAAATTGCGCTTTATTTAGCATTGATTGTCAGTTTCTTTATGATATTCAATGCGCCTTGGGTTGCGGCGCTGGTCTATTCGATCGTTTCTGTAATGCAACCTCAATACATTTGGTTCTGGGCTTTTGAAGACTTCTCTGCTTTTAAAGTGTCAGCGGGTATTACCATTATTGCCTGGGCATGGCATGTTCTTAATGGGAATATTCGTTGGGAAGTTTACAAATCAGGACAATTTAAAGGGGTTATTGCACTTACCATTATTTTCCACCTCTCCAATTTTTTAACGCCTTATGAAAGCTACTTTTCGTTAGTAAGTGGCGATCTTGTGGTGGATATATTCACAACCATAGCCATCATGTACTTTTTTGTATTGCCACTTATCAATCAGGAAAATACGATAAAATTTTTCGGCTTCATGTTTATCTTCATTACGGTTTATTACGCCTATTGGGCCAACGATCACTATTTGAGTGGCAATTGGTCGCAATTTGAAGGTGGACGTTTGTTGGGACCCCGACGCAGCCCTTATAAGGATGGCAACGTAACGTCTATCGTGTTAACCAGTGGCCTGGCCTTTGTAATGTTCGGCATCCGTTACTTCAAACAAAAATGGCTTAGGTATGCGCTGATTATGACATTGCCTTTTATCTGGCATGCCTTGATCCTCTTTGCTTCTCGTGGGGCATTGTTGAGTGCAGCATCTGTCACACTGTTTTTTGCTCTGGTAGTGAAATCTAAATCACTTAATCTCGTTATGGCCATTGGATTTGTCGGCATGCTGGTCTATCAGGGGGGGATGCTTGTTCAGCGTACGTCCAGTACTGTTAGTCAGGCTCAGTCGTCAAGTAGTGGTGATGAGCCGTTAAATCCTCGCCTGGTTTCCTGGTCTGTCGGCGTTGGGATAGCCTTTGAATATCCGCTGCTCGGCGCTGGACCACAGAGATTTCAGTATGCGTCTCAGCAGCTATACCCTGGAAAGTCTCCCCATGTAGCGCACAACACATTAATCAATTTTTCTGCCAATACAGGACTAATTGCCGGCTTTATTTATCTGTCATTTTTTTGGGTTTCCTTTAAACAGTACAAGTATGTCAGACGGTTCGCCGTAGATAATTCCACCTTCGACTATATAAATCTATCTTGTATGGGAGGCTTGGTGGGTTTCTTCGTGGGGGCATTTTTCCTCGATTTAATTATCTTTGAACCGTTTTACTTCTTATTGATCCTTATCACTGCCAATTATTATATGGTGAAGAATGCGGTAGAAAATAATACCGGTATTGAAGGAATAAGGGCGGCGGATCTTAGTGAAGATGATGCCAGTAACACACAGAAGGTCACGGCATGAATGAATTAAGATACAATATTGTCATGTTCGCTTATAACGAACAGGACAATATTGAAAGCTCTATAACCAGTGTATTTAATAGCACTGATGAATACCTCCATCGCTTCTACGTTATCGCCAATGGCTGCTCTGACAATACTGTACGCGTAGCAAACGAAGTAAAACAAAAGCTTCATTTTGATCAATTAACCGTGCATGAAATTGAGTTGGGCGATAAATGTAATGCCTGGAATACTTATGTCCACGACCTGGCTGATGAAGTTGCTGTGCATTTTTTCGTGGATGCTGATGTGCGTTTTTCATTAAATTGTTTCCCGAAAATGGCTGAAAGTCTGCACGAAACACCAGAACAAACGGTGATTATTGCTGGAATGCCTCTTAGCGGCAGGAACTTGGATTTCTATCGTAGTCTCGTCATTGAGCGCTCTTGTTTCTTCGGAAATCTTTACGGAATGAAATGGTCATTCATACAGCGTATTCGTGAAAAGCCTTTTTACCTGCCAGTAGGTTTAAATTGGATTGATTCGTTTTTAACCAAAGCCGCCAATACAGATTTAGCTTTTGGTAAGAAAAACCTGCCTGACAGAACGACCTGGTTAGAAGGCGTGGGCTATGATTTTGAAAAATTGTCAGTGTTCAAAATAAGCGACATCAGATTGTATATAAACAGAATTGCCCGATATGATTTAGGCAAGATTCAGGAAATATTTCTAGACCGGCTGCCCTGCGAGGAATGGCCAAGAGAAATGACTCCAATTAATGAGCAAATAGACGACGATTTTGATGAGCTGACAAAACATCTGGGACCGATTAAAAAGCGGATGGTGCGTAAACGCTTGACCCGTTTATTAGATAAAGCCAGAAAATCAGCTTAACCGGACGCTGCTGAATAATCCATGGCTTGTTAGTTTTTTATTGTCTTATCGAGTTATTACCTTATGTTAACTGCCCGTTCTGGAATTATCGCCAGCGCATTATCTGTACTGACTCAGGTAACCCGGCGTTTAGTGGGGGTTGTCAGCCTCATTATCCTGGCGCGGATCCTGACACCTGAGGATTATGGCCTGGTCGCCATAGCTTTGTTGTTTCTGAATTTTATAGACGTTATTTCGAGTACCGGCGGTAACAGTTACCTGTTAAGCAGGGAAGAACTGACCGATGAGTTGGTTTATACCAACTGGACGCTTAATTTTATTTTAAAAGGCAGTCTGGCAGTATTGCTGGCGCTCTCAAGTTATCCTATCGCTCAATATTATGATGATCCCCGACTAATGCCTATAATTCTGGTGCTCAGTCTGCAATCCTTTATAGCGCAACTGGGCAGCCCTGGACTGATTTATAAAATTAAAAAGCAAGAGTTGGGAGCGATTACCAAGTGGCAAATAATGTCTCGATTCGTGACGACAGGGATTACAATTGGAATTGCCGTCATTTACGAAACTTATTGGGCATTAGTGCTTGGCCAGTTTATGGTGACGGTCAGTCAACTATTATCCGGCTATGTAATTGCACCTAAGATGCCGCGGTTTTCACTGAAAAATATTCGCCCGCAGTGGGAATTTTCCAAATGGGTTTTGCCGCAGTCGATACTTAACTTTTTTAGAAGTCAGCTTGATGCAATGTTTGTCACTGTCACGTTTGAAAAAGCCATTGTCGGTGGGTATAACTCCATGCGCTATTACGCCAATATTCCAACCACTATGTTTATCAATCCGGCCAGTGGTCCGTTGCTGACACAATTTTCTCAATTCAAGAATAATTCCAACTATTTTGAAAAGCAGCTCCAGGTGGTCTTATTCTTTATGTCGATGATAACAGCGCCCATCATCTATCTGATGAACGCCCATGCGGCTTATGTTGTTGAGTTGATTTTGGGGCAGAAGTGGGTCGAATATTCGGACTTGCTGGCAATCTTTGCTTTCTTCACGATTGTCATGACACTGAATAATATTTTGAGCCAGATTGTGATGTTAAAGGATCGCACAAGGTTATTGTTTGGTTATTCTATTTACTCCACTATCGCCCAGGCAATAATGTTTGCAACTGTTGATTTTGCTAATGTGAGTCAATTGGCAGAGTATAAGGTAGCGCTTGATGTCCTCTCTGTAGGGCTGTTTTTCATTGTTGTTATCTGGGCTTTTGTTGGCAAACATGCGTTTATTGCCCTGGTAGGGCCTATTGTGCCCTCAATCCTGACCATAGTGGTAAGCGGGCACCTGGCTTTTCTGATAATTCCTTCTGTGGATTCTTTCTGGACGTTAGCAGGACACTCTCTTATAACGGCTGGTTTATTCGCGGTTATGCAACTGATGTTGGTATTGTCCCTGCAAAATAGGGTACATTGTTTTGCTTATACGGTGAAATTAATGCTGCCAGCCTGGAACAAATGCCGGCGTATTGTGGGTAATGTATAACTGAAAATGATTGATATTTTGAGAAGTCAGGTTTCATCACAGGTCTCAGCAGAAGAATGACGACGAAGAACAAATTAATTAAATGGCTTGGCGTTGTACTTGGGTTATCAGGTGTGGCGTTGTTAGTCCTGAACCTTTACGGTTTTACACAGAATCTAAGACCACCAGGGTTAACTCCTGAAGTCCTTCGGTTTGGTGAACAGGATCTCAGCCTTACACCGCCGGAGCTAGAGCAGGCAGTATTCCGGCTGCCCGGAGAAACCGATAAACAGTATGCAAAACGTCTGACACTTGACTTAGCCGGCGGTATTGCGCACGTGGAGTGGGAGGCCTTCGATCCCGATTTGTTTCATCAGCGCGTACCGGTTTGGGAAAACTATATTCTCCACTTGATGGGCGTAGTAACCAGTATTCCTGAGTATCAGCGCTATCACTATGCCAACCCGTACCGTAGCATTGAGCGTGGTATTGGTATTTGCGGCGATGCTTCGATGACCCTTTCAGGGTTGCTTGATGAGCAGGGGATTGCGAATAAAATTATTACTGTGCCTGGTCACGTCATGGTTGAAGCTTACTTTGATGGCGAGCCTTTGTTACTGGATGCTGATTTCGGCGTGGTGTTGGAGCAGGGCATTATGTTCTATGAGCAGAACCCTCAGGCATTAATTTCGGCCTACCAACAGCAATTGGGAAGAGTGAATGACGGTGAACTAATGATTGCCGGCAACCTGAAAAATAATGGCTTTAAATATTGGAATGGCACTTCACACTTTATTACCAAGAAGTATTATTTTGAGAAAATAGCTTATGTCGTTAAATGGGCTTTACCCCTCAGCCTGTTTTTTATTGCTGCTATTCTATGGCGTAAGGCCTCACGCCACTGAGCCGGGTTAGCCCGGCTACTGCCAGTGGATCATTATTGGATTGGTAAAGAACTGATAATGATGTTGTTCTGGCTGGATGCTACGCCCAAACCAACGCACCGCCGTAATGTCTGCATTAGTGGGTAAGCGGACTTCAAAGTGGTATTCCTTGCGCTGTGAGTCAGGGATAAATACTTCTGTTTGAGTGCCATTCTCGGTAACAATCACTACGGTGACTTCATCCAGGGAGGTTTTGAAACCCTGCCAGTCCTTGTCATTCAGCGTCACAGTCAGCCTGGCGGTAAGAGCTAATCGCGGGCTGTTAATGACATTGCCTGCCTGAGCAAGGGACTGTCCCTTATCGTTTTCTACCTGTGCATTGACTGTCGCTACGAATTTACCATGTTGTGCCCAGTAGTTACCGGCGGCAAACGCATTTAGCAGATCGTTGGTTCGACGACTGCTGGCGTAAACATGAGTGGTTGAGAATTCACATGGCCAGTAGTCCATTCGGGTATTGTGGAAGTCGGATGGCGCGCGGGCTGCAAAAGTTTGTAAGCCAGCCTGAAGCAGGCTATCCCAGTCACTGCCGGGGACAGCGATGGCCGGATCCCAGCCATGACGGGTTTTAAAGCGATTATTGTAGGAACCATTGTCATCACCGCGCTTCTTCTGATGGCCTGGAGCGCCGGAAAAGCCAATGACATAAGGGGTCTGTGAGCGCCATTTCTGCATATCATGGGCATTCTCACCAGGCTCTAAATCTTTGCGACTCGGGTGGTTATACATTACAACAGGTGGTGTGTTGCCGCTTTTAAACTGATTGTTCAGCCATTCGAATGCCAGGGTTTCGTTAATCGTGGTGGATTTAGTTTTACCGTAATGGTCGTAACGGTCCCTGAATAAAGCAATAAGTCGATCGTGATTAACCGACTCAGGAAACAACAGTGTCATGTGCTCACGACCAGCAAACGGCGGTATATTCCATTCCAGGCCGGCTATCAGTGTGAGGTCGGCAAACCGGGCAGATGCACTGCCAAAGTCCTGCCAGTATTCGGAGGAGAACACGCCTTTGAGGTTGTGATCGCCATGGTCGGTAATGGCAACGGCATCACAGCCGAACTTACTGGCGTTTTCGGCCACCTGAGTAATGCTGAAACGGCCATCGGAATATTTGGTATGGGTATGCGTATCAACCTGATACCAGCTCCCATTTTGGTTTATTCGCGCGGTATTGACCGGTCTGTCAAATACGGCTGCTGATGGTGATTGTCTGGTTATCAGGCCCGCGTCAGAATAAAGAGGCAGGGCCTGAATTCGTGCGTCAATACGGCCTTCCATTTCCTGATATCGCGGGTCTGATTCACTACCAAAAACACTGGCGAAAGTGTCTTCACTCAGTCCTTCGGGAAGATCGTGCAGGAGAGGGATAAACTGATTTTCACTGTCGATGCCGGCTAAAACCTCTTGTACACGGCGAGCATTGGTATCATTGGCGATAGCGAAATCAGCCAGTTCAACCCCGGCCTTATCGGCAGTAAGATCGCGGAAGCTATAGCCTGAGCCGCCTTTGGCTGAGTCCATTACCTCCTTGAGTTTACCAATGTTGATACTCATCTGTTTTTCACTGGCTAGCCGTAATGCGACTGAGTAGAAAAAGTGTAAACGTAAGTCCATTCGCCCACGTAAAACATACTTGTCAGGTAACATTGTCGAGTAATCAACCGGCATGGCGACAATCCGCGCAAAATCCGGGGAGCCAAAGGACATCGCAAGGGCCCAAAGTGCTGCAAAGTTTTCATCAGCGGGATCTTCAGACGTTGACCGTGATTTTGCCAGTAGGAATGTTTTCCCAACCATCTCGGCGGTCGTAGTCGTTTTATCTGAGTGGGATTGAATGTAGTCGAGATAGGTTTGAATGGTCTCGGTCTCTACACCATTGATCTGACGTAAATCCTGGACCATTTTAAAGGTGTCGGTGAGCCGTTGTTCAACGGCAGCTTTCAGATTGCCTGGCTTTTTGAAGTTAACCACTACCTGATTATTTTCTAATCGCGTATTGGATAAAATATTGTTCAGAGTGATCAGTGCTTCTTCGCCAAAAAACAGCCGGGCCAGGCCTTTGGCGAAATATTCGATAAGCTTACCAGGCACAGGGAGGCTACCCAACTTACATTGGGAAAAAGTCATGGTGCCATTGAAGTCAGGCATCAGCCAGCAACTAAAATTAACGTATATAACCCCTGGAATAGTCGTCAGTGAAGAGGCGATAAGGATCCCATAGCTACTGCTGTTTAAACGTAACTGTACCGCTGGAACTGTGTAACTTACCGCATTTGAAATGGCTTCCAGGTGTTCGGCAGTTACTGAAATACTGACGTCTTCCCGTGATGACATTAATGGTTTTAAAATTTTTGCCGCCCCGGAACGCGCCTGGGCAGCCTGGCTGGGAGTTAAGTTATTGGTCGGAATTACCAACGGCGAAAAGGAAAAAACAACTGCCAACAGAATAACCATCACACTGTATTTTATAATCCGTCCCTTGCGCCAGAAGGGTTTTCTGGCGGGCTTGGTTACAGAAGTGTCGGATTGATTTGGCATAATTTTAACCGCTTTATATTCGTTGCTTACGCTACTAGCCGTTGGTAGATGCTATTAAATGCATCACACATAGATTTTACACTGAAACATCTCGTAAATCGTTTTTTCGACTCATCAGCAAATTCATTGTACAACTTTGGATCAGTGGCAATTTTTTGTATTGCCTGAGCAAAGGCTGCCTGATTGTCATTCTCTACAACCAGGCCGTTTTGATTATCTGCAATAACCTCTTTATTCCCTCCCGCGTCGGTAACTACGCAGGGTTTACCAATAGACATAGCCTCGAGCAATGTCATGGACGTGCCTTCACTGAAAGAAGAGAGTAAAAAAATGTCCATGAGAGAAAGGTATTCGGCTGGCTGTGGCTGATAGCCCGTCAGCTTTACTGAGGATGCGATATTCAGCTCTTCAATGCGTTGTTCAATAGCGGGCCGCATTTCGCCATCTCCCACAATGACCAGTACTGCCTTTAGACCCGCATTCAGACAATCTCTGAACGCATTTAACATCATCAGATGATTCTTGATGGGGTCAAACCGGGCTATGGTGCCCAGTACAATGCAATCTGGACTAATGGCTAATTGTTCGCGAAGACTCGTCAGAGTTGATTCTTCTGCCGGTGTCAGGGCCTGAATACCATTGTAAATTACTGATATTTTGTTATTACTCAAGTTTTCGTGAGTCACCAATGCTTGTTTGGTTGCCGCTGAAATTGCCGTCATGCTGTCTGTCAGTCTCTGTAATATCGGATTGACGAGCTTACGCTTCCAGGTACCAGAATCAGGGTAAAAACGGCCGTGCTCAGTAAATATAACGTTGGTTTTCAGACCGGCTGCGGCAATAACCCCATAAACCCAGGGGGTGTACTGATGGCAGTGAATAATCGCTATATTATGGTGGCGGATATGCGCCCGAATAGCTTTTATCAGCCCTTTGTCAAAGCCGGGCTGACGAGGATGAGTGGTGATTTGAATACCACTCTCCTTAAGCATTTCACCCCAGGGACCTAACGGACTTTCGATACAGAATATGGACATTTCAACCGTCGGGTTATTAAACCCTTCAATAAGGTTTTTAATGACCATTTCAGTACCGCCAATACGCATATCATAGGTAATATGCATTACCCTGGTTAACCCGTTCACGCAGCGGTTGCCTCGCTAACAATATAGCGTTGGTACCACATTTCAAACATCAGCATACTCCAAAGCAAAGTGCCGTGCTGGTAACTACCACTTTGATGCTGCTGCCAAAACTGACCGATAGCCTCTGGCTTAAAATACCGGCACAAGCCGTTGTCACTGGCCAGGATGTAGCGCTCTGCTATCGCTTTAATTTCATTTCTGAACCAGCTGTCCAGTGGCACCGAAAAGCCCATTTTCTTACGGTATAAAATATCGTCTGGTAGCAGTGGTTTAAAGGCTTCCTTGAGAATATGCTTTTTCTCACCGCCTTTAAATTTGAAGGCTGACGGCACTGTGGCGGCAAATTCAATTACCTCACGGTCTAAAATGGGGGCGCGAACTTCCAGCGAATTGGCCATGCTCATGCGATCGACTTTAACCAGAATACCGCCAGGTAAAAACGTAGTCAGATCGGTATACAGAATTTTTGCCAGATGATCCGGTCCATTGGCCTTAGCATAGGCGTCGAGGGTTATTTTACTGGGGTGGTAACTACCCAGACGGTTTTCAAAGTCAGGGGTTACCAGTTGTTGCCAGTGGCGTTGGTCGATTTGTGCATTGGACAGGTAAAAACCCATCGCCGGATCGCAGGATAAGCTGTCACACAGGGATTTAGCCTTGCGCAACACCGTAATAGATGAGCCTGCACTGAGCAGATTTGCCAGCCCGGGCAACACATTCTTGCGTATCCAGCCCGGCACTTTATTCCGCAGATTATTCTCTACTGCGTCGACACTGTACTTTTCATAGCCGGCAAACACTTCGTCGCCACCATCACCGGCAATAGCTACAGTGACTTCCTGGCGGGCCAGCTTGGAAACAAAATACGTAGGCACCAAAGACGGATCGGCAAAAGGTTCGTCAAAAAAACTGACGATATGCTCAAGGTTGTCGCTGACATTATCCTGCACAATAAACTCGTGATGCTCGGTGTGATACTGATCAGCCACTGCCTGTGCAAATTCTGTTTCATTGAAGCGTTTCTCGTCGAAGCCGATAGAGCAGGTTTTCACCGCGGATTCAGACTGATTCGCCATCATCGCAACCACGCCACTAGAGTCTACACCGCCGCTGAGAAACGCACCAAGCGGAACGTCCGCTATCATGCGTTGTTTAGTGCAGTGAGCGGTAAGTTCCCGTAGCTGATTTGTCAGTGCTTCTTCAGAATTATTGCTGGTTCGGCTGAAATCAATGTCCCAGTATCTTTCGATGGTCATCTGGCCGCTTTTGAAGATCATATAATGACCGGGGGGGCACTTATGAATATCGCTGAAAATGGTTTTGGGATCCGGCACGTACTGGTAAGCAAAAAAGTCGTATACAGCGTCGTCACGTATGGACTTGCTGATAAAGGGCAGTGGCAATAACGCCTTTATTTCGGAGGCAAAAGCAAACTTACCTTCCTGAAGACTGTAATAAAGAGGCTTCTTACCAATGCGATCACGGGCCAGGAAAATCGACTGTTCGGCAGTATCCCAAATAGCAAGGGCAAACATGCCATTTAGCTTATCGAGGCATTTAGGGCCTTCCAGTGCATAGAGTGTCAGGATAACTTCGGTATCGGTATGGGTTGAAAACTGATGACCCTGAGCTTCCAGTGACGCGCGAATATCGAGGAAGTTATATATTTCGCCATTAAACACAATGACGTAGCGGCGATCGGGGCTGAACATAGGTTGATTACCCGCCGCCGACAAATCCAGAATACTCAGGCGGCGATGGCAGAGCCCGACACCGTCATCCAGATAAGTACCGCCGGCATCCGGTCCGCGATGATAAATGGCCTGACCCATGCTTGCCAGAAGAGACTCATCACCTGGTTCAAACTGATAGCGGCTAAAGCCGGCAATCCCGCACATATATTTCCTGCCTTATAAACTAATATAGCGTCGTATAGCCGACCCCATAGAAACCGTTAATCCCAGTGGAAGTCGGGGCCAGATGGTTTCTGCCAGTTGCCTTACCGTACCCGGTGGGCCCGTTTCAACAGCCGCTTCCAGATCCGCAGAAGTACCGTCATGCCAATGTAAGGCGTAGGGAAGGGCACCCCACTGAGTTTTAAACTTGTAAGTGCCTTCACCGAAAGACGACCGTCCAAAATCAAACAGACGCTGACCGTTATCGGTAACGTTAGCCAGCAAAGACCAATACAGTAACATATTGGGTGCCAGGCGATTATGCTCGCTCAATGTGGAGGCCCAGGGAATAGCAGCCATCTGGCCATTGATCAGGACAATACCCGCACCTATTGCCAACTCTCCGGTGTAAACCACACACACCCTGGCGGCATCGTCGTAATTCGCCAGTATGCACTCGAACCAGACTCTTGAGTGAACCGGCGAGGCTAACTGGCGCATATTTTGTTTGTAGACGTTATAGAAGTCACCCAGTAATTGCTGGTGTTGAGCAAAATTCGCCGCCATTTTCATGGTCAGACCGTTTTTTTCGGCTTTGCGGATCTGACTGCGTAACTTTGACTTGAACTGGCTTAGCAAGGCTTCACTACTGTCTGGCAGTGGTAAGCGCAAAATGACTTTCTGCCCCGGACTCAGGGCTTCAGTATCAGCCGATTCCTGACGTAAATCCCGGTAATCGCTTTGTGCGCTAAGGTGTGACAGCAGCGCCGTTTTAATGTCCTGGCTATCGGCCAGAGCGAAGCCGGTATCGCAAAAAGGCAGTGCAACAAGTTGTTCCCCCTTAAGAGGGCGCTTAAAATTAATGGCGGGTAGTATGCCAATGAGTTTGCCGTCGGTGTCTTCAGCCAGCAGATAGTGCATTGACTGTCGATAGGCCTGTTCACAAGCCATCCCCCAGGCAAATTTATGATAGGGGGTTGCTTCGGCATGCTGTGCAACATAGCTGTCCCAGGCTGCAGCATCGTTGGGTGTTGCCCGTCTGATGATCATATAAGAACCGCTTCCTCCGGATTTCTCACATTGAGTATTTCACAGGCTTCTGTAATGGTACAAAACTGCACCGGACCTGACTGTTGAAGGTGTTCCACGGTACTTTTTATTCGCTGGCAAATCACTTCCAAAGCGTTTTCCTGGTCGAATAATCCGGTAACACCATCAATCAGACTGGAGCTGTGTAAATACATATGAATAACGTTATGGCCCCGTCCAAGCGCGGAGTCGACCAGTAAACACAGGTTCTCAGTGTCGTTGAGCTCGGGGCTCAGATAAAGTTTACGTAATAACCGCGTGTGCCACATTAAACCGATCGTGTGGAGCACTTTTAGCGGTGTGGTCTCTCCCAGACGATGGATTTTATCCACCGTCTCATAATTCTGTCGATTAAAACCTGCGGTTACCGGGAGCTCCATAATCTGGCGCTGGTTGCCGGTGTTCAGTGGATTGTCAAAATCTGGCCAGTACGGAGTCAGAGGAGAACCTTCGCAAGTAAAAAATTCATTTCGATAATAAGGATAAACACTGCTATCGACACGGAAGCCGCGGTTTGCTAACAGCGTTAATACTTTACTGTCGATGCCCCAGCGACCGGTTCGGAACGAACGTGGATGAGTATTAAAGCGCTTAACCAATAAATCAATCAGGGCGTCCAGCTTGGCTTCGATTTGCTCAAGGGGTAAATTCACCACATGAGACTCTGCTTCCCCCGTTTTGCCAAAATAAGGGGGATTACACCAGGGGTGAAGGTGAGCGCCTATTTCACATTGATGATGTTGCCTGGCTTGTTGGATAGCATCCACCGCCTGCTGATTATCCGCCACAGCATAATCCACGAAGTAGGTCGGTCTGATCCCCAGCGATTCACAGAACTGCTGAAATTCAGGGATGCGCTGAATGTTCTCAACCTGGCAATTATGTTGCGGAAACGCGCCGTCCCAATGCCATTCTTCTTCGGTATCGATGGTCAGAACAAAAAGTGTTGTTGCCGGAGAATGGTGCTTTACCATGCCGTATCCTTAGCTCAGTAAGTCCTCAAAAAGCACCATATACTCGTTGGCCATTCGCTGCGCCGAGAAGTGCTCTTCTACATAGGCTTTTGCCTGTAAGCCATATTCATTGGCTTTGATAGTATCAGATAACATCTCACGCCAATAGCTTTTGAGTGTTTCCCGCTCGCCAAGAGGGGCGAGTAATCCGGTTTGCTGGTGAGTGATGAGTTGGTCAATCCCCGGGATCTGATAGGCCGCTACGGGGGTCCCCATGGCACAGGCTTCCATCAGGCAGCGTGGCACTCCCTCCAGTGTTGAGGTCATGACAAACAGATCGAAAGTTTTGAGCAGCGCCAGTCGGTCATCACGGAAGCCGAGAAAATGAATGTCGCTTTTACTGGGTAAAGTCGCAGCGATTTCCTCCAGTCTGGCACGGTCGTCGCCATCGCCAAGGAATAGCAATTCAATGTCCATTCCTTCCTGGTGTAAATCATCAAAAATGGTCAGAATATCATCGATGTTTTTACGGCTAATCATTTGTCCGATAAACCCAACCCGTCGTTTTTCGGTACTGGCAGGAATTGTTTCATCGGTGCGCACGGACTCAACCTCGGACAAATCAACACCATTTTGAATATAGTGAGTCTTCTCTGCTTTAACGCCCAGGCGTTGCATGTCAGTCAGAAGTTGGCGCGAAAGTGGCACGATGGCATCGCCGTATTTCATTGCCTGACAGCCAAGCCAGATGAACATGCGTAGTTTTATATCCTTGGCATTTTCGAATCCGTGAGGTGTTACCACACACGGTATACCTGCTTTACGGGCTGCCCACACGCCAAGAATATCTGATTTATAACCATGGGTGTGGATGATATCGATATCTTCACTTTTAATAAGTTCGACCAGCTTATCGACCACCGAAAAATCGAACTTATGCTTCATAGGTAGCTCGAAGGTGTTGCCACAACGCGCTTTGAATTGCCGAACCAGTTCCAGACCCTGTGAATTATCTTCCAGCGTTGTGGCCAGAACAGAGGTCGTCTTATCTTCTGGCAAATGACTGGCCAGCGCCAGCACCCACCGTTCAGCACCATAAAAACCGGTTGAACAGATAAATTGCAGAATTTTTATTTTTTTATTTGCCATGTGAGGAAGTTCCGATGGTTTTTATAATGCCGCCCACAGTGCCAATAGCACGGGCCGGGAAATAAACGCTGTAGAATTTTAAGACCTGCCAGAAGGACGTTTTACCGGCGACGAGTCTGAACAGGCGCACACTGTACGCTAAGACCGGCAGTACAGACAGCACCAGCGCTAACAGACTCAGCCCTGAATAACCGGTTAAAGCCAGTAACAGCGCACATAAAAGCAGGCCGGGAATCGCCACCGGAACAATAAAACTTGGCCATTCTCTTAATGGAATGTGGCGATCCCGGGTGGAAGCCAGGTTTGACTGACCTCGCCAGATCTCCTTACTAAACATTGCCCCGAGTTGTTTATCCTCACCAATATGGACGTACTGTGCCTCGCTTGTATAGTAAAGTTCACCGAGTTGATTAACCTTATCGGTAAAGTAGTAGTCTTCACAGGTAACCAAATCGTCAGGGAATTGGCCTGCCTGATAAAAGGTGTCCTTGCTGAGCAACAGGTTTCGCCCGGGTAAAAAGCTAACCGTGCAATCAACGTCCGCATTACTCAGAGCCACCCGGATATGCTCAAGTGGCGTAGGCATATCAGAGGGTAATTGCATGGCACTCACCAGCTTTGTGGCGGGGCGGTTCTGCAGGAGCTTAAGACAGGTGTTCAGCCAGTTGGCCGATAAAGCTATGTCGGCATCCAAAAAGGCAAAGTAGCTGCCTTGCGCCCGTTTAGCACCAATATTTCGCGAGGTGGAAATGGTGTTGTTGGGGGAGCTTTCGATGACCTGCAGGTTAATGGTGCCAGCCGCTCGCCTGATATCTGCTGAGACAGACGGATTTTGTGAAACCAGCACGATCTCCAGTTGCTCATGGGGATAATCCAGAGCGGCAATTGAGCGAATGGTTTCAATTAACATGCCTTCACGCCCCTTATGGGGAATAATAAACGAAACGCTTTCCATGCCTAACTCCACCGGCTTTTGCGTAATCTCGGAATACGCTTTTGCAATTGCTGCCACTCATATTGTGGTGAGAACTTTTTTATTACCTGCAACAATTCCTTTTGCCAGCCTGTTTCGCGCTGGGACTGGCTCTGGACTGGATTCGTCTGTGCGGGCTTTAGCGGCTGCGTGTTTTCTAACACGGTATCGATGCCGTAATTTTGCATCACCAGCGCCAGGATACGGGTATACTGCCGCTCTTCACTGTGAGTCAGGGCTGCTACGATGTATGCTTTTAATTCCTTTGCCTTTTGTAAAAAACGGTCTGCCCATTGCGGTTCCGCATAAGCTGCGGCAACGGCTAACACATGCACCTTACGTAAATCCTGGGCACTCCAGGTTTGGTTGGGGTACTCTAAAATGTCCGGCTTTTGCAGATAGGGATATTCGTTTTCTGCCATCCATTTCGCGTAGTGCAGCAGACATGCTTTGGCGTAATTAAAATCACTGTTTTCTGCGACGCATTGTTGCACCGTGAGGTACCGGCACAGGGCTTGGAAGAATACCGTGTAAAACCAACACTCCTCAACGTTGGTCAGTTTTCTCTCTCCTTCGATATTATCATCAGGAGAGACTGTGTGGCGGATGATATGAGCGACTTTGTCCAGTAAGTGGGTATTGCCCGTGAGCTCGTAGCTATCAAGCAGGGCAACCATGTAATTGGCAGTGCCTCTGTCCAGCGGATAATTACCTGTGCTGAACTGCTTTAAATCCTTTCGGTGGCGGTTTTTGAATTGCAGCAGCAAACCAAATAGGGTGCCGTCACTTTCGTAAACCTGGGTGATCCAGTTGGCTAATCCCAATACTGTTTTTTTCGCCTGTAAGCAACCGGTAAGGAAGTAATACAGCTGCAGGCCGCTGGTATAGCAGTGCTGGCCTCCTGGTCCACCGCCGCCGGCATGATCCTGGTACGCATCACTTTTATGATGTTTCGAGTAAGTTCGGTGCGTAGCGGTCTCGGCCGGGAGGTAATGATCGGTGTGCCAAAATAACCCGTTGTTATACTCAGGCTTGTCATAGTCACAATGATAAATATCAATATCGATAATATGCCTGGCCAAATCGTCGGCAAGCTCTTTCCACTTCTCATCGCCGCTTAGCAGCCACTGCTTTAAAAAGCCATATAACGGATCGTACTGGTTGTTGTAGTGAGAAGGAAACAGAGCGTCGCCCTGATGTTCTGCTGTTTCGTGATCTGCGTAAATATCACCGAAATGACGCCAGCCAAATTCGTCGATGTTTTCCCGTTTAGCGAAGAAGTTTTGCTCGCCTGTCTGGCCAAGATCTATCAGTTGTTGAAGTGGATCAGAAACCAGTGACGAAGAAAACCAGGGGATAACGGCGCATTCTGTTACCCATTGCGGATTAAGACGGGCGTCTGCTTTAAGGTAATTTACAGCACTGCCAGAAAAGGCGAGTTCGCAACAATGCGACTTTTGTTCACCCGGTTGTAACTCAACCGGGTGGTCGGCCTCGGCTTTAAAAAAATGCCAGCAAATTTCTGTCGGACTGGCCGTTAATGCGGTGGGGAAATTCTGCCAGAACTTTTGCGGACTGAAGTGTAGGCACGCTTCGTCCTGTTTTAAATAGCCCGCAGGGGTAAGACGCACTGGTTGTTCGGTTTTTATCCCATTGATGTCGATGACGCTCAAAGGATTGGAAATACTGAGTTTACGGTCCTGATTAACATGCACTGGACTATCCCAGTGCTCGCCATTACTGGAGCGTTGCCAACACGTACTATGAGTATTAACCGGCGCTTTACCGGAGAGTGTTGAGCTGTCATCACTAAGGTATGCGATACTTTGATCGGATTTAACAAACCAGGCAAAGTCTTCTACCAGCAAGCTTTTTTCTTCGCCAAGGTCCCAGGTGCCGGCGGCATGTTCAGCCGGATTGGGGTTTAACAGGGTGGTGTGTAATTCACATCTGCCAAAATGGGTAAAGTATTTTAGCGTTACCGAAAGCTCCAGAGGCAGGGTAGCCGCTGCTTGACCGGATAACTGATAATGCAGGACCAGTTCAATGAATGAAGCTTCTCCTGCGGAATTGTTATCGTAAGCGGGTGTATAATGCCAGTCGGTCAACTGTGATTGCAGCACTTCAAAAGGTGCCCTGAACTGGCATCGAATACCAAACCGGTAGGCGGTTCCGGCAACGGTGAGCGTGCCTGAAAATGGCTTGTCAGTAGCAACGGTCAGACAGGTCTCCGCACAAAGAATCGAGACGTCGTGCTCAGAAGTAATGATTTCGGGAGCTTTTTGCTTAAAACCTGTGTTGCGCTTTGGTGCTTCAGCAATCGCAAAGCTTGCATTTTTCAACCCCTGAGTGGTGGTTTCCCCGCGCACCTGCACCCATTTTATGGAGTTATCCGGCCAGAAGCCTGTGGGTGTGACGGTAGCTTTGACGACTTCTTTATCGTCACGACAACATACCAACTTTTGCAGAGCAAAATACTGGCCTTGCTGAAGAGGCACTCCGACACAGAACAATACCCTTGCACTAATATCTTGTGAGGGCGTTTCTAGGGTAAAATAGTTAGGTTCCAGCATGTGTCGGTATTTGTAGTTATTGTCGTTAATGGGGAATCAACCTGTGTGTAACTGTACCGTTAAACAGCGCTACAGAGCAAACATTTATCACGGATTACACCTCTTGCGGGAATATTTTTAACGAAAGCGCCGCGTCACGGTTTTTATCAGACTTAACAGTTGCGTAAGCCAGGTTCTTTTGAGTAAGTGGACCGCCGTTAAGGTGTATTGCTCATTGGACAAAGAGCGCTTGTACTGACTGTCACCGCCCATAAAGTCATAGGCTTTAAATCCTTTACGGGCAAAATAGGCTATCGCCAGAGTGTGCATTATCAGACCGGGCTGAAAACGGTTGCTCTGCTCAGCGTACTCAATTCCGGATAAATAGAAATACACGGTGTCATCACTAAGGAGATTATAAGTATAGCCGAGGCAAAGTTCACCAGCATAAAACCCCAGTAGCTCACAATGATAAGTGTGCTGTTGCTTATTAGCCATTAATGCCTGATGAAACTGCACAAACAAAGGGTTATCAAAACCGCTTCCCTCGCTGGTATTTCCCCATCGGTGCCGATGTAATGACATCAACCGCGTAAGAGATTCTGGATCTGGTTGTGCTCCAAGGGACTTTACAGAAAGTTCGCCATAGTGCTGCTGCATGTATTTCATGGCTCTGCGAATTCGGCTGCGGCTGTTGCTGGAGCATTGCGACAAAAAAGCATTGTAGTCTTCGTAGGCGTCACTGAGTTTTACCCGAAAAGCGGGAATGTCCATAACCTCGATATTAAAAGCAGGATGATGCTGCCAGTCTGCTGCTTTATCCGTTATTTCCAGGATCCACTTTTGTTGGGGCTGTTTTTCGCACCAATCCAACAAGCAGCTTATCGCTGCCTGGCGATACTCCGGAAGTGCCAGTATGTCGTTGTATTCTATCCAGATTTGGTCTTGTTTAGGCTCGCCCGTTTTATTGAACCAGCCGGAAGCGAATGGCTCTTTGGGTAGTCGGTAACCTGTGGTCGACAGAAATATACTGCTCACCACGCGGCCATCATGCTGGCAAGTTAACCAGAGAGGCGGGGTCTCGCAGAGTTCAAGCCAGGGCCTGATCCAGAATAAACTCAAAAATAATGGAACCGAGGGCATCGAACTCTCAAGAGAGGTAAGCGTTGCCGCTACCTCATCCAGAGTATAGTTATCCCTTACCTCTATAGTCAGCACGGTATCAATCAGTCGATGCTATTTCTGCTCATCAAGACGTCTTTTTAGTTCTTTATATAATGCTTGTTGTAAAGGCGTGGCGGGACGAACTCGGGACAGCATCGATTTTGCCTGGGTCAACTCACCATTCAGGAGCAGAGCCTCTACATTGTGTAGTTGTATCTCCTTATTATTCGGATCTTTACCCAAAGCTCGTTCAACAAACGCCTGGCCTTCTGGTATTTTACCTTGTTTCAATAAAACATAACCGTAAGTATCGAGGGCATAAGGCGAGTCCGGGGCGATTTCAATAACTCGTTTAGCGAATTCTTCGGCTTTGTTTAAGTCGCCTGACTGAGTATAAACTGACGCCAGATTATTAAGCGCAGCAAAGTCGTCTGGCTTTTGAGACAAGACCTGCGTGTATAGTTCGATGGAGGCATCAAACATTCCGTATGACGATGCATAGTCTGCACTTATCAGCTTGAAGACCAGGGTGTCATGTTCCTTGCTAGCTTCTGTCTTAAGATATTCAAGGCCTTTTTCTGCCTCTCCTAAACCAGCATGCGCCTGTGCCAGCAAACGGGCAACCGCAAAACCCGGATTGGTTTCATAGTAAGCAGATAGTAATGAAACGGCATCGCTAAAACGCTTTTCGTTTAGTGCCAGCAAACCTTTGGTATGGGTTAAATTTACCAACTCGCTGCTATCTTCTGTCAGTAAGTCGATGGCTCGCTTGGACTGTGCAAACCGTCCTGTTGATGCCGCAAGGTGTGCTTCTACAAGAATAAGGCGGTCGTCTTTGGGCAGATAACGGCGTGCACTCTGGGTGGCATCTAAGGCGCTATCAAAGTCATTCACCATTTGGTAAGCCGCAATGAGTCGATACCAACTACGGCTATCAGTAGGAAATTTTTGTGACCAGTCACGGTAGGTTTCAATCGCTTTGTCGAAATTTTTTACAGAGACGTAAGCATCGCCTAACGCCTGGTAAACGCCAAAGCTTTGCGGTTCCACGATGCCTTTTAGTAAGTTGATAGCCTTTTGGGGCTGCTGTGAGCGCGAATATAATAGTGCCAGGGCTGAGCTCGCTGCATCTGATTCAGGAAACTTGGCTATACGTTGTTTAAGAAAACTCTCCAGCTCCCCTTCCTGACCCATTGCTAGTTTGATGTTCACTACATCAACAAGGTTTTGCAGATTATTGGGCGTTAAATCAAGTAGTTTTTCACCATATTCAATCGCCTTATCAAAATTATCCCAGCGTGCTTCGCCTATCATAAGGTAGCGAAGGGCTCCCGCGTTGTTTGGGTCCCGCTTTACCAAATTAGTAAAGTGCGAAATGGCCTGTTTCTCATCCCCGTCTCTTAAGTAAATGATCCCTCTTAACAACTCACCATTTAACTCATTCAGTTCAGCCCATTTGTCGGCAACCGTTAAGGCTGACGCCAGCCCTTCTTCTTCGTACTTGGCCTGAGCCAATAGGATCCAGGCCTCGCTAAGATCCGGGGCAAGTTCGAGTGCTTTGGCCAGAGAGTCGGCGGCGCCGTCTTTACCTTCGTCAAGCAGGATATAACCTTCTCTCAATAGTCCTACCGGATTGTTTGGGTCCAGTGATTTTGCTTTGTTGAGCAGTGATTCTGATTCTGCTGCCTCGCCTTGTTGTAGCTTTTGAAGTGCGGCAAGGCTGTATATTTCAGCCCCTTGCCCGGGTTCAATATTCAGGTCGTCGAGGCTACCTGCAACTTCATCTACATAGCCTAATTCCAGCTTTACCTGAGCAAGCATTCTGTGCACAGGGTGGGCGGGAGGCAAGGTTGTAGCGGCTGTGGACAGCAATCGTAAAGCGCTTTCCAGCCGGCCGGTGTAATAGGCACTGGTCCCGGCTATAAAACTAGCCAACGCGGGCTTTGCATTATGCTGTAAGGCCAGGTTAGCGAGGTTATAGGCCTGCTCGTATTCATTCTGGTAAAAGTAAACAAGTGATTTTAAATAATTGGCGTGCCCGCTGTTCGGATTTAAAGCCAGTAGCTTATTGATTTCTTCATCGGCACGATTGAGTTGTTTATCTTCAATGAGTTGTTCGGCGAGCAGAAACCGCGCTACATGATAGGTAGGGAAAATTTCTAATGCCTTGGTGTTGGCAATGATAGCCTCTACATGATTCCCCATGAGCGACTCAATCATGCCCTGCAGAAGTAGCTTTTCAAACGGCTCTGTTTCCGGGCTTATAAACTGTTCGGTAATATTTTTAGCTACCTGCGGTTTACCTGATTCAAGTGTTTGATAAGCCTGAGCAATTAATAAATATTCACGTTGCAGGCGCTTAGTCGGAATAACCGGGTTCTGTTGACCGGCCTTTAACTTGGCAAGATACTCAAAAAGCGCCATGGTGCTGATGACTTGGGTGTCATTTAACTCGGGAGTATCTTCTAATTCAGTAAGCACCCGTAAAAAGTCATTTTGGTAAAAGATTGCTTTAATCAGCAGAGGATAAGCTTGTAACTTGTTGTAACCTAACTCAAGTGAGCGTCTAAGTTCCTTTTCTGCTTCTTCCCACAACCCTTGCCGGAACTCAAGTATCCCTAACTGAAAACGCGCTTCGGCATTGTTAGGTTCTGTTACTACCGCATTTTTTAACTCGACAATGGCTGCAATTTCTTCACCTTCTTGGACAAGACGTTTTGCATCTGCGATTTGTTGTTCTGCGGTTTTCTGAGAACAAGCAGTTAATACTAATACACAAAGAAGTGCCGTGGCCCGTTTCATTTGCATCCATTCCTTATGGCTATTTACCTCATACTGGAGGCAAAGATACCAGTTTGGTTTGACTCTGACTATACCCCTTATGGCTGATTACTGTGAATCGTATTTACCAGGCGATAAAATATTGTTGGGGTCCATAGCATTTTTTACTAGCTTTATGGTTTTCCAAAAAGCAGATGACTTGTCGAGTTGCTGCTGTTCATGAATGGGTAACCGGTACGGCACAAAACCCTGTTCACATCCTTTGGTAATTAATTCATGCAGACAATTTAGCGCTTTGGCTTCCTCGTCACTGCTCTGTTTATTGAACACCAAAGGAACCGTTGAGTCTATGCAGTCGTGTTTTAGATTGGTAAAAGTGATTAACGGATCCAGGTCATATTTGAGCATGGTTGTACGAACAAATAAAACAAACTGTTCTAATGCTTTGGGATTCATCGGCAGCAGCGGAGCGTACCAAAGTAAACCACAGTTTTCGGCAGCCGGATCCAGGGGACGAGATTTATCGCTTTTAATCGCTTGGTTTCGCCAATAAGGAAGAGGAAGGGCTACCTGGTTTGGCTCTCCCAGCATGATATCAATACCTTCACTGAGCGAGGTCAATTGACCTTTTACATCTTTGAATGCAGGAAGAAAATTGAGCGGTAGACGGACGAATTGATGAGCAAATTTCAGCAATAAAGAGTCAGAAAAGAGAATCCGGCCCAGTTGCTTGCCGTTTTTTCTGATGTATTTTTTAACAAAGTTGACTACCGGTTGCTCCCCATAAATTGATCCAACGATCATCCATTCCGGTAGTCGCTTGGCTGCAGCTAACTTGTTCACCTGTTCATCTGATAGCGGCTCAATTGGACTCTGTTCGACATTTGGATTTTCACATGTCATGGATACGAGGCGTCTCTTGTCCATTAAATTAATTGAGCCAACCATGCCACTTTGAGACTCCAATAGGTCACGAATGAAAGACACAGCCTCAGCAAAATTATCGCCATCGAATATCTGAATATAAAAAGCGCAGAAAGACGATGGCTTTTTGGCCAGTCTAAGCGTCATCTCGGTAACTACTCCCAGGTTACTCTGGGTAAATAAACCGTCTACATATGGACCGAGGCCCCACTTAAAGGTTTTATCTATAAAGTCATGGCCGCTTTGATCCAGAGCTGACACTGCAGAAGAGAGTTTTTGTTCACACAAGTCCGGATGAGGAAGATAGGCCTTTAATGCATTGCAGGCATAAAAATGATCTGTATAAGGCGTGATGCCGTAGCCCCTTTCCAAAGCGTTGCTGAGCAGGCTGCATGACGGTCCTGCGCCAGTAACCGGCACCATATGAGGCCAGTTATGCTCAATCAGGTAGTCGTGTAACTGTTGCTGGGTGACACCAGGGCCTATGGTAATAAGGCCCAGCTCTTTATCGGTCGGGGTGATGGTATTGAGTGGTGAAAGGTCAAGCAGATAAACGGGCTCTTTATCGACCAGAATCGAGCCATAGCCCCAGTTATTGTTAGTGCTTACCGGATGCAGTTTAAAACCTGCCGAATTTGCCAACTTGAGGAGCTGGGGAATAACCGATTCTTTATAAACTTTAATTGCACCGGCAAATTGCTGTGGTCTACCGAAAGTATTTATTCCGTATTGGTTTACGGCGTCCTCAGATGCTATCAGCGTAGCAATATCTGGCTGGCAAATAAGTGAAAGTGGGTGATGAATATCCATATACGAACGGGTTGCTTTGAAGAGTAATAGTATAAGTAAACTATAGCGTGAAATAACAAAAAAGCCGACATGTTGCCGGCTTTCTTATTGAATTTATTTTGATTATTTATTTTTTACGAAACCTTCGGCTGGCAATCATAACAGAGGCAAATAGCAGGATGAGTGTTGCCCCCGGAGCGCTTACCGGTATCTCCCGGGTACTCAGACCTATGACAATATTGTCAAATTCCCCGGCAATGTCACTGGTATTAATGACGAGTGTGTCAAACTGTTCTGCAATTGAAAAAGCGATATTAACGTAGGCATTGGAGTCCGGGCTGGTTTGATTTCCGGAACTGCCGCCTAGCTGCGAGAGTAATGCCGCCCCTGTTATCGACGAGACCAGCGATCCTCCGGAATAAAAATAGAAGTCATTATAAACATCCACTGAGCCCCAGTAAAAGCCAAGATAAGTAATGCCTAACTGAGTTGAAGAGCCGTAAAGAGAACTGTAATAATCGAGTAGGTTAGTATAGTCAAATGATATGGTCGCAGTGCCTTGACCATTGTTAGTTGCATAGCCATAACAGGTGGTATCATTAGCCGGTGCCGCAGCAACATTTGTTACCGAACCTTTACGAACAGCTATCTCTGAACTGTTCGCAGAGATGTTTACACCAATCGGCCCATTGTTGACGCTGTTTACTGCACACTCATTTTCAAACCCTGAAACCGTATAGTTTGTAGAGCCAGGATAAAGCGGATCGCCAGTTGCGATGTCAAAAGTTTCTATAAAATAATCTGACAGACCGCCGTTAATGGGATCCATAAAACTGCTTGTCAGGCCAGAACCATCTGAGGCGTTAGCCCCGCCAAAACTTATAGATGCTGCGGTAGATTGCTTAGAGACACTAAAAACCAGTACGACACTGAATAAAAGGGATTTAGTGACCAGGGGAAAACGTTTCATAGAGTCGCTCCTTGATTAATGTCACCAACAACCGGAGCAATGCATTTTTTAGACCAAGAAAAAAACGCGTAAAAATTCATCAGTTTATGAAATGGTACTTTAGACTAAAGTTACAAGTGTAAAAAAAGTCGGCACTCAGGCCGACTTTTATAGCGGTAACTTTCTTTTTCGTTTATTTCTTTAAACGAGATCTCAGACCAAGAGCAACCAGGCCGAAAGCGAACAGTGCAAGTCCAGTTGGAGCTGGAACAGGAATTTCACGAGTGCTCAGACCGATAACGATGTTGTCAAACTCACCAGCAACGCCGGAAGTATTGATTACCAGAGTGTCGAATTGCTCAGCAATTGAAAACTCGATTTCAACGTAAGTGTTTGAACTTGGAGCTGTTTGGTTACCTGATGAACCGCCAAATTGGTTAAGCAGACCAACACCAGAAATCTCAGTTACTAATGAACCACCTGAATAGAATTCAAAATCGTTATACGTATCTACTGAGCCCCAGTAGAAACCTAAGTAAGTAATCCCGATTTGAACACCATTACCAGCCAGCGCTGTGTAGTAGTTAAGCAGATTAGTGTAATCAAACTCAACTGTAGCAGTACCTGAACCGTTGTTAGACAGGTAACCGTAACATGTTGAATCATTTGCCGGAGCTGCTGCAGTATTTGGCACACTGCCTTGACGAACACCGATTTCACCGGCATTACCTGATACTGAGATTCCGATAGGACTCGCGTTAACACTGTTAACCGCACAGTCTTGCTCAAAACCTGCATCAGTATACGCTGTTGAGCCAGGGAAACCCGGGGCACCAGTAGCTTGGTCGAAAGTCTCGATGAAGTAATTTGGTACACTACCAGAATTTGGATCGATATACTGGCTGGTTAAACCAGAGCCGTCTGTTGCCGCAACTCCATTATTGAAGTTGATGTTTGCTGCGTTGGACGCACCAGCGAAACCTAAGCCAATAATTGCACTTAAAGACAACGCTTTCGTGAGTTTAGAAAATTTGTTCATTTTACAGTCCTCTGTACTAAGAAAGTTACCACGAACAAAATGATGCATGGTGTGTGCCATAAATATATTTTTGTTCTTTTTCAGTGGTTTAGTCAGTTTTCGTAGGGGGGGGATATTCTTTGTGTAAAATTCTTTGACAATGAACGCCGTTTACTTGCGGTTCACTTTCAACCGATATGAAAGCGAACCCGGAACGCAGGCAGTTAGGTATTCTCTTTCATCTGTTTATTGACCTGAACCTGGATGTCGCGAAGCATATATTTGAAGCTCGGAGCCAGGTCACGAAGCAGGATCTCTGCATTAATATAATAAGGCGCTCGCTGGCCATGATATTCAATAGTGGGGCCGATCTTAATATATTTAATGCCAAGAAAACGCATACTTCTGGCCAAACGGGGTTCCATCATTACGAAGGCGTGCTGTATGCCTTGTGTTAATGCTAAAGATGCCGCGGAAAGGTAAAGTCCGATGGCAATAAACGGAAAACATCGCAGCTCGGCCTCAGAGTAGGTGGACTCGTTAATCGCACCGGTAGCGGCGCCGGCAAATCTATCCATTGCCCGGCGACGAAAGTGCGCAGGGACAGCCAGGCGTGATATTTCGCAGATTTCATGGCGGTCAAAATGGTTTGGCGTAAATTCGTCGTGAGATATTGAATGCAGACAGTATTTCTCCAGAGGCAACAGCTGCCCTTCTTCACGAGGAGTCACTAATCTGACAGTGCCAGCGTAGGCATCAGAACCAATGTGTCGAATAAGGCAGTATTGTGAAAATGCATCAAATTCGTCAGTTTCCATTTGGTCGGGTCTTAGCGGTTCGAAGCCAAGCTCTTCGCAATAAACATTGTGCCTGATCTTATAGACTTCACTTCTTAATTCTTCGGCGTTGGCAACAACGGGCGTCAAAAAGGTAGAGAAATGCTTTGATATTGCAGTTGCCTCGCGTAAGCGCTGGTAAGACTGCCATAGCTTGGAAATTTTTGCGCTAGTACTTTTAAACACCGTCACCTCTTCCGTCGGGGCCTGATATCAACTTTATATGTAGTATATAAATGCGCTGCATTTAATGTTCCTTAATAATAGCATCAAAAATACACATTCAATGCTATTTCAACTAATTACTATTTTACCTTATCGGCCAGTCACCGGTTTCATAAAGCAAAGCAATATATTCATAAAGCGCTCTCTCTGTATGATAAATACTGGCAATAGAAGGAATATTCAATGTTACTTCATAAGTGGGCGGGCTAAGGTGTTCAACAGGGACCGGAATAAGTTGAGTAAATCCAATTTGTTTGGCCTGATATACTAACCTTCGCATATGGGTTGCTGATGTAACCACCGCAATAGGGACATCTCCTGTATAATTAAATAATGCCTTGAGTTCCTGTTCGGTATTGTGGCCAACTGGCAAAGCGGTCACAGGCGAAGAAATTAGCGTAGATAGAAATTGCTTGGCTTTATCTGCATAAACAATCTCCTTATCCCTTAAAAAATTACCGCCCGTGACGATCACCGGGGTAGCTTTATAACCAGCCATGATGGCGCTCTGGACTAAACGTGTTAACGAACACTGATGCCAGTTACTGGCTTCTGGCAAATCCTTACCAAAGTAGTAGCAACCCGGGCTGAATATGTACTCTGCATCGTGCCAGATTTTGTCAGCTTTTTGTAAGGGAGGGTAGGCATACTCCAAAGGAGCGAGTAACCAGTTGCTGAATGTGTATTGGCTGGCAAGAAAAATCCAAATGCATGCTGCACCAATTAATGGATAAGTGAATTTGCAAAGCTTTTTTAAATAGTGGCATGCTAAGCCTGCAGCCAGCAAAACGAAAAACAGGACGACTGGCGAGATCAATTGCTTAACAATAAATTTTAGTGTTTCTGCATCCACAATATCGTTCCCTGATTAATAGGGGTTTATACTCAATGATTTAAAAGCGAGTTGCAATGAAGAATATCTCTCTGTTTTTATTATTTATCTTTTTGTCTGCACCGCTACAGGCAAGCCAGTCGATGGTAGACGTTATTAAACAAATTAAACCGTCGGTGGTAGGGATCGGAATCACTACGCCGATGAATTCTCCTGCAAACCAGTTGCAGGGGACTGGCTTTGTCATTGGTGACGGTCACTATATTGCTACCAACTATCACGTGGTCTCAACACCTTTAAATCCGGATGTTGTTCAATACCGGGCTGTCTTCGCCGGAAATGCGAAGAACACTAAAACTTATCGGGCGGAAGTGGTTGATATTGACCCCGCCCATGACCTGGCTATTTTAAAAATTGACCCCAAACTGACGCCATTAAAAATTGCACCGGATGAATTCGTGCCGGAAGGTACTCACATTGCGTTTACCGGATTTCCCATTGGAGCGGTTTTGGGGCTTTACCCTGCTTCCCACCGGGGAATGATTGCCGCGATAACGCCCGATGCAATACCGGCGCGCAGCTCGAACCAACTGTCTATTAATATGCTGGATCGGTTGCAAAAAGTATTCCTTATCTATCAACTTGACGCCACGGCCTACCCGGGAAATAGCGGCAGCCCAATGTATCTGAGTGACTCAGGGGTAGTGGTTGGTGTGATTAACAAGGTGTTTGTGGCCGAGACCAAGGAATCAGTGCTGAGTAAACCGTCTGGTATTTCATACGCAATACCGGTTATACATTTGCGAAAGCTAGCGGCAAAGTCTAATATAGCGCTCTAGGTGAGAGGGCTTCTGATTGTTACTGTCGGTAATTTTTACAAAATGTCGGTAATAAGTACCCTATAATAATAAATTTTATTGAATATCAACGACTTGGATAGTTGGCACGATTTATTCATGATGCATTAAAATTGGTCTGCACGTTGAAGCAGACAGCTTTTCAAAGGAAGACAAAGGTTATCAGTATGGGTATTGAACAAAATCAATCGTCAGTGACAAAACGTCGCCAGTTTATGAAAAAAGCCGGTGCTGGTGTGGCGGTATCGTCACTTCCTATGAAGTCTGTATGGGGTGCATGTTCGGTGTCTGGAGTGATGTCCGGCAACCTGTCGCAAACTGGTGGTGGTACGGGCGATGCCTGTGGCACGATCGAAATGCCAAACGGCGGGCGCTCGCCAGGTTCATGGTTTCAGGGTAACACTTGGACCCCAGGACATAATTCGAAGTCGGCTGCCTCTGTGTTCCCTCAATTAAGATATGGTTTGTCTGACGACGACGAATGTTTGTTGACCGCTCGAATCGAAGCAATGAGAACGCATGTAAAAGATCTCATTAAGGATACTGAACTTACATTAAGCGAAGCGGCTGCGAAATACATCTACGATTCGGACAGCGCGTATGATACATCGCCTACATTGCTAGCGGCTTTGTCAGGTACAGATCTACCTTCGAACAGAAAAAATATACTAAAGCATACTGCTGTTGTGTACCTCAATGTTTATTATGGCTTGTACAACGGCGTTAACTTACCATTGAATCATGCCGCTGCTCAGGAAACAGCTCAGGTGGTAATGGCAAAGATGGTTGAGATGAAGCAAAACGGCGGTGTTGAGATGACGGATTCCCAATTGGGTTATACTGACGGACACAGCCGGATTATCCAGTCGACCTTTGAATCCGAGTTTAGTGACGTTTTTGATGAGGCGTGCTCCGGTGGTAAAGACAAAGACAAGGACAAAGGTAAGCCAGGAAAATGGAAGGGCCGTTAATAAGGCTAAAAGATAGCGTCTATTGCCGAACCTTTAGCGATTTGTCCGGGTTAGTTTTCTTTACTGCCCGGACATGTGAGACCTTCTTTGTTCACCAATGTTTAAAACGCTCTATTAACTTTGTTGAAGCCGACGATGAAATGTCAGTTGATGAATTTATTGATCATTTTCACGATGGGCAGTTGACCATAGTTAAAGAGCTCGAAGCACGGGGTTTATTGGTACGCGTGTGAAGCCATTTTTTATCAACATGGGCCTATTCCAGGCCAAAGTAAATAACTACCCTTCTTCTATAAGCCCTGCACTTGATTTAATTTACGGTGATTGTCAGCCCAAAGAAATGTCTGATTTCAGCGTGAATCTGGCCCCAGGCAGTATTATCCGTAAATGGCTCAGGCCACAAATTGTATTTGAAAGCAATACCCGTATTCCATTCAAGCCTTTACCATTTTCACAGGCCTATGCCTTACTGGAGTGGGGACTCAACTGGTGTCTCGCTACCCATGATTTCAATCATTTACTGTTGCATTCGGCGGTACTGGTTAAAAATAACAAAGCTATTTTGTTTCCGGCATTGCCCGGCTCGGGGAAAAGTACCTTATCCTGCTGGTTAGCAATTCATGGCTGGAAGCTCTATTCGGATGAAATGGCGGTAATAAATCCGGATACCCTGACGGCTGAGCCGCTTTACCGGCCAGCCTGTATTAAAAATCAATCTATAGAGTTGGTGAAAACGTGGCAGCCTGACGCGATGGTCACAAACGTATGCAGTGATACGGCGAAAGGCGATGTTGCCCATGCTAAGTTTCAGACCTGGGCGGAATATTCAACTCTGGAGCCGGTAGAAATAGCCGGCATTATATTTCCCAAGTACGATGGCAATCTGGCAGAAGAGCAGTACTACACCATCGCTAAGTCGCAGGTTTTCGAAGAGTTATGCCAACATGCATTCAATTACCATGTATTAGGATATCAGGCATTCGATACGGTGTGGCGCTTACTTGATAAAGTCAAAGTGTTTGAAGTGCATTACAGTAACCTGAATTTTATGGATGAGTTCCTGCTCGATGAGATTGTTGGATATGGCTCATAGATTTTCCTTTGAACAACTTATCGAGGCGGTCAGGGCGCCAACACAGCTAACCCGATTATCTTTGTCTGATTGGGAGGTTTTGTTATTTGTGCTAAAAACTGCCCGCCTGGAAGCCTATTTGGCGTTTGTTTTACATGATTCAGACACATGGGACGATATCCCCACACAGGTCAGGGCGCATTTTAGCGCAGCCATGGTTTACGCTCAGCGACAAAATGATCAAGTGTTTCATGAAGGGCAGGAAATTCATGAATTGCTGATGGCTCAGGGTGTGGTGCCTGTCTTTTTAAAAGGTGCAGCTTATATTGTCGCAGCGACTAAAAATGCAAATGGCCGGCTGTGTTCTGACATTGATTTGCTGGTCAAGGAAGATGTCCTGGCAGTGAGTGAAGCGACCTTACTGAATAACTTTTGGTATCATAAATCTATCACCGATTATGATGATAAGTATTACCGTGAATATGCGCATGAAATTCCTCCGCTTTATCATCTAACCCGGGGAACGGTACTCGATCTGCACCACAACCTGTTTTTGCCTGTCAGTGGAAAAGCGCCACCATTAGAACAGTTCTGGGAGGGAGTGGTACTTCAGGAAAGCGGTCGTTACACGCTTGAGCCTGCGGCTATGTTTATGCATAGTATTATTCACCTCATGCTCAATGAGGAAGTGGTTCATGGCTTTCGGGATATGGTGGATTTAAAGTGTCTCGCAGAACAGTTTAACAGTGAGCCATTCTGGCAACGGGTTGAGCAGTTGGCCATTGAAAGCCATTTTGAAACGGAGCTTACAGTGGTTTTAACGCTGCTGAACACCTGGTTTGACGGTAATTACCCCGTGCTTCAGCCAGTCGGCAGATCACAACGCACTAAGCTAAAGTGGCTGACGCGAATTTATAAATACGCTTTGATACCGGACCATCCTGCTTTACACTCAGTCAGGTCTGGTGTTGCCAGGTTTATGGTGTTTGTGCGCGGGCACAGTATTAAAATGCCGTTTACTGTACTAGTGAAACATTTTTCGATTAAACTCTGGCTGGGTTTTCGAAACTGGTTACGTGGTGACGCTACGGCAGACTCTAAACCCGTCGATTTAGGCGCCGCCTTCAAGCGCTAAGTCGAAATCTACTATCAAGCGGAGAATTACATGAAAGTTCTGGTCACCGGCGCTGCCGGGTTTATTGGTTCAGCGGTAAGCCGATACCTGGCAAAGCGTGGGGATGATGTTGTCGGTATCGACAACATAAATGACTATTACGATGTGAATTTAAAGTATGGCCGCCTTGAACAGCTTGAATCAGCGGAGTTCGAGGGCAGTTTTCGTTTTCAAAAGATGGGCGTTGAAGAGCGTGATGTATGCGCCGAACTGTTTGCCAGTGAGAAGTTTGATCGCGTTGTGCATCTGGCCGCTCAGGCTGGTGTTCGCTATTCCATAGAAAATCCGCATGCCTATGTTGACGCCAACCTGGTTGGCTTTATGAATATCCTCGAAGGTTGCCGACATAATCAGGTCGAACATTTGGTTTATGCTTCATCAAGCTCAGTATACGGTGCCAACGAAACCATGCCGTTCTCAGAACAACATAACGTTGATCATCCCGTAAGCCTTTACGCAGCCAGTAAAAAAGCCAATGAATTGATGGCTCATACCTACAGTCACTTGTATGGACTGCCCACTACCGGGTTACGTTTTTTTACGGTTTATGGCCCCTGGGGCAGACCGGACATGGCATTATTTAAGTTTACCAAGGCCATTCTGGCCGGTGAGACTATTCAGGTTTATAACTACGGTAATCATCATCGCGACTTTACTTACATCGACGATATTGTGGAAGGCATTATCCGTACACTGGATCGTCCCGCTCAGTCTGATGAAAGCTGGCAGGGGACACAGCCCAATCCTGCCACCAGTAAAGCCCCCTGGCGGGTCTATAATATCGGCGCCCAAAATCCGGTAAATCTGCTTAAGTTTATCGAAACGTTGGAACAGGCTCTGGGAATGACAGCCAATAAAGAGTTACTCCCGATGCAACCTGGCGATGTGCCCGATACTTATGCCGATGTGGAGAGTCTGGTAAACGATACCGGCTATCGTCCATCAGTTGGCATTGAGCACGGTATTGGTGAATTTGTTAAATGGTATCGTACATACTATAACGTTTAGCCTTTACCCCGGTCTAAGTGGCGCTCGGCTGAGGGATCGTTAACTTGCTCAGTTTTATCGGTAAAAAGTTCATTGCGGTTTCGTAGCCTTGTTTATACAGTGCCAGCTTATCTTCGCAAGACATATCAAAGTCTACCGAAGAAGCGGCCCCCGTATTGATGACCAGAGTATTATGCCAGTGTTCAGCGTGCACATATTCACGCGACAGGGCGGTCATGAAGGTGCGAATTAGCATGCCGATGTACTGAGGCAACATAAACCGGCGTTTCGGGTTAAACGGCTGTTCACGGGCTTCACTGCGGAGTCGAAAGCAGATATTAGGTGTGCCGTCCTGTTGCCAGTCCCTGAATAACGCATCTTCAGATAATATTGCACCATCGACGAGTAAGTGTTGTTCATACACCGTGTAACTGAATAAAAGCGGAATAGACATAGAACAGCGCACGGCATGCGAAACCTTCATATTCGGGCTGGTTTCCTTGCTGAATATCACCGGGCCACCACCGTTCACGTCTGTGGCCAGAATATGCAGCGGAATAGGGGCTTCACTAAACGTCATCCCATCAAGTTGCTGATCCATCCATTGTTCAAATTTTATTCCGGATGAGAGTCCGCCATGGCGCAGCAGTCTGAGTATTGAAAAGTCCCGAAACTGTCGGAAATCCGTATGTACCGCTAAATCGTACAATGCTTTGTTAGTCATTCCATAGCTGTGCAATGAAGCCACTATGGAGCCTCCTGAAATCCCCACCAGTGAATTAAAATTAACGTCTAACTCGTTTAGTGCTTTCAGGATACCAATATGGGCGAGCAGTCGGGTGCCGCCGCCGGAGAAAATGGGCACGATTTGTTGTGTTGCCATAGTTTCTTCAAAAAAATTCTGATGTTATTAGCATATACCAATTTACTAATAACGCTGGATTTTTAACCTTTCAAAAATAAATTAAACCTGCCCAGGGCTATTCACTGGCTTGAAATAAAAAAAGCAGGCCTCAGGCCTGCTTTACGCATAAGAAGCGAGGTAATGCTTAACGGTTTCGCAGTGCCGCTTTCATTTCCTTGCGCTTTTGATGCAATAAAGGCTCAGTATAACCACTTGGCTGTTCCTTACCCTTAAAGATCAGTTCACTAGCCGCCTGGAAGCCGATGGAGCTGGCGGTATCCGGCGTCATCGCGATATATTCCTGATCGTTAGCGTTTTGCTCATCAACCAGTTTAGCCATGCGCTCCAGAGAAGCTTTCACCATTTCCTCTGAGATAATATCGTGAGCCAGCCAGTTGGCCAGATGTTGGCTGGAGATCCGCAGTGTTGCACGGTCTTCCATTAAGCCCACATCATTGATATCAGGTACTTTGGAGCAACCAACGCCCTGGTGAACCCAGCGTACAACATAGCCGAGAATACCCTGAACGTTATTGTCTACTTCGCGCTGAATTTGTTGCTCTGTCAGCGATGATGGCTCTTCCAGCAATGGCAGCGTGATGATGTCATCAATCCCATCAAAGCGCTCGCTGGCGAGCGCTTTTTGCAAACCGAACACGTCTACCTGATGGTAGTGAAGCGCGTGCAGCGTTGCCGCAGTCGGGGAGGGGACCCAGGCCGTATTGGCGCCCGATTTAGGGTGACCAATTTTAGCTTCCATCATTTGCGCCATTTGATCCGGAATCGGCCACATCCCTTTACCAATCTGGGCTTTACCAGATAGACCACAGGCCAGACCGGTACTTACATTGGCTTTCTCGTAGGCCTGAATCCACTTCATTGTTTTCAGACTGGCTTTATCCGCAAAGGGGCCTGCCAGCATAGAGGTATGAATTTCATCACCAGTGCGATCCAAAAAGCCAGTGTTAATAAACACAGTGCGCTGCTTAGCCGCTGCAATACAGGCTTTCAGGTTTACGCTGGTGCGGCGTTCTTCATCCATAATACCCATTTTCAGGGTAAATGGCTCAAGGCCAATCACGTCTTCAATACGGCCGAATAACGCGTTACTGAATGCGACTTCGTCCGGACCATGCATCTTGGGTTTTACGATATAGATACTGCCGGTACGGGTGTTTTTGAATTCACCGTTACCGAGTACGTCATGCTTGGCTATCAGTGAGGTGATTACCCCATCCATAATGCCTTCAGGTACTTCCTCACCGTCGAACAAAATGGCGTCGTTGGTCATCAGGTGCCCTACATTACGCACAAACATCAGACTGCGGCCCGACAACGCTAAATTGGCGCCAGTTGGTGAGGTGTATTCCCGGTCCGGGTTCATTTTACGTTCAAAGGAACTCTCACCCTTTTTCATTTCGATACTCAGGGTGCCTTTCATCAGGCCAAGCCAATTTGAATAGACCAGCGTTTTGTCTTCAGCATCTACCGCGGCAACAGAGTCTTCACAGTCCATAATGGTGGTTAGGGCTGCTTCAACCAGAATATCCTTCACACCCGCCGGGTCGGTTTTTCCGATCGGATGAGAGTTGTCTATCTGGATTTCAAAATGTAATCCGTTGTGCACAAATAACAATGCTGTAGGTGCATCAGCTGAGCCTTGATAGCCTTGCCATTGTGTGCTGTCAGCCAGAGTGGCGACATCACCGTCAGCTAATTTTACAGCTATTTTATTGCCATCGATGGCGTAGCCAACAGCTTGTTGATGACTGCCGGTGGATAATGGCAGCATGGTATTGAGCCATTCCCGGGCAGTTTGAATTACCTTTTCACCACGAACCGGATTAAAGGTTTTTGAGATCTCAGCGCCGCCGTCTGTACTGATAACGTCAGTGCCGTACAGTGCATCATAAAGGCTGCCCCAGCGCGCATTGGCTGCGTTAAGTGCATAGCGTGCATTGTTAATTGGGACTACCAGTTGCGGACCAGCCATAGTGGCCATTTCAGCATCCACATTGGCGGTTTCAATGGCGAAGTTCTCAGGCTCTGGCTGTAAGTAGCCAATTTCCTGCAAAAACAGTTTGTACTGTGGGCCGGTTGGAGAATTACCTGCTTTGTGATAATCATCTATTTGGGCCTGTAGTTCGTCACGCGTGGCGAGTAACGCCTTATTCTGACCGACAAACTCAGCCAGAATGGCTTCGAACCCTTGCCAGAAACCATCTTTCTCAACGCCGGAGCCAGGTAATGCTTGCTCATTGATAAACTTGTCTAAAATCGTCGCAACCTGCATACGGCCGCGCTGAATATAATCCTGCATAGAAGTCCCCTGTCTACGGTTAGTAGCCCTCAGTCTAGAGGGATGCGAGGTAAATTTTTAGTTTATGGTTTTTATTGCTGTCATAAGCGGTGTGAATGTGCTCGGCTTAATACAGGCTGCTTACCGGCATAGCACCAGTGAGCAGCTCAAAGCGGGGGATGGATTTGATGAACTATTGCATCTCGGCCGCTACGTCACCGATCAGGCGGCGCAGCCAGATATGGCCGGCATCATGATGAAGCAGTGCACTCCATGCCATTTTCAGAGCGATTGGTGGAATATCGAAAGGGGGTTCACGCAATACGATGTCCGGATCATCAGTAAAGATCTTTGCTGCTTTGCTGGGAAGCGTCGCTATAAGGCTTTGGCGTTTAGCAATTTGTAAGGCGGCGTGATAGTGACGGGTGAATACCCGAATATCACGTTGCTTACCTATTTTGGTCAGTTCTGCGTCTACCCAGCCCAGCTTTTGCACTTCATTCGGGTCGATGCCTACGCCCACTCCGAAACCGGTTTTACTGACCCAAATATGCTGGGCTTTCAGGTAGGTCTCCAGATCGTAGTGGCTGGCCAGCGGGTGCTTCTTATTCATCACGCAGGCAAAGTTATCGTACCAAATCACTTTTTGGTGAAAGGATAGGGGCAATTCATCAAAACGGTTAATGGCCATATCGACTTTCCCCTGCTCCACATCGTGGAAGGTCACGTCGCTGGGGGTAATTAAGTCCAGGGTAATGTTCGGTGCGCAGTCCGCCAGTTTGCCAAGCAATTCTAACAGTAAGGTGGATTCGGCATAGTCACTGGTCATTATTCGAAATGTCCGTGCGCTGGTGGCCGGGTTAAAATCGGTTTCCGGTTGAATTGAACTTTCCAGTTTACTGAGTACGTCACGAATGACAGGTTGAAGTTCCAGAGCGCGTTTAGTAGGGGTCATGCCATCACTGGTGCGCACCAGCAGGGGATCTTTAAACAAGTCTCGCAGCCGTTTCAGGCCATTACTCATTGCTGGCTGCGTGATGCTCAGTTGATTTGCTGCGCGGGTAACACTGCCTTCTCGCAAAAGGACATCCAAATATACCAATAAATTCAAATCAACCTTTGCAATATTCATAACTGTAATAGCCTGTATTAGTTTTATTAAACGCCGCTATTATACTCATAGTCTCAGTGCTTGTCAGATAGGCCTTTGGTCGTAGTGCTTTATTGCTTTTTGCCGTTAACTAAATGATTTAATTAGTTAATGTTGGTGTTTTGATATGCGAATGCTTTTTGTGAATGATTTAAAATAAATAATTATGGTGAATAAAACCGATAAAACGACTATTTTTTAAGTTCGCATGGTCATAAAAAAAGCCTCCCGAAGGAGGCTTAACACGAATCGACTTGTTTCAGTTGGGAATGAGTCGAATTAGTCGAACTGGTTCATGGTGTTGTCTTTACCACTGGCTTTCAGGGCTTGCTCACCAGAGAAGTACTCTTTGTGAGTATCACCTAAGTCAGAACCGGCCATTGCCTGGTGTTTAACACAAGCCAGACCCTGACGGATTTCCTGACGCTGTACACCTTTAACGTAGGCCAGCATGCCTTCTTCACCAAAGTAACCTTTAGCCAGGTTGTCGGTAGACAGTGCCGCTGTGTGGTAAGTTGGCAGCGTGATTAAGTGGTGGAAGATACCCGCTTCGCGTGCACCATCAGCCTGGAAGCTTTGGATCTTCGCATCCGCTTCGGCTGCTAACTCTGTCTCGTCGTACTCAACAGACATCAGGTTAGCGCGGTCGTAAGCTGACACGTCTTTACCGGCTTCTGACCATGCATCAAATATTTGCTGACGGAAGCTCAGTGTCCAGTTGAAAGATGGCGAGTTGTTGTAAACCAGCTTGGCATTCGGAACCACTTCACGGATTTGGTCAACCATGTCACCAATTTGGCGAACGTGAGGTTTCTCAGTTTCAATCCACAGCAGGTCAGCGCCGTTTTGCAGGCTGGTGATACAGTCAAGTACACAACGCGCTACACCGGTATCAGGTTTGAAGCGGAACAGGCCGTTAGGCAAACGCTCAGGCTTAACCAGTTCACCATTTTGCTTCAGTACCAGGTCACCTTCGTTCAGGTCGGCTACTGAGTTAACCGGGGTAGTTTGCAGGAATGCGTTGTACTGAGAAGCCAGGTCGCCTTCGCTGGTAGAGACCGGGATCTTCTGCGTCAGGCCAGCACCTAATGAGTCAGTACGGGCAACGATTACACCGTCGTCAACACCCAGCTCTAAGAAGGCATAACGCACTGCGTTGATTTTGGCCAGGAAGTCTTCGTGGGGAACAGTAACTTTACCGTCCTGGTGACCACACTGTTTGGCATCAGATACCTGGTTTTCAATTTGGATACAGCACGCACCCGCTTCAATCATCTTCTTAGCCAGCAGGTAAGTGGCTTCTTCGTTACCGAAACCGGCGTCGATGTCGGCAATGATTGGCACAACGTGTGTTTCGTAGTTGTCGATTTGCGCCTGGATAGCCGCTACATCGCCACCGTTTGCTTTAGCAGCGTCTAACTGCTTGAACAGGTCACCCAGTTCACGTGCGTCAGCCTGACGCAGGAAGGTGTATAGTTCTTCGATTAATGAGGCAACTGAGGTTTTCTCGTGCATTGACTGATCCGGCAGTGGGCCGAACTCAGAACGCAGTGCGGCAACCATCCAGCCAGACAGATAAAGATAGCTCTTACTGGTAGTGCCCTGATGTTTCTTCACGGACAGCATTTTTTGCTGACCAACAAACCCGTGCCAGCAACCTAAAGATTGCGTGTATTGAGTACTGTCTGCATCGTACTCGGCCATGTCCTGACGCATAATTTTGGCAGTATACTTAGCAACATCTAAACCGGTTTTGAAGCGGTTTTGAACAACCATACGTGCAGCAAAATCTGGACTGATGGCATCCCAAGTACCGTTATATTGACTCTTAAGCGTGGCAACCTGATCGATTGCATTTTGGTATTCTGACATGACTGTCTCTCCTTCCCGAAAATAGAATGAATCTTTTGCTGATAACACCCTTGGGTTGTCATCGACTTCCATTCCATCCTAGAGCGGTCGGCTCAATAACAGAAATATATAATCCTCATTATCGTAATAACTCTTATGAATGTTTGTTGGTGAAATTCTAAACAGCGTGATTACTAAGGATTTTCCGCGCAAAATGTACAAAAAAATTCTATTATTAGGAAAAGATAGTCGTTAGGCCATAAATCATGAGTGAAATACTTTCGTCAGTTGATCAGCGGACCAAGCTAGTGGGGGAGAACCGCCTGGAGTTATTGTTATTCAGGTTGGGCACCCGTCATACCTATGCGATCAATGTTTTTAAAGTGAAAGAAGTGATCACCGTGCCTAAGCTGAATATGATGCCCGGTACGCATGGGAATCTCAGAGGCGTAACCCTCTATCGCGGGCTGACTATTCCAGTGATTGATTTACGCCAGGCAATAAGAATGCGGGCGCTTGACAATGACACCGCGGCCACAGAGCGTAACGTGATCATTACCGAATATAACCGTTCCGTGCAGGGGTTTTTAATTGGCAATGTGGAGAGTATTGTTAATACCTCTTGGGAAGATATTCAGCCACCCCCGAAATCTATTGGTAAGTCTAATTTTCTAACCGCCATCACTCAAATTGATATTCAGGGTAAGCGAGAGTTAGTCGAGATTATCGATGTGGAAAAAGTGCTTGCTGAAATCATTGAATATGATGTCTCAATCTCTGAAGAAGTCCTCGATCATGAGGTTGTCGATCATCTTAAAGGTCGTAAAGTCCTGATCGTGGATGACTCATCAACAGCCAGAAAGCAAATCCGCGATACGCTCGAACAGCTCGGTTTACATATCCTCGAATGCCATAACGGTGCAGAGGCGTTAGGGTTACTCAAGGAATGGGCTGATTTAGGCAAAACCGTTACCGATGAAATATTAATGATGTTCACTGATGCCGAAATGCCGGAAATGGACGGCTACCGTTTAACCGCCGAAGTTCGGGCAGACCCTCGGATGGCACATTTGTTTATTGCCCTGAATACTTCTCTGAGCGGCAGCTTTAATCAGGCCATGGTTGAAAAAGTGGGTTGTAACCGCTTTATTTCAAAATTCCAGCCAGACATGTTGGTGGAGGTGGTTCAACAACGAATGCGAGAGTTGCTCTAGAGACAGGGCCATGGCATGGGCAACTGCTGAGTATAACGGTATAATTAGCCTCCAGATTTAATCAACCTGTTGTTCTTACATCTTATCGGTTTTTCATGCGGATGTAAGATAGCAGCGTTACACTGCGATATTAAGAATATAAAAAGGAACCTATCGTGCGACAGAAATTGCTTGTGGCAGTGGCCGCAACGTTTGCGTTGTCGGCTTGCGTTAATACTGCCGATACCGTATCCACCACAGAAAAACAAACCCCATCGACGCCGAAAAATATCATTATGATTGTCTCGGATGGCATGGGACCAGCCTATACCACTGCCTATCGTAATTTTCGTGACAACCCTGCAACACCCGCAGTGGAAAAGGTCGTGTTAGACGATATCTTTGTTGGAAACGCGAGTACCTATCCTGATAAGGTCTCCGGCTATGTGACAGACTCTGCAGCTTCGGCTACGGCACTGGCTTCAGGCGTGAAAAGCTATAATGGTGCGATTGGCGTCGATAAAGATAAAAAACCGGTGACGTCTGTCTTACAGCGAGCAAAGCAGCTGGGCATGCGCACGGGCGTTGCCGTCACATCGCAAATTGTGCACGCCACACCAGCCTCTTATGTGGCGCACAATGAAAGCCGGCAGAATTATAATGAACTGGCCGATAGCTTTTTTGACGATCGTATCAATGGTCAGTTTGTTGCTGATGTGATGCTGGGCGGTGGCACCCGCTATTTCGAGCGCGAAGACCGCAATGTCACCGCTGAATTTATCGATGCTGGCTATGCTTATGTGGATACTTACAACAAACTGGCCACGCTGCCTGCCGGCGAAAAAGTGCTGGGACTCTTTGCCGAAGTAGGCCTGCCATGGGCACTCGATGACCTGCGTAAAAATCGTCTGGCTTATCTTACTGAGCATGCGATCAAGCATTTAGAAAACGATAAGGGCTTCTTTCTGCTGGTGGAAGCCAGCCAGGTTGACTGGGCAGGTCATTCTAATGATGTTGCCGCAGCGATGGCAGAAATGCACGACCTGAATCTTGCTCTGGAGTATCTGGTTAGCTATGTGGAAGAGCATCCGGATACGCTGGTGGTTCTCACTGCAGATCACAGTACCGGGGGGTTAACTATTGGTGCGCGCGGCGAATATCGCTGGGCACCTGAATGGCTGCAAAACCTCAAGCAATCGCCAGCAACCATTTCCCAGAATATAACCGAGGTGGACTCACCTTTAGTGTATGTTAGTGACGCACTGGGCTTTGAACTAAACGAAAAAGAATCACAACAGGTAGTAGAGCTCGCAAAACAGGACGACCTTAAAGCACGATTCGCTGGTATTAAGGCCTTACTCGATATCCGCTCAAATACAGGCTGGACCACCACCGGTCATACGGGGGTCGATGTGGAAGTTTTTGCTTTCGGGGCGGGGAGTCGCCAGTTTTACGGTCAGTACGACAATACCGACATCGCTAAAAAGCTCTTCGGCTTGTTGCCAAAAATGACATCAGCGGTCAAAGCTGAGGCAACCACACCGGTTCCTAAAAAAGAAAAAAGCCAGTGCGACTTTGAAACCGACTGGCGCTGCGAGTAATTCATCGCTATTTCAGAGATTAATCTTTGAACCATTAAAAATGACGAACAGTTCCCTGTTCGTCATTTATCTTTATTAGCACGCCCCGTGCGAGATGTTATCGTGTTTCTTATTCGTATTTGCTAATGCTAGCCAAGCGCCCAGTAAGCATAAAGGGACAGGTGCGAGTAGTTTGGCAGCTTGTTGAATAATGTGGTGCTCGGGATGTAGAAAAATGCCTAAGATGCCATACAGGATTAGCACTCCGGCAAAATACATAGCATGTTTATAGCCGTCGCTGCCCGTGCGCCGGGTAATAAAATAGGCACAAATTACCGCCATCGTACTGCCAATAATCATAGAGCCGACCGTCAACAGGTTTGACTGCGCTGCCATGTCGATTAAATGTTGTTGCGAGTAGGCCGAGGTATCAATACCGGATTGCCAGAATACCGACAGCACCACGGCCAGAATGACAGTAGTAACAACATAGATCAAAAATGCAATAACTAACGATTTTACGCTGAGTGGTTGAGTGTTCATCTTTCTTCCTTCTACGGCAAAGCGCGCAGCAATACGGCAATCTGCCTGTTAATGGTGGTTTAAAGTAAAGATGAGCCAAGCCCGTATTTTTTCTTCAGGCGGGTATGCTTAAAGAAAAAAACGATAGCGGAAAAGACCAGCGCAATGGAAACCGTATTTTTTAACAGCTGAAATGTGGATTCATCAATGCGTTGTTCGCCAAAGGCGCTAAAAATACCGTAAAAACCGAACAGGTGACTGGCGAGTACAATCCAAAATGCGATATGTAACTTCCTGATTTCCAGCTTGCCTTGTTCAGTTTGCAGGGACTTATTGTGGTCATTTTCAATCGACGAGGGAGCAGAGATTGCTTCCTCGTCGGGTTGCGGAGAGTCGGGTGCAGGATTGTCCGTTAACGCGTTGTCGGCAAACAGTTCTGTAATGGCAATATCAAACACGGCGCCAAGGCATTTTATGCTCTCTTGAGACGCGACTGATTTAGCCTCAATTCTCTGCACTGTTCTTAAACTCAACCCCGCCATGTCAGCGAGCTGTTGCTGAGACCAGCAGCGGCTTTCCCTGAGTTGTTTAAGTTTATCTGCGTTAATTTTCAATTGCATTTGAGGGTCTCCGTTGGCTCGATTACAAGCTAACAGAAGTCCCCCTGATCCCTGACGAAATTCACCCGTAACGACTACGTTACCAGTACGACACCTGGTGTCAACTTACTATTTTAGTTGGTTTTTTCTTTTTGCGTATGGCGGTAATAAAAATCAGTTTACTGCACATTTCGGGTAACCGGATGTTGCCTGAAGTCATGAGGACCAGCCAGGCTGATGGAAATTTGACCGTGATAGTTTCGTGATACTTCCGTGATTAAGGTGTGAAACAAAGCTTCTAATCTACTGCTTTGTGGATGTAGGAGTCGATGCAGTTTCAGGCTAAACAACCCAACCTATTGACTAATACGGAGAGAAAGAAAATGAAAAAAATACTGTTTTCATTAGTGGTTCCTGCAGTACTGACATTTACCCCCCCGGCGATGGCTGGGGCAAAAACTTATGAGGTCACGATCCAGAATGTGACGTCCGGTATCAGTTTTACGCCTTTTTTAGTTGCCACGCACAACAAGAGAGTGAGCCTGTTTGAACTGGGCGCACCTGCCTCCCTGGCTTTGGGCAACGTTGCTGAAGGCGGTGATACCGCAGCTCTACAGGCAGAGCTGGATGCGTCGGGTGGCGTTTATCAAACTACTAATTCCGCTGGACTGTTAGGGCCGGGTGAGTCAGTCACGGTTTCTATCGATGCGCGTGGGGGCAAGAATAAGCTCAGCCTGGTTTCAATGTTGCTGCCAACCAATGATAACATCGTCGCCGTGCAGGCCGCAGAGTTACCGTCGGCGGTAAGGTCTGAAACAACGGTAATGGCAATGGCATACGATGCTGGTACCGAAACAAATTCTGAGGAATGCGCGTTTATTCCCGGACCTGACTGTGGTGGAGAAGCCTTTTCGGATACCGATTTAGGCGAGGGATATGTCT
Source organism: Alteromonas sp. 4NH20-0104 (assembly GCF_057547795.1). Classification (NCBI taxonomy): domain Bacteria; kingdom Pseudomonadati; phylum Pseudomonadota; class Gammaproteobacteria; order Alteromonadales; family Alteromonadaceae; genus Alteromonas; species Alteromonas sp. 4NH20-0104. Next base: position 216,074 of record NZ_BAAJLP010000001.1, on the reverse strand, counting down.
TTCCTTCGGCGGGGATCCACGGAGAAGCCGATCTGGCTCAATCGGTCTATGACTGGCAAGGCCCGGTGGCCGTTGTAACCATAAAGCGTGTGTACTAAAGCAGTGTAAACCCTGTCGCGCAGTGCGATTGCCGGGTGTGGTTCTAAACCAGCAAGAGCTAGGTTAAAGTCATACCCGGTCTTAAAATCATCAGGTTGTTGATTACTGATTGATGAACATCTCAATGTCTTCGCCGGTGATCTTGCCAATCTGGCTGAACAGATACCATAGCGCAGCAATCAACAACACCATGGAAGGGATAACAATTACCGGATAACTCAGCGCCGTCATGCGGCCCAGTTCTTCAGTGTATGCGGTGGTGCCAGGTTCGCTGACCAGGATCACTTTGGCCAGAATGTAATTAAGGGTCGAGGATAAGAAAAATGAGCCGGCAACAATGTAAGAGCAATGACGGATTTTTTCTTTAAACAGTGGCTGCTTGTTTTGTTGATCCAGCACTTCGTTTAATTTTGGCCAGTTGATAATCTGATCATTCAGAATGAGCATTTTAACCAGGGGTTTCTCTGTTGCCTGCGTTACCAGCACCGCAATGCCTATCAGGGCCGGAATAGCCGCTTCTTTTATGGCAATATATTCCGCCGGTAATTTTAATAAGCTGATCCCACCGGTCAGTAACACACTGACAATCCCCAGCACGGAAAACCCATTCACTTTGCCGCTTTGTTTTAAATCCCATAAGCCATAGCCCAGCGGGAAAGTCAGTGCTGCCACAATACTCCAGGCCGGGCCCAGATAGTCTTCGGAACTGGCATAACTCATTAATACAACGGGAATAACAATATTAAATGCCAGATTCGGCAGAAACCCCTGATTCTGAGGTTTAGCGGTTGACTGGGAGGTGTCTGACATAAGGTAACTTCTTTATTGAATAGAAAAGGCTCAATGCCCGCATGTTAAGAGGATTTTGCCCATAAATGTGCACTCAATAAGCCCATGACAAAGCCAAACAAGTGATATTCAAATGAGACAAAACGCTGTAAGGGCAACACTCCGAATATCATACCGCCATATAGCACGGCTATCACTACCGAAATAATCAATAAATGTAACTTTTTGCTATAAAAGCCACCCAGAATCAAAAAACCGAGATAACCGTAAACAATGCCACTGGCGCCAATATGCATGGCATTGCGACCCAATAACCACACCAGCAGCCCTGCACCCAGCCAGATGAGTAGGGTAGATTTTATAAAAGTCATCTTACCCCATTGCATACTCAGCCACATAAACAGCAATAGGGGCAGAAAGTTACTGGCGAAATGCGTCAGGTTTGCGTGTAACCACGGGGCCAGGAAAATCCCCGGCAGGTTGCCTGGAGCGCGAGGGCGAATGCCAAATTGATTTAACCAGTTCGAGAGTATTAGATTAATGATCTCGGTTCCCAGTAATCCAAGAGCGAGTACGCCTAAAATTTTGAGCTGTTGGGATAAAGTAAACTGTCTCATAAAATAATGTGTGGCAAGTAGCGCGACAGGTCCTGAGTAATAAGTGAACGATCTTCCCGGATTGAGATTCCGGCAGGTAAATCATCTATCAGCCAGCTCCCGATTAAGACATACTGTTCGCCATAGCGGGGCAGGGGATGGTATTGCTGCAGGATAAACCCTTCTTCACCATATGGCCCCTCAGATAGGGTAGTTGGGGAGTCATCATCGTTAAGTAACGATATGTTAGCGCCCTCGCGGGAAAATAATGGTTTTTTAATCCATTGTCCGCCGCTGGCCCGGTTTTTATCTGTTTCAAAAAACGCTGGCAATAAGTTAGGGTGATTCGTGAACTCCTGCCATAATAACGGCAATAATGCCTTATTAGACAAAACTGATTTCCAGGCAGGTTCCAGCCAGCCCACATCGGCAGCGACAAGGGCATCACCAAACTCTTCCCGAAGCATGAACTCCCACGGGTATAATTTAAAAGCATGGGTGATGGCCTGGTCGTCTAAATCAGTGAAATAGCCGGTATCGCTAAGACCAATCTCTTCTATAAAGAGAAACGGCGCGTCTATGCCCGCGGCGCTGGCGCAGTCCTGCAAATATTGCACGGTACCGCGATCTTCAACTGAGTCTTCGCAACAGCTAAAATGAATGCGCTGATAGCCATATTGTTGTCGCAGTTGCTCAAAGCGATAGACCAGTTTTTCCTGCAAAGAATTAAACTGGTCAGCATGGCGGGCAATCTTGCCAGCATCCACCAGATTTTCCAGCCATAGCCATTGCCAGAAGCCGGTTTCGTACAGAGAAGTGGGGGTATCTGCATTGTTTTCTAACAGCTTGGCCGGTGACTGACCGTCATACACCAGATCCAGCCGTGAATAAAGAGACGGCTGTTTTTCACGCCAGCTGGTGGCGACTAAATCCCAGTGTTGCTGCGGGATCTGGCATTGTGTAAGCAGGGCTTCAGAATTGACGACCTTATCCACCACATGCAAACACATTTGATGTAATTCTGCACTGGGATCTTCAATGTCCTGCTCTATTTGCGGTAAGGTAAACTGATAGTAAGCACTTTCATCCCAGTAGGGCTCGCCATACATCGTGTGAAAGTGAAAACCATATTCAGCCGCTAACTGTTGCCAGTTGTGCCGCGGCTGACTGGCCATCCTGAACATATTAGCCGCCCCAGCCCTTGGACTTACTGCCTGAACTGCCCCAACTGGATTTAGCCCGAACGGAGCTGCCAAAACCGCCGCGCTTTATAGTTCGGTTAACCGTTGGTTTTTTCTCAAACACAGACGACGGAGCGTTATAGGATCGTCTTCTGATATCACCATCAAACACATAGCCATTTGAGGTAACCCACCGCGAACGAAACGGCGAATAAGGAGAAAATGAAGTATATAAAGGCTGCGAGTAATAAGGGCGCGGTTGCAATAACTGGCTAACCATATAACCGGCCATAAAGGGCATAAAAAAGCTACCAGAAGAGTTTTGCACATACTGACAGCGGTCATTACCAAACTCATATTCGCAATCGTTTTGCGAATTAAATTTTGGCGCGGTGCGATTATGCTCTTGCAGCGCCGACTCGTAAGCTGCGAGGCATTGTCCGGTTGCTTCCGGGTTGTCCTGCTGGCAATCTTCAGGAGTCACATAAATATTCGATTGTTCCCGGCTGCCGCCACAAGCCGATAGCATAATACCGGCTACGCCAACGGCCAATGGCTTCAGGGCAAACGCCTTACGGAGTTGGTGAAGGTGAATACTTTTAGAACGTTTTTGTGAATGGCTCATCGCAAAACTCCTAATAAGTCATGCAAGCGGCGTTCAAAATACCCACGGCAATCGACATGGCAGCAAGCATGATACCGGCAGAGACTTCATTGTTGTTAATTCGCTCAGCAATTTTCGGCATAAAGCTAAAGCGCAACAATGCAAATGCCAGGCTTTGAGCTATTACCGCTACTACACCCCAAAGCGTGAAATCGATTAGCCCGAGTGAATTTGATGCGGCGCTCGCCAGCGCCAGGCTGAAGCCTACCATTGCCCCGCCAAAGCCAATTGCCGCGGCCACGTTTTTTTCCTGTTTTACTAATTTCCATTCGTCGTGGGGCGTCACCATGGCGTACACCACTTTGAAAATGAAAAGGTAAATAATGGAGACCGCAAAATACAGCGCGAAGTTTAAAAGTCCGGCCATCGACTGAGTAATCATTTCCATGTGTGTTCCTTATTGTTAGCCGTTTATGCGAATGTCGGAAGGGTGAATATCAAAACCCGTACTGATCACTAAACACCGATCAGCATTCGAACCTACGATTTTCTCTTCACCTGCGACCAGCAGGGATTCTGTTCTGTCGTTATCTATTTCACGTTCGTAAAGCATCATAAACTGATCAGTCTCACTGACATCACCGTCTTCTTCCCAGGTTTTCTCGGTCACGGCTACCGGCGGTGATTCTTCGCCCACGGCATCCCATACGCGATTAAAGCTATGGCCTTCCAGCTCATAGGTGGGGCATGAAATCTGTTGGTTGAGGCATTGTTGCCACTGAGACTGATTGCCAATGGTAGTGGTGGAGTAGAAATACCAGAGCTTCACATCAGTTATGTGATTTTCGCTCATGCCCCCATCTAGCACCACCTGCAAAAAAGCATCGTCATCGGTATAAAAACGCAGTAGCGTGCCACCACTGTCAAGTTCTGCCTGTCCCACCGCCTGAATCAAATGCTGGCTGGCAGCGCCTTCTATACACAGTTGTGGCGTGAGTAGTTTGAGCTTAAGCGCATCCAGTTCAAAGGAGCCGCCTAAGTACAGACCCATCACCTCCGGTGCGGCAGGCTTTTTGGGGGAATCTGATTTAAACCATTTTTTAAACATATCACTGCTCCGTGAGCGCATTCCAGTTAATATCGGTAATGCGGGCTTTGGCGATATAATAAAGTTTATCCTGCGGTGATATAACCGTTTTCAGTGCGGGGTTGAGTGTAACGGACTGGCCGCGTTCAGCGCCGGCACAACCTATTAAGGTGGCATCATACTGACGTTTAAACGCCATAAATAAGGTTTGGTAGCTCACCGGCTCAACCGAGTGGGGAATAGTCAGAGAAAATTGTGCCTGGCCATCGTCATCCACGCTTAATAAATCGTGGTGCAGCGTGCTGGAACCGGGGTCAAAAGCGGCTTTGGCGAGCATTTCAACCGCAACGCTGGGTGTACATTCTACCTGTGGGCAGTGCATCTGCAGCAGCCGGACCAGACTTTCATCATTAAAATAAGCAACCTGATGGGCCGACGGATTCTTTTGGGCACAATATAGCGCGGTGGTCATGGTTAAGTCGTCTTCGGGATTATCAATAAGAATGGTGGAGGCCGCGCTGATACAGGCTTTGTCCATGTCTTCATCTTTATTAAACGATTCCACCCGAACGAATTCTATACTACCGGGCATGGGATTGGTAATGTCGGCTCTGACACAAAGCACGATGTCGGGCTTTTCAGCCAGGGACTGACGTTCCTGCAGGAGTAGTTTGAGTAGTAGTAACGTGCGTTGTTCATTCCAGCCAATGACCAGAATATGGTTGCTAACATCAAGACTGGATAACCCCATAATACCTTTTCTCCATTGATTTCCCACAAAGGCGGCAACCCGGCCTACAATCATCGCAAAGATACTTAATCCCAGCGGAATCACATACAGTGCAACAATCAGTTTACCGGCGGAGGTTTGCGGTGAGAGATCGCCGTAGCCTACCGTAGAGCCGGTCACTGCGAGCCAGTAGATAAAGTCTACGCTTTCGGTCAGCGCCTGTTCATCAAATGCGTACAGCAGTAACCAGGATGATAATGCATAGAACAGCGTGGCCAGGACTATGGTGTACCATCTCGATTCAGCAAAATAGTTAAGCATTACGCGTCGGATTTTTATCCACATAATGGCGCCACTGGCAATCCTTGTTATTTATGTGCTTCCATCTTCGCAAAAAAACAGCGGTTAGTACAAGTACCCGCCTTAGGCAGACCCGAGTCTTAACCGCTTGATTTTATTTACTTGCCTAAAATGCGTGCCAGCTCATCGTCGGCCGAACTCTGGCCGCCTTTGATACCTGCCGCTGCCAGGCGCTTCTCTAAATCGTCAGACGATTCCGATGAAGCCAGTTCTTCCGCTGCTTCCAGCTCCGCGGTGCGCATTTTCTGCTTTTCCTGAATCCGCGACAGTGATTCAGTCGCCGTCTTCATTTTGCTGTTTGCGCCCATATGACGCGAAGATACCGCAACCTGAGCCTTTTGCACGCTTTCAGTCGCTTTAACCATATCAACCTGTTGCTCTAAGCGACGTAGGTTGGCTTTGGCTTGCTGAATGTTTTTGGCCAGCTGCTTTTCAGATGCATTAAACTGATCCAGATACTGTTGTTCCTGGTCGCGCTCGGCTTTTAAATCACTTACCTTGCGTGCGCAGTCCAATGCCAGTTCGCGATCATTGTCTATTGCCTTACGGGCGTGAGCTTCATACTCTTCAATCGACTGGTTAAATCCATCGACCTTTTGTTGAGACAGTTTGCACTTCGCCAGAATTTGAGTACGGGCATGATCAGATTTGCGCAACTCTTCCTTTGCTTCCCGAATTTCCTGTTCAAGAATTCTGATTGCCTGACTATCTACCACTGACTGGGCCGCTTCGTTGGCACCACCTTTCACTGCTGTGATCAGTTTTTTCCAAACAGACATAAATTTCTCCTTAAATTACTTCAAATGTGACTCATAAGCGTCAAGGAAAGCAGCCACGTTCTGGAATAACGTAGTGACTTCAATTTGAATACTCTCTGCTTTGGATTGCGCACTTAGCGCGCCAAATGCGGTGTAGTATTCCTCTCCATTAACGTTGGATATGGCCACTGTTGTGAGTGGGAAAAGCATGTGAGTTGACAGAATATCGTGGTCCAGAGCAGCTTTGTCGGCAACCTGCGATGCGTTAAACAGTAAACTCTCAACGATAATTTGTTCACCGCTGATTGCCAGCCAGGCATCCAGCCCGTCCTGATTTGCAATCAGTAAACATTCTTTTTCGCGGGTGACGACCAGGTCATCCATGTTTTTAAACAGGGCCTCAAGTTGTTCAAGATCCCATTCCATACTATATCTCCTTACCGAATCAGCTAAATGCCGTTAACTCTAGTCAGATTTACTACACTGTTGCAACGACTTTGCGTTAATTTGCGTTAATTAGTGCAACAAAGTGTGACTAAACCGATAGTCTGTTGTGTTCTCATTGCCCGTTCAGACCGATAAGGCTTTGCAAATCTGCCTGAACGAGGAAAAGTGTAGACAATTACAGTGGCAATAGTCAATAATAATTATGTCTATATGTGTAAAAAAGTGTGTCAATGTAAATTATAATTCACAAAGGGGTGTTTTTTGAAAGGGCAAAATCAATGGCGGATGGTAGTCCAACGCATCATTCGCTCAGAAATGTCGCTGCGTGGCGTTAAGTACCAGGGACTCAGTGACAAACTGGCAGAGATTGGTGTAACGCAAACGGCTGATAATCTGCGAAATAAGGTGAATAAAGGCATTTTGGGGGCTGATCTGTTGCTACAAATCCTCTACGTGCTGAAGGCAAGACCCCTGTCTGTCGAAATGATGGCAGAGATATTGGCGGCCAGTGATGACCAATAAACAGTCGAAAAGCCAGGGATATAAAAGCCGGACGGCACATAAACAAAACCCAGTCAAATTGACTGGGTCGAATAAGGAAGATGGGAGAACATCATCGCTTTGGTTAAATAATAGCCTCATTTCAAAAATATAAAAGAAATACTATGTATCGGACTGTATCCATTCGTATAAATATAAATACCTAAAGTTGGTAAGGGAATTGCAGTGAAAGTTGGTAAAAGGATGGCGCAGTGGAGTGCCCCAAAGAATTTTTTGCCAGCCTCTGCTTGTGTGGAGAGTCAGTAACCGCCGTTTTCACTCTGTTATATTCATCGTGTAATTTGCACCGGCAGCGCAGCGTTTTTAGCGCAGATGTGTTACACTCCCGCCGTTTTTTATTGCAAACCTGACTATGTTGCCGGACCCCCTTGCTGTAGGCGTGTTCCGAGTGATTAAAGATCAATTTGATACGACATATGAGCTTCATGAAATTATCAGATTTTAGTTTTACACTGCCCGAGCATTTGATTGCTAAACATCCCACTGCTGAACGCACTGCAAGCCGTTTATTACACCTTGATGGGAAAACGGGCGAGGTAGTGCATAAGCAATTTCGCGATATGCTGGACCTGGTAGAGCCCGGCGATTTACTGGTGTTTAACAATACCCGGGTTATTCCGGCTCGATTGCTGGGGCAGAAAGCCTCGGGCGGCAAAGTGGAAGTGCTGATTGAGCGAATTGTAGATGAGCATAATGCGCTGGCCCATGTAAGGGCCAGTAAAGCGCCCAAACCCGGTACCAAACTGTGGTTAGAAGGGGCCGTCGAAGTTACGGTAACCGGCCGTCAGGACGCCTTATTTGAACTGTACTTTGGTGGCGAGACTTCGGTCCTCGAGCAACTCGAGGCTCATGGCCATATGCCTTTACCGCCCTACATTGATCGCGCCGATGAAGACAGCGACAAAGAACGCTATCAAACGGTTTACAATCAGGCGCCTGGTGCAGTTGCGGCACCCACCGCAGGGCTACATTTTGATGATGCCATCTTACAAGCGCTAGCTGAAAAACAGGTTAACCTGGCTTATGTTACGCTGCACGTCGGGGCCGGAACTTTTCAGCCGGTCAGGGTTGATAATGTAATCGAACACAAGATGCACAGCGAATACGCCATAGTACCGCAGAATGTAGTGGAGGCCGTCAGGGCAACCAAAGCTGCCGGTAAACGGGTTATAGCGGTCGGCACCACTTCGGTTCGCTCGCTGGAGTCTGCTGCCCTTAACGCCAGTGCAACAGACGTTATCAAACCATTCCAGGCAGATACCGACATTTTTATTTACCCGGGGTTTGAATTCAGAGTAGTAGATGCCATGTTTACGAACTTCCACCTGCCGGAGTCTACCCTCATTATGCTGATTAGCGCCTTTGCCGGACGTGACAATGTGCTTAAGGCATACGCTGAAGCCATAGAGCAGGAATACCGGTTTTACAGCTATGGCGACAGCATGTTTATTGAAAAAAGCATTAACACATGATCTCTGTGGTATAGCTGGTATAATCCGCCCTCAATTGAGCTCAGACAGAGGGCCTGCGCAATTAGCCCCCATGATCAGACAGGATATTAACTCTCATGCAATTTGAACTGCTCCATACCGACGGTCGCGCCAGACGAGGAAAACTGGTGTTCGAACGCGGCGAAGTGGAAACGCCGGCGTTTATGCCGGTGGGTACTTACGGTACCGTTAAAGGAATGACGCCAGAAGAGCTTGCCGATAGCGGCGCGCATATCTGCCTGGGTAATACGTTTCATTTAATGCTGCGTCCGGGGACCGGCATTATTAAAGAACACGGTGACCTGCACGATTTCATGCACTGGCAAAAGCCCATTCTTACTGACTCAGGCGGTTTCCAGGTATTCAGCCTGGGGGATTTGCGTAAGATCACCGAAGAAGGGGTTACCTTTCGCTCGCCCATTAATGGCGAAAAGATATTACTCACGCCGGAAAAGAGCATGGAAGTGCAACGCGACCTCGGCTCGGATATTGTGATGATTTTCGACGAGTGTACCCCATACCCGGCCACCGAACAGGAAGCGCGCATTTCTATGGAACTGTCGCTACGCTGGGCCAGACGCAGTAAAGATGCGCATGGTGACAATCCTTCAGCCCTGTTTGGTATCATTCAGGGGGGCATGTACGAAGATTTACGGGATGTCTCGCTGGCCGGTCTTGAGGATATTGGCTTCGATGGCTATGCCATTGGCGGGTTATCGGTCGGTGAACCGAAAGAAGACATGATCCGCATCATCGAACATACCGCGCCTAAAATCCCGGAGCATAAACCGCGCTACCTGATGGGCGTTGGTAAACCCGAAGATATAGTAGAGGCGGTACGCCGCGGCATTGATATGTTCGATTGTGTCATGCCAACCCGAAACGCCCGGAACGGTCATTTGTTTGTCACGGAAGGTGTGATAAAAATCCGCAACGCCAAACATAAGCATGACACGGGTCCATTGGACGAAAATTGTGATTGCTACACTTGCAAAAATTATTCTCGGTCATATTTACATCATCTCGACAAGTGCAATGAGATACTTGGCGCAAGACTGAACACAATCCATAACCTGCGATATTATCAGCGGGTTATGCAGGGATTACGGGAGGCGATTGCCAGTAATACTCTGGATGAATTTGTCAGCGAATTTTACGCACAGAAAAACATGCCGGTACCGGCTTTATAACAATTTATAACGGGGAACATTATGAGTTTATTTATTTCCGATGCACACGCACAAACTGCAGGCGGCGGTGGCCAGAGTGGCGGTTTAGAAATGCTGATCATGCTGGGCGTGTTTGGCCTGATTTTCTACTTCCTGCTTTATCGTCCGCAAGCAAAGCGTGTTAAAGAACACAAAGCGCTGGTGTCATCACTGACCAAAGGTGATGAAGTTCTGACTCAGGGCGGCATGGTCGGCAAAGTGACCAAAGTGTCTGACGAAAAGGATTTTATCGAAGTTGCGCTGAACGACCAGACCAACATCGTGGTACAAAAAAGTGCCGTGAGCGCTGTGCTGCCAAAAGGCACAATGAAGTCTATCTAAGTAACCAGCTTAACGGGCTCAGTAACTGACTGCAGCCCGTCGAAGGGAATTTTTGTGTTAAACCAAAACTCATTTTTTAAGGTGCTGATCGTACTTTTTATGGTACTGATGTGCGGCTTATATGCGTTGCCAAATCTATACGGTGAAGATAACGCCGTACAAATCTCCGGCTCGCGCAATGCCACTGTTACTGCAGCACTCGAAACCCGAATCACCACCGCGCTGGCTGAGCAAAATATACCCATTAAATCGGTAGAATTTGCCAATGAGCAGTTGTTGATTCGTCTGCCGGATTCAGACAGCCAGTTAAAAGCGCGGGATTTTCTCGATCGTGAACTTGGCACTGACTATGTTGTGGCTATGAACCTCGCCCCTGATACACCAGAGTGGCTTGAGGGATTGGGTGGAACACCCATGAAACTGGGCCTGGATTTACGTGGCGGTGTCCATTTCCTGATGGAAGTGGACATGAACGAAGCCATCAGTAAGTCACTGGAAGATGCCGAAAGCGATTTCCGTACGGCGCTGCGTGAAGAAAAACTCCGTTATCGGTCAGTTAACGTCCGCGATGGATTTATTGATATCCAGTTTCGCGACGAAGAGACGCTTGATAAAGCCGAGTTTTTTCTGGAAAACCGTAACCGTGACCTGACCTACCAGGAAATGGACGATCTGGTACTGCGAGCGCGATTCTCCGAGCTTAAACTTGCCGAAATTAGAGATTATGCGGTCAAACAAAACATCACCATTATCCGTAACCGGGTAAACCAACTCGGTGTTGCCGAACCTGTTGTTCAAAAACAAGGTGCAGAGCGCATTGTTGTGCAACTGCCAGGGATTCAGGATACCGCACAGGCAAAAGAAATTCTGAATGCCACGGCGACCCTCGAATTCAGAATGGTGGATCAGGACAACGATGTCCGTGACGCCATTGCCGGTCGGGTGCCGCCGGGTTCACAACTGCTGTATGAAGGTGAGCGTCCGGTGCTGCTGGATAAACGCATAGTCGTTACCGGTAACCACATTATTGATGCCAACAGCGGTGTTGATGAATACGGCTTGCCTCAGGTCAGCATTTCACTTGACAGCGAAGGCGGTAATAAAATGTCGCGCAATACCCGCGAAAATGTGGGTAAGCCGATGGCTACTGTCTTTATTGAATATAAAGCGACAGGTGAGCGGGACGCCAACGACAAGTTGATTTTTGAACGTCACGAAGAAGTGATCAATGTGGCCACCATTCGTGGTCAGTTTGCCAGTAACTTCCAGATTACCGGCCTTGATTCACCGAAAGAAGCCCGCGATTTAAGTTTACTGCTGCGCGCCGGTGCACTGATTGCGCCTATTCAGATTGTTGAAGAACGTACCGTTGGTCCAAGCCTCGGTCAGGAAAATATCGATTTAGGTATGCAGGCAATTATCTGGGGTCTGGCCCTGGTGATGGTCTTTATGCTGGTGTATTACAAAGCCTTTGGCGTTGTGGCTGATATAGCCCTGGCACTTAACCTGGTGATGATCGTGGGTATTATGTCGATGATCCCCGGTGCTACACTTACTCTGCCGGGTATGGCAGGTATCGTACTGACAGTCGGTATGGCGGTGGATGCCAACGTACTGATATTTGAACGTATTCGCGAGGAAATTCGTGACGGTCGCAGCCCGCAACAGGCTATCCATCAGGGCTATGACAGTGCGTTTTCTACTATCCTCGATGCCAATATTACGACCTTTATAGCCGGTCTTATATTGTTTGCTGTTGGAACTGGTCCGATTAAAGGCTTCTCTATCACGCTGATGATTGGTATTGCCACCTCTATGTTTACCGCGATTATTGTGACCCGGGTGATTGTAAATACCGTCTGGGGTGGTCGCCGTGTTAACAAACTGGCGATATAGGAGCGTCTGATATGCAATTATTGAAACTAGTCGAAACCATTAACTTTATGAAATTGCGGATGGCCGCAATGGTGTTATCTACAATCCTGATCCTTGCTTCCGTGTTCTCACTGGCGACAAACAGTCTGAACTGGGGCCTGGATTTTACCGGTGGTACGCTGATTGAAGTGGGTTATGAGCAGGCCGCAGACCTGGGCGAAATTCGCTCGTCTCTGGCGGCTAACGAATTTCCTGATGCCGTGGTGCAAAATTTTGGGAGTAGTACTGATGTGCTCATCCGCATTGCGCCGCGTGATGGGGTTAAAGCCGTAACCATTGGCGATCAGGTTATTGCGATTCTGCAACAGGCGGACAGCAGTGTTGAGAAACGCCGTATTGAGTTTGTCGGACCTAACGTCGGGGAAGAGTTAACAGAGCAGGGCGGGCTGGCGATGCTGGTAGCACTAATCTGTATCCTTATCTACGTGGCAGCAAGATTTGAATGGCGGTTTGCACTGGGGTCTGTTTCGGCTCTGGTACACGACGTGTTGCTCACCCTGGGTTTGTTTTCGTTCTTACAGCTTGAATTCGACCTGACAGTGCTGGCAGCGGTGCTGGCGGTAATTGGTTACTCGCTGAACGATACCATTGTTGTTTCCGATCGGATCCGCGAAAACTTTCGCAAGATCCGCAAGGGCGAGCCGGTGGAAATTATTAATATTTCACTGACCCAAACGTTAAACCGAACCATTATTACTTCATTAACCACGGTGTTGGTATTACTTGCCTTGTTCTTTAAAGGCGGTGCACTCATCCATGGCTTTGCCACAGCATTGTTATTTGGTGTGGTGGTAGGTACTTACTCATCCATTTACATCGCCAGTTCTGTTGCACTGTCATTAGGCATTAGTAAAGAAGACCTAATGCCACCGCAGGTAGAGAAAGAAGGCGAAGATCTGGACGCAATGCCATAGCGCGCAAGTTACCAGCTTGCGTTAAATTAAAAGCCGCGGTGACAATCCGCGGCTTTTTTTGCGCCGAAAATAACCTGCTGCCATAGTGTAACAGGCTTATCGCACCTCGATACTGCCGGTAAGCTTCGCCAACATTTTAACGCCGATGCCTTTGACCCTGGTCAATTCATCCACAGAGCTAAAAGGGCCCTCTGATTCCCGGTAGTTAATGATGGCCGCAGCCTTACTTTTACCAATTCCAGGTAACGCCATCAGTTGTTCCAGCGAGGCAGTGTTAAGGTTTAGCAGAGATTCAGTCGTTGCCACCTGAGCGACCTTGTCAGTCATTTTTAAAGACTCTGCGTTAGCGGCATTAAAGCCAGCAAGCAGTGCCAGCATAATCATACAAATTTTAACGATAGATAGTTTCATGTGTAGCTCCTAAAAGTAGTGAATGATGACAATCATCTCCTTTACTTTACTCACCAGACACAAAAAGTGGCAGTACAGAAAATGGCCAGTTTTACTTCAGTGCACTGCCTTTTATTCCGGCAAAATACCGAAAATTCACCCCTCAGGCTGTTCAGCATTAAATTTATACTAAAGTTGCAATCTGGCCCGGAGGCTCTGCGTGCGCTTAATATGGTCTATCCAGTTATGCTCTTAATTTGCACTTTTAGCCTGTAAATTTATATTAAAAACAGAAGGTTAATGATTTCTGTTTAACAGCGATTGCGATACCAGTGATAACACTTGTTAGTAAAGCAGGTGTAATAGGTCCTGAATGATAACGTCTGGTTCGGGGCTCGCCAGGCGTTCTGCGGCACATTAATTACCGCTCTTTTCATTCCTATCCTATAGTTATTAAAAATCCAGGAATCATCAATGCCCAGTCAGCTGACCACTTATTTGCTGGGGGGAATATTCGTAGTAGTGATTACCGTAATGGGTACCTTAGTCAGCCAAACATTACTGAAACAGGATCAGGTAGTCAGCTTCGAAGCCCCGATGCAAGAATTTATCGATACGTTGAGCAGGGAGCTTGATTACAACGCCTATGCGCTGAGCTCGCTGGCGCAGCTTTTTCGTTCTTCCGAATCCGTAGAGGCACATGAATTTGCCAGCTATACCAGTCTGCTGATGAGTCAGTTTGGTAATATAGTTGCCATGACTTATCTGGCTGAGCCGGATAACCCGGCAACGCAAAAGTTAACGTCAACTTACTGGCAGGCGGCGAGATCTATAGAGAATGTAAAATCATTTGAACTTATGGAAAAAGCAGACGTTAACAAGCTTTATAAACGCTTATCCAACCCTCGCGAGGCTGTTGCTTCGCCGATTTTCACATTCGCAGAAAACCGTCATTATTACGCGTTTGTATTACAACGGGTGGCTGAACAGCAGGGCTTTGTGGGCATTCTGGTGGATGCCGGGTATACGCTTGATCAAACCCTGGATAATCAAATTAACAATGGTTACTCACTATTTGAGCGGGAGTCGGGGTTGCCCAGCCTGGTTTTCAGCAAACATCAGCAGGTAATCAGGGGGCAGGAAGATGTTACCAGTGGGGATTTTGTAGGGACCCTGAATTTTTTTAACCGCCAATGGCTGGTGTCTACTTATCAAAACAAACTCTTTCATCATAAAGCGGCTTATTCAATCATCCCCATCGCCGCGTTTGCGCTGAGCTTACTGGTTGTTTATCTGGTGCTACAGGCACAGCGCCTGAGGGCTGTAAACCGTGAAAAACAAAGCGCCTTTGAGGATTTGCAGTTTGCTCAACAACGATTGGTCGAAAACGAAAAACTCTCTGCAATGGGAGGCCTTGTCGCCGGCGTTGCCCATGAAGTAAACACCCCGTTGGGGATAGGCATTACCAGTCTGTCTCATCTGCAGGAAATCATGGCAGAGCTGCGTGATGATTATGATCAGGGCCGTCTAGACTGCGACCGTTTTAAAGAGTTTATGGAGTCCGGCGATGAAATGGTGAGCCTGTCGCTTAATAACATGCATAAAGCTTCGGCCCTGGTTGCCCGCTTTAAGAAAGTGGATGTGATTAGCGCCGATGCCAGTATGAGCCTTGAGACGGTGGCTATTGCCGAACTGGTGGACAATTTTATTGTTCGGTTTTACAACGAATTCCCTGGCTCCCTGGTAACAATAAAGGCCGACATAGATAAGTCTGTACTGGTGCATACCTATCCTGATGTCATTATGGATATTCTAAACTACCTCGCCAGCAATGCGGTGAGTCACGCCTTTGAACCGAGCCAAAAGCATTGCGAAATTAGCATTACTTACCCATTCAGAGAGGGTAACAAACAAACCAACTTACTGCTGTTTAAAGACAATGGCACCGGCGTTGATAAAGCCTTGCTAAAACGCATTGTCGATCCGTTTTTCACAACCTGCCGTGGGGCCGGAAATGCCGGTCTTGGGTTGAGCGTGGTTTATAATCTGGTTAAGGGTAAACTAAACAGCGATTTAAACATCTATGTTGATGAAGGTCTGGCGTTGACCTTTGAATTACATGACTTGAATAAGTGAGGTCAGCGGTGATATCCAATCCACTTTTTGCATCACAATCGCAAACAGTATCTTCCGATAAAGCCAGTAATACCGAGGCTGAAGCAGAGTACGGTTATACCGTGTTAATCATTGACGACGAAGTCGAGGTGCATAAGGTGACCGACCTGACCCTTAAACGCTTTCGGTTTGATGGTAAGCGGATCCGCTTTCTGCATGCTTATTCTGCCAGGGAGGCGCTGCAAATTTTTTCTGACAACGATGATATTGCTCTGGCGCTGGTTGATGTGGTGATGGAAACCGATCACGCCGGGCTGGACCTGGTACATAAAGTTCGCAATGAGTTGGGCAATCATTTGGTTAGGCTGGTGTTGCGAACCGGACAGCCAGGCCAGGCGCCTGAACATGAGGTAATAGAACGCTACGACATAAACGACTATAAAGAAAAAACCGAACTGACCAGTCAAAAGCTCAAAACTCTTATGTATAGCGGCTTACGTTCTTATCGGGATATTCAGACTATTGATATGCACCGCAAAGGGTTGCGACAGGTCATCGAAAGTACCAGCAAAATGCTCAAGCCCAATTCTATGAGCGAGTTCGCAACGGCAGTACTCAAAGAGATTATGAACTTACTGCAGCTCGACTCCAGCGCCGTATATTGCACTACCTTTTCTGAAAAAGGCCTACACGGTCAGCGGCGGATCCTGGCGGCTACGGGCTCAATGGCAGATGTTATTGCTGAAGATGACTCTTCTGGGTTACCCGAGTCTGTGCAGCGTTTGTTTGATACGGCGCTTAGCGAAGGACGCTCGCTATACAGTGAAGAAGGTTATGTTTTCTACACCGAAACAGAAAGTGGTTTTCAGTCTCTTTTATACGTTGATACTAACGGCAAACTAACCAATGCGCAGCAGGAATTACTCGATATCTACTGTTTTAACGTGGCACTGACTTACGCCAGCTTACTGAAGGGAGAGGAAATTCTGGATACTCAGCGAGAGCTGGTTTATCTGCTCGGAGATGCGGTTGAGATGCGCAGTAAGGAAACCGGCGCCCATGTAAAACGGGTGTCGCTGGTGAGTTATCGTCTGGCGCAATTGTATGGTTTACCAGAAGAAGAATGCCTGGTGATTAAGCGGGCTGCACCGCTTCACGATTTTGGCAAAGTAGCCATTCCTGATCGTATCCTGCACAAACCCGGCAAGCTGGATTTGGAAGAGTGGGAAACCATGAAAACCCATGCCGCAGTTGGTCATGACATCTTGCGTAAATCAACCAAGCCCATTCTCAAAGTTGCCGCGATGATTTGTATGACTCACCATGAGCGATGGAACGGGAAAGGCTATCCATTGGGCTTAAAAGGGGCTGATATTCCGATTGCCGGACGAGTTGCCGCACTGGCTGATGTATTCGATGCGCTGGGGTCTAAACGATGCTACAAGGAGCCGTGGGGCAAGGAAAACGTGCGAGCCGAGCTGCTCAAAGAAAAAGGCGAGCACTTCGACCCAAAGCTGGTGGATTTATTACTCGATAACTTCGAGGACTTCTGGGGAATTCGTAATCGCTATCCGGACTAGGGTAAGGTAATTCAATGAGTACAGAGCATTTTGACTGGTCTTATGAATGGGCAGATCTTATTCGTTGTCATACCGAAAGCACCACGCTGTTGCAGTATGCCATTGATGCGCTACAGCAGCGGCTGCCGGGTGATTACATCTGCACCCTGTGGGTGTTGTCGACCGATAGCCGGGAATGGATGCCGATAATGCTCGGCCGCCAAAACCTACTCAGAGAGCTTCCCTGGCGCTCGCAAACGGCGGTTACAAAGCAATATACTGAACAGCTTATGAGTCAGGGGACGCTGTGTTTGTGTAGTGAAACCAAAGGGCAGAGTCATCCTTTGTTACTGGCCAGCGAAGCGCCTGAGCTACCTTGGCTGCAGCATTGGTTGTGTGGCAAAGGTGATGGCTATATTGGCATACTGGCGCTCAGCGGAAGCGAGCCCCAAAGCGTAGTGCTGAATGAAATCAAAAAGATGGTAGAGAGTCTTTTGCCGACGATTTGCCGCATAACTGAGTCTCCTTTATTTTCGGTAGAAACCTTTTCAACGGCGCCATTACCGCAAACAAAAACCTATGATGCCCTGGCAGAAGAGGAACGTCTTATGAGTCTGGGCAGGCTGGTGGCCAGTGTGACCCATGAAATTAACAGCCCCCTCGGGGTGGCCATAACCGGCGTATCTCACCTGAAGGAGTCAATACAGGAGCTCAATAAGCATTTTTCTACCGGAAAACTGACTGAATCGTTTTTCCGTCATTTTGTCGAGGAGTCGCGTGATGTGGCCGATTTACTGGCTTTTAATTTGGAGAGGGCGGTTAAACTCATCGGCGATTTTAAAGCCAATGCGGTGAATCAGGGCGCTGATCAGGTTGTCAGGTTTGAGTTGGAGCCCGTCCTCAATAGCACTACCAACAGTATTTTGCCCGAGCTCAGGCGCCATGGTATTAAGCTACACCTGGGGAAAATCCCGCCTTGTGTGCTGAGGTCCTTTCCGGGCGCGTTGTCACAAATTATTACCAACCTGGTGTTTAATTCAATTAACCATGCCTTTTCCGGCGTGGATGAAAAACAAATTGCTTTGCACAGTGAACTTGATCAAAACGCTCAGGCGCTGAAACTGACCTATCGGGATAACGGTATCGGTATCCCGGAGCAAGATCATCAAGCTGTTTTTGAACCGTATTTTACCACTCGCAGAGAAGCGGGCGGCAGTGGTCTGGGTTTATCCATTGTTAAGGCCCTGGCAAAAAATAAACTAAAAGGCGACCTGGCGTTTAAATCGGCCTCCGAAAAGGGCGTTGAATTTGCCTTTACCCTGCCATTGGATATCAGCCCGGAAAACCTGTGATGCGGTCACCATAAGTCGGCCTCCGGGGTGACTGAATAATCAGGTGGTTTAAACTGCGATGGAGTCGTAAACGACAACCTGGCGCCACAGATGCTCGCAGTCTTCCACAAACTTCAGGTGAATCGGGTGTGACTGATAGCTATTTTGCCCTTCCACATCATCAAACATCAGCATTTCAGAAACGTCGAAGCTGTTATCTACGACATCCCGTTTTTCGGTGGATGCTGGCACGCCAATCTGGATCCCTTTGACACTTTCTATTGCTCCCAGTGTTTTCAGTCCCGCAATCAGGGCATCTCGGTCGGCCTCATTGCCGGGTTTTTTTAACCAGAAGAAAACGCTGTGGCGAATAGCCGGTAGCGTCACTTCGCCCGCCGAAGCTATTGTTACGGGAGCCAGAGCTGCGGCGCTGGCAGCAGCACCTGCCGATAGCAAAAATTGTCGGCGTGGTATATGCGACTTAGTCATGGGTATTCTCTGTCAGTTGTCCTTAATCCATCTTTACACAACTCATCGCTGTTAAGCTACGTTTAAGGCTTATCTTTTTGTGGGGCGCTGTCGATAATGTTTTGAATTTCAGCGTCGCTACCCATTTCCGCCAGTTCTTTCAGATAAGCTTTTTGTAATGGATCGAGAGGCTGTGCGCCGAGCAGTTGCTTTAGTTCAGCCCTGTTTTGATTGGCAATGGCCGTCTGAACTGCGGCCATGTTGGCGATAGTGTTTTGAGGGGTCGTCTGAGGCATAGCTTTCTCCTTTATTTGTTAATTGATTCGGCTGGTGTAAGGAAAAAGTTCACTTTCTGCGAGACAAAAAAAAGCAAGTCCGAAGACTTGCTTGATATCTGACTTAATCACGCGTGCTGTTTACAGACGTTCCAGCATGGCCTGAGTAAATTCGGTAGTACCGTGCTGACCGCCAAGATCGCGGGTAGTGCGGTCGCCACTTTCAATCACGTCTTTGAGAGCTGAACGAATGGCTTCGGCTTTGTCTGCCATACCCAGGTATTCCAGCATCTGAACTGAAGCCAGAATCACACTGGTTGGGTTTGCCAGGTTCTTGCCTGCGATATCCGGCGCTGAGCCATGAACCGCTTCAAAAATGGCACATTCACCACCGATGTTGGCACCGGGAGCCATACCCAGACCACCCACCAAGCCGGCACACAGATCTGACAAAATGTCACCAAACAGGTTGGTCGTTACAATGACGTCAAACTGATGCGGGTTCATAACCAGTTGCATACAGGCATTGTCTACGATCATTTCGGTAGACTCGATGTCCGGATATTTCTCACCAATTTCACGGGCTACTTTCAGGAATAAACCGGAAGTGGATTTGAGAATATTCGCTTTATGCACGGCAGTGACTTTTTTGCGGCCTTCACGGCGGGCTAGCTCATAGGCAAAGGTGACGATCTTCTCGGCACCTTCACGGGTAATTTTGCTGCGGGCCTCTGCTTCAGTACCGTCTTCAGAGACGACCTGGCCTAAGCCGGAGTACATGCCCTGAGTGTTTTCGCGTACGGTAATAATATCGATGTCTTCATAGCGTGCTTTAGTGCCCTTGAAAGACAGCACCGGACGGACGTTAGCATAGAGCTGGAATTGCTTTCGCAGGCTCACATTAATCGACGTAAAGCCTTCGCCTACCGGCGTAGTCAGTGGGCCTTTCAGCGTCACTTTGTTTTTGGCGATCAAATCGAGTGTTTCCTGCGGTAGCAGTTCACCGTGATTTTCCAGCGCCATCAGGCCTGCATCGGCGTAGTCATAGGCAAAGTTACAGCCTACTTTATCCAGAATTTGAGTTGCTGCATCAATAATATCAGGGCCGATACCATCTCCGCGGATGACAGTAATGCGTTGTTGAGTCATCAGAGATCCTTAATAACTTTTACTGATTCGTTAGGTCGATTGCTTTTTGATAAGTGTAGCGTAATTTTTGCGCAAGAGCTTTTTTTCTCTGGCGATTTTGTATTCAGTTGTAGGGTGTATTTACACAGGCGTAAGTGTATATGAAGCAAGACTAAATGAGTAGTTAAATAGGCCATAGTGCTTATAAACAGCGTTTATTAAGGGCCGCTTAGCGGACTAGGGGAGAGGGCAATTTAGCAGGTGACTGACTTTGGTCTGCAGTGGTCGTTGCATCACCGTTAACTCCGGAAATGCCTGTTCGGTTTGTTTTATGAACCGTCTCGTTTGTTCACAGGGCGACTGGTCAAGTAACCACTGCCTTGCCCAGATAAGGCTCAGACCGGTAATGCAGTGGGGTAACCGTAATAAACCCGGGACCTCTTCAGGCATGCGGCCACAACAGGCTATCAGGCGTGACTGACCTTTGTCCTGTTCCCAGGCGGTAGCGAGAGACAACAAGCGTTGCCGGATTGAACTCTTGCCCTGTTCCCCGTCTCCCTGTAAAAGGGTCGTCATATCAAACAACCGTTGTGAGCGGCGGTTGATGGCGGTTTTGCCTTTTTCCTGAGCTGAAGTAAATAACGGTGAAATGGCTACGGTCGTGACCAGGCTGGCGTACTGAGGCGTTATCCGTGCGCTGCCGTGTGCCAGTTCGCTGCTCAACAGGATAGCTATTTGGGCTAATCGTGAATACCAATCGTGCAAAGGGAACCAGTGCTGGGTTAAGCGCTGAAAAAGCGCATATTGCACGAGCATATGACCCACTCTTTCCAGGCCATAGGTGAGAATGCTTTGTTTAACGTTTTGCACCGGTAGCTGCATCCGGTTGTCTTTGGAGGCCGCGTCGGTCAAAAAATGACTAAAAGCGGGCTCGATCTCCACCATACTGACTATTTTTGTTACCGCGACATCCGGATCATTCAGTGCTTTTAACAAGGTTTGTAAACTCACTGGTGGACGAGCTGTCGGATAGCTGACCGGCAGCGCCCAGCGATGATCGCCGGGGCGAATCACTTCTCCATCATCGGGAAGTGCAGTAAGCCTGCCAAGCAGTTTGCTCCAGTCTTCGACACCTACCGATTGCTGGCGCATTACCCTTAGGTGTGTTTTCCCGAGCCAGCAAAAGCGTTGCTCGGTGTTTGAATAAATCAACACCTGCTCTGGTAACTGGCTTAGCACCGGGCCGATATGTTGCGCGGTGCCGACCACCATGCCTTCATGCAGCAGACCCGGGTATTCAATCAGGGCATGCAGTTGATGCTGCCCGGTTGGTGGCAGCAATACCGCCAGTTTTTGTAAGATCTCATTAAAACTGCTGGTTGGCGAACGCTGCAGATAACGCTGCCACAGCCAGGCGATGTCAAAACAGTCGCGATAAAGTATGGTGCGGTGAGTGGTTGGCAGAATATGCGCTGCCCAGTAAAACTGGCCACAGCGCGTGAGCTGTTTGATAGTGCTGCTGAGTCGCGGTTTGGTTAACAGAGCCTGTTGCTTTAACTGGTAATAGCTCAGTAACGCCGCCATACCCTGTTGCAGTGTGTGATGATTAACCCGATTGCGTAATCCCAGTAATAAGTACACTGAAAGATGGCGTAGCCAAAGGTTTTGAGCAGGGTCTGACAGGTTGAAAGGGCGGCTGGCAAGAACGGTGATAAGCGGTAGATTGGCTTCAGCAAAATCCAGCCAGCGGGCGCTGGTATCGAGATATAATGAGAGTTGAGCTGCCTCCTGCGCCGGCAACGGCAGCAAAGCCTCCGTGTCTCGCACCAGGTCCTGCAAGGTTGCCAGCATCGCTGTCAAACTAATTAACTGCTCAGGTAGGTTTGATAAGCCCCATCACCCCAGGCAATCAGGGCTTCGTTTTCGAATAACAGTGGCGTGCATTCATCCTGAGTGGTCATGCCATCGGCCCGAACATGCTGAGTGCGATAGAACATGACCTGTATTTCACGGCTATCCTGCATTTTTGCCTCGGTAATATCCGGCGTACCCAGTAAAGCCATGACTTCCGCCCGGGTGATCCCCAGCTCCAGCTTGGATATCTGCACTTTGTTATACTCTTCCCGGTCCTGCCAATCCATGTTCTCCGGTTTATCCGGATAAAAGGCGATGAGCGAGAAAGCAAGGATCGCGTAAGAGGCTACGCCGATCAAAATAAGTCGGATTGCTTTACTGTTCATTTATCTTTGTCGTTTTACTTGTTAATTCAAATGGCCCCTTCCGGACCTTATCCATGGGTAGTCTATCCAATTAACACGGTACTGTCAGCCTCAACAATGTTACTGATTATGAATCGCGGTTGATACTGTAACAGGGCCGGTATTCAGTGCCCGGTAATTTCATGCGTTGCTGACCTACAAATGATTTTAGCAAGGCGTCGATACGGGCCATCAGGTCGGCTTCCCCGGACAGGTTAAACGGGCCAAAATCGCGGATTTGACGGATCCCTTCGGCTTTAACATTGCCAGCCACAATGCCCGAAAAGGCTTTGCGTAAATTATTGGCTAAATCAGACAATGGCTGGTCCCGGTGTAAATTGAGCGCTGCCATGGATTTATGGGTAGGGATAAAGGGGTGCTGAAAATCATCCTCTATTTTCAGTGACCAGTTGAAACTGAACGCATCCCCCATGGCCAGTCTGAATTGTTCGACTTTTTTAACGCCTTGTCCAAGTACTCGC
This sequence comes from Alteromonas sp. 4NH20-0104, assembly GCF_057547795.1. Lineage (NCBI taxonomy): Bacteria > Pseudomonadati > Pseudomonadota > Gammaproteobacteria > Alteromonadales > Alteromonadaceae > Alteromonas > Alteromonas sp. 4NH20-0104. The sequence continues at coordinate 192,967 of NZ_BAAJLP010000001.1, read as the reverse complement.
GACACTTCCACCGGATCATCAACAATAATCTGATAGCGGTTCTGTGCTTTGGAGCCGAGGGTTGCGCCGACAAATTCATGGATAGCTTCAAAGTAAGATTCACTGCCTGCAGGGCCGGTTAAAATGACTGGGAAGGGCTGTTGAGTATTGCGCTCGTGGATCAGGATCCCGAGTAAATAAAGTAGTTCTTCAGCGGTACCCACGCCACCGGGGAATATAATGATACCGTGGGCGATACGCACGAAAGCTTCCAGGCGCTTCTCAATGTCAGGCATGATGACCAACTCATTGACAATCGCATTAGGCGGCTCGGCAGCAATTATGCTGGGCTCAGAAATACCAATATAACGGCCGTCACGATAGCGCTGTTTAGCGTGGCCAATTGCCGCACCTTTCATCGGGCCTTTCATGGCGCCAGGCCCGCAACCGGTGCAAATGTTCATTTCACGCAGACCGAGCTGGTAGCCCACTTCTTTGGTGTACTTGTATTCTTTAAGGCCAATAGAATGGCCTCCCCAGCAAACAATGGTGTTAAGTTCGTTATTGCGCTCGATGACTTTTGCGTGTCGCAGCATGTCAAATACCATGTCGGTAATGCTGCCGCTGTCCAGGGGGGCGTTTTCATGTACAAAGGCATACTTGTTACCCATGTAAAGCATGTCACGCAACACAGAGAACAGGTGCTCATGGACGCCTTTTACCAATCGTTCGTCAACAAAGCCGACTTCCGGGGGATTAATCAGTTCGAGTTTGACGCCCCGTTCCCGCTTAATCAATCGAATATCGAACGATTCATAGGGGGCAAATAACATTTCGTAGTTATCTTCATCGACACCGCTGTTAAGCACTGCCAGGCAGCAGTTGCGAAAGAGTTGGTACAAATGACTGTTTGTGGTGTCTTCAAGCTTGCTGACTTCAAGTTGGGAGAGCTGGCTCATCCAACCTACAGGGTTTAGCTGAATTTTTTTCATTCGGTATCCTGAATGACCACCTGATTCCGACCACCGGATTTTGCTTTATACAACCCTTTATCTGCCCGCTCAAAGGCAGTGTCGAGTTTCTCACCATTACGGCATTGGGTGCCGCCTATGGATGCAGTCACTGTCAGGCGCTCTTGTTTAAACTTAAAGGGTAGCTTAGCCAGCCCTTCGCGCAACTCATTGAGGCGATTTAGCAATTTGTCATTGGCATGTTCAGGCAACAAAATGATGAATTCTTCACCGCCCCAACGCGCCACAAATTCATTACTGTTAAGGTTGGTTTTAAGATGTCGGGCAATGGCCTGCAAGGTTTTGTCGCCCGCAGCATGGCCGTATTTATCGTTGATCCGTTTAAAATGATCCACATCCACTACCGCAATACTCAACGGCTTATCCTGGGCCTGGCAGCGGTCCCACTCTTTGGCGGCCCGCTCATTGTAAGCCATACGGTTGGGGACCCGGGTTAGTGGGTCGGTATACATGTTAATGCGTTGCTCAACCAGTTTTTTACGATAGGAGTCGGTTTGCTTCTGTAGTGAGGACAGCTGTTGTTGCATGGAAACCAATAACGACATCAGCCCTTCCTGCTCCTGGCGTTCAGCCTCTTCACCGGCACTCAGAGAGTTGGCCATCTGGCCCAGGTAATGCTGCGCTTGCTGTTTTAAGTCATCGACATTTTGCTCGGCTTCCAGCGCGTCTTCCATGTCCTCAATGACATTTCGCAATTCCTGGTTACGGCTTTGACGAGCTTCGAAACTTTCGGCGCTTTTAGAAATACTGGATTGTACATCGCCGTTAATATTGCCCAGGGCATTGTTCAGGCGCTGGATGATTTTTCCGGCAGTATTGGCCTCGGTGAGCGTTTCCTGAACCATTACCCGAATCAGAATAAGACAACTGTTAAGTAACTCTTCTTCGGTAAGGCCTTGCCCCAGTCTTTCCTGCAGAGAGGCGATATAATCGTCTTCCGGATTGACCCGGATATAGGTTTGAACCAACTGGCCTAATTCGTCGATTAAATTTTGCTTGAGCTGGACGGTTCTACTGTTTGGTTGACTTTCGGCGGTTGCGTCTTCGCCGCTGCCAATACCGGACTTGTAGCATTTTAAAACTTGTTGATATAGCGGCAAAACCCCACTGATACCTTTTATCGGTTTCTTCAAGGCGCTACTGGCTTTGGCGGCTTCACTGCGGGCCGTCGGTTCAGTGACCAGGCGCTGAAAAGCCTGCACATCTTCTTCCAGTTGCCGTAACCAGGCCTGGGTCAGGGTTTTCACTGAGTAGGGTTCCAGCATGATAAGCTGACTGACTTTATTCATCGCAAGCGTGGCTAAAGTAAAATCAATTTTGCCACTCAAATGACCGCGCAGAGATTGTAACTCTTTATCTATCTCAGCCGATAGTCCCTCATAATAGCTGGTGAGCCGGACTATGAATCCTGCAAGTTGCTCACTGTGGGCACGCAACGATTGGAGTTGTTTCGCTTCCATGTGTTATGCAAGCTCCTTGTTAGCAAAAAAAACCGCCGGCATGCTACTGCCGCGCCAGCCGGTTATTCGACACGGTATAATTAAAGTTCGCACGTAACGGATTGATATCTAACCCCCCCCGGCGAGTGTAGCGCGCATAGACTGCCAACTTTTGCGGCTTGCAGTGATTCATTACATCACAAAAAATTCGCTCGATACACTGTTCATGAAATTCGTTATGGCGACGAAATGAAATGAGATAAGCCAGCAACCCTGCATGGTCGATGGCTGCGCCTTCATAATGAATTTGTACACTGGCCCAATCTGGCTGACTGGTGATCAAGCAATTCGATTTCAGTAAATGACTGACCAGGGTTTCACTGACCAGGGTATCGCTGGTTTTCAGCAGACCGGGATTTGGCTGGTAATCGTTAACTTCAATATCCAATTCATCAATAACGGTGCCTTCGAGTTCACCAAGACTGAGCTCATGGAATTGCCCCGCGCTAAATAATTGCACGTCTACATCTGCCTTGGCGCAGGCCGATAAATCAGCCGTTAAATGCTCTGCCACTTCGTTTGCAGAAGTGAAAACAGACTGGTTGAAGCTATTGAGATACAGTTTAAACGACTTGGATTCGATCAGGTTTTGCGAGTCGATGGGCACCCGGCATTGCAAAATAGCCACCTGTGGCTTGCCTTTGGGGTTGAGCCAGGAAAGTTCATAGCCATTCCAGATATCCACGCCAACGAACGGTAAAGGCTGGGAAACGCCAATTTGATCGCGGCTAAGAGTGCGAGGCACGCCCTGTAACAGTTCGGGGGTGTACTGCTCGATGTAGTCAACCTTCTGACCCAGTGTCAGGTTGGCGGGAAGAGACGGTGACGAAGAGTGCTTTACTGTCATGCTGTCCTGTAACGGTTTTTTATCACTGATTGATCATGGCACGCGCATTCAATATGCCAAGCTGGTGTTTAAAGTGCCATAAATTCTTTACTATAGAGGTTTAGTATAACTGATATGGAATAGCAATGGAGAATATAGTTCAACAATCATTGCATAAATTAATGCGCGATTTACAACAGGCTGCGGCAGCCTCTCCACAGTTAATGATGACTGAGTTCGAGCCGCAATTAACCTCACCCTGTTACATCGGCAATGCCAGTGAGGGGGAGCTTTGTGCCTGGCAGCCGGTGCCAATGGAAAAGGAATACACCTTTGCCAATATTGAAAACGCGCTGCACATAACCCTCAACGAGCAGTTCTGTAAATACTTTACAACATACTGGAGCTTTAACCTGCCGGTTAAAGCGGAGCAGGGCAATTGCGAACTTCTGCAGGTTTGCAGTGAAGCCGATTTCGAGCGGCTGCAACAAAACCTGATTGGTCATCTGTTAATGAAGCAACGGTTGAAACAGCCGCCAACGTTATTTTTCGGCCTGACCGATGAGGATGACTTTATTTTGTCTGTCGACAATGCCTCGGGGGAAGTCGTACTGGAACAGGTTGGTAAACTGCCAAGCCGCTGTCTGGCTCCGGATCTGGCGACCTTTATCGACGGGCTGTCGGCAGCAGGTTAAGTTAACTTAGCTTAGCTAATCGGCTTTCCATTACCGCGAGCGCCTGTTCTAACTGTTCCACCCGTTTCTCCAGCGCTGTGATTCGCTCTTTTTCACTGGCTATTTTGGGCTCGGCTTTGGCTAGTTCGTTCTGCTGGTTAAAGACTTTTATCGCTTCAATGGCATCCAGCACACTGACCTTAAAAGGCGCTCTGCCGCGCAGTAAGCCGACCCCCGGAGTTAAGCCATCGGCAGCCAGCGCATGGCAGATTTCGACCAGGGATTTATGGTTTTCTTTGGATGTCATGGAGTCACTCTCAACTGATGGCGTCAACCTCAGACTGGCACGCCAACTGAAGGTTAGTCAAAACAACGAAAATTTCGCTAATCATACCTATAGTTGGCCGTTGCGCCAAGTGGTTATTTTTTAACTTCTATAAAAATCAAAGGGTTATAATTGGCCTTATTCTTGATTACCAGAAGTTCATTAGTGACTTATTATTTTTCAACAGGGAACCACTATGAAAAAATTAATGCTTTGTACTGCGCTGCTGGCACCAATGTTATTGTCTGGCTGTATTATCTCAGTAGGGGATGATGATCGTGAACATTATCAGGCCAGCTGGGAGCAGCGCGAATATAACAATCGTAAACATATCAGCAATCTCGAAGTGAGTGCACATTTTGAAGATGTCACACGCAAAATGGGTGTAGCAGATTTCAACGAAATGGTCGGCGAAGGTGACCATGTTTATCGTATCCTTTACTACCGCACTCAGCGTACCGAGGATGACGGTATCACAACGAAAGACGAGTGCACGCCGCTGGTCTTTAAAGACAACCGCTTAATTGGGTGGGGCGAAGAGGCCGTGCGTAAAATCTAACTCAAGCTCGTAACCCACTTATCCTGGCAAGCCTGATAGACCTCTGTTTATCAGGCTTGATGCGTTTTGCCATGCTGGTGGCTATGGTTTGACCTGGCGCTACCACAGTCTGTTTGTTTAACTTCCTTTGTTTAAATGTATAAATATTGTTAACAACATATTTACAGGGTGTTATTTTTTCGGCTAGAGTTGGGAACTGATGCACTTTTTGTGCGTCTACTACGTAACTCTTTAAACCAATCTTGTTGTTTTCAGTTCACTGCAGCGCAGTTAGCAGTGGTTGAGTGAGAGGGCGGCCTGGGTCGCAAAATATGGCGTTTACGCATCACCACAACACGGGAGACAGGCTATGGTACAAGCGGAAATTCAACAGAACCTGGATAAAATCAGAGCAGCGTATTTATCAGCGGAAGATCTGAAAATCGCAGCATCAATTATTTATAACGCCTACCACGACGATCCAATATTTTTACAGATTTTCCAAAGTGAAAAAGAGGGCTATGAATCACGCCTGCGCTCGGCTATTCGGGAGGAGCTCACGGCATTCTGGGAAGCAGAGCAACCTATCATTGGTTTGTTTGATGAGGGGCGTTTATTATCGGTGGCTTGCCTCACCGGGCCAGACAACGCTGCCGGCGCAGGCAGATACTGGCACTGGCGGTTAAAAATGTTGCTGACAACCGGCTATTACGGTACTCGGCAAATGCTTGAGAAAGAAGAAAAAATTCGTTCAGCCATGCCGGCTGAAAAGTATCATTTATTGTCTTTTATTGCCGTCCATCCGGATTACCAGTCACATGGTCTGGGCCATCTGCTGATGCGGGCTATCGACAGTGTGTTACTGGAGCACCGGGACTCCGAAGGCGTAGGCGTGTTTGTTACTGTGCCTAAATATGAAACCTTTTTCGCTGATGGTTTCTATCAGAAAGTGGCACAGGTAGAAATTGCCAATAAAACTGGTCAGGTGATGTTTCGTCCACGGCCTTAGTTTAGCTCGCTATCATGTCAGGCAGGGCGAATGCAGTGCCTTGCCTTTAGTCAAATTTTTAAATGCTGGTCTTGCGGGGTGAGTCCCGTCAGGTATAGTGCCTGTATTGATAATCATAATCTGCCGATATGACCGACTCCTTAGATTTTGATCCGGTTACCACCATTCAGAATGAAGATGCCTGGGTAAGTGTCATCCAGAAAATGGATGAGGCCTACGCCGATTTAGTGCACTCTCAGGTGGAAGTCGAAGAGAAAAACGTCGAACTGGAAGAGGCGAAAAGCTTTTCTGACAGCATCCAAAGTGCCATGAACGACGTGCTAATTGTCTGTGATAACGATGGCATTATCGAAGGCGTTAACCGGGCGCTCACCGAATTGGTAGGGGAGTCTGAATCGGCCCTCATCGGGCGCTCTATTCTTACTTTTATTGCGCCAGAACTGCATGACAAGGTTCAGGCTTTTCGCGATCGACTTCGAGTGCAATCCGTCAGGGATTACGAACTCGAGCTACAGGGTAAGTCGGGTAACGTGCCGCTATCGGTTAACTGCACTGCACGCCTAAATCACCGTGGTAAATCGGTGGGCATGGTGCTGGTGGGAAGACCGTTAGGTGAACTGCAACGTGCCTATAAAGAGCTCAATATTGCCCATGCGGAGTTACAACTTGCTCAACAACGGCTAATCCAGTCGGAAAAGATGGCCTCTCTGGGACGCCTGGTCGCAGGGGTTGCTCATGAACTCAATAACCCCATTAGCTTTGTGTATGGCAACATGCACGTATTGCGACGCTACACCGATAAACTCAGTACGTATTTTGATGCGGTTGCCAATGGCGAAAGCCGCGATACCCTGCGCGAAATGCGTGAAAACATGCGTCTTGAAAAAGCCATTAAAGATCTTAATTCGCTGGTAGATGGCACCATGGAAGGCGCGGATCGGGTGAAAGAAATCGTTAATGATTTACGTCAGTTCTCATCAGCTCAGGTTTCAGAGAAAGCGCCTTTTGACCTCAGTCACGCGGTGCACACGGCTTTGCACTGGATCATGAAAGAGTGTGATTACCCTGTAGAGGTTGTTGATAATATTCCAAGACCGCTGGAGGCTTACGGCCATGCCGGGCAAATTCATCAGGTGGTCGTTAACTTAATTGAGAATGCGGTGGATGCCATGGCGGCATCTGAGCGGCGTCGATTAACCATTAACGCTGGTGCCGATAAGGATGGGGTGTTGTTGACCATCAGCGATACCGGACCCGGCATCAGCGCAGAAGATGCGCCGCAAATCTTTGAACCCTTTTATACAACTAAGCCCGTAGGAATGGGGACAGGCTTAGGTTTATCAATTAGTTATGGTATTGTCTCGCAACATGATGGCGAGTTATCCATCGACAACCATACCGATGGCGGTGCTATCGCAAGTCTGTTTTTACCCAATCGGGAGTCTGCTGATGTTTAATCTGTTATGGCTGCAATCCGGCGGTTGCGGCGGCTGTTCCATGTCGTTGCTCAATGCTGAGTCTCCCGACGTGCTGTCCTTGTTTGAGAATGCCGGTATCAATTTATTGTGGCACCCCTCGTTAAGTGAAGCCTCCGGTGATGAGTGTATTGCCATGCTTGAGGGCATTCTGGCAGGGGATATTGCGCTGGATATTCTATGTATAGAAGGCTCTATGATGACCGGTCCGCTGGGCACCGGTAAGTTTCATATTATGGGCGGCACCGGCAAACCTATGATTGAATGGGTGAAGGATTTGGCTGATATAGCCCGCTATACCATTGCCGTTGGTAGTTGCGCAGCTTACGGTGGGATAACCGCTGCAGGCGCTAATGATACCGATGCCACAGGCCTGCAATTTGATGGTGAAGTGGCCGGCGGCCTGCTGGGACGGGAATTTACCTCACAAAGCGGCGATCAGGTGGTCAACATTGCCGGTTGTCCGGTGCACCCGGACTGGGTCACTGAAACCCTGATGAGTATTGCGTTAGGTGAACACAATGATGAGCAACTGGATAAATTCGGTCGGCCAAGGATGTACGCCGATCACCTGGTACACCATGGGTGTTCCCGCAACGAATTTTATGAGTATAAGGCGAGTGCCGTGGATATGGGCGATCGCGGTTGTATGATGGAGAATATGGGCTGCAAAGGCACCCAGGCCCATGCTGACTGTAATAGCCGTCCCTGGAACGGACAGGGTTCCTGTACCAACGGTGGTTACCCATGTATCAATTGCACTGCACCGGAATTTGAAGAGCCGGGACACAGCTTCTGTAAGACGCCTAAAATCGCCGGTATCCCGGTTGGGCTGCCAACGGACATGCCCAAGGCGTGGTTTGTGGCACTGGCACAACTGTCTAAAGCGGCCACGCCCGAGCGGTTAAAAAAGAATGCCATTGCTGAACAATTAATTTATCCGCCCACCATCCATAAACGTAAAGGCTGAATCATCAGCCTGTGCAGTAAAAGAGTATCAATATGAGCCGAATTGTTGCTGGCCCTTTTAATCGTGTGGAAGGGGATTTAGAGATCACCCTTGAAACCGGAGATCATCAGGTGCAAAGTGCTGAGGTTAACTCCCCGCTTTACCGCGGATTTGAGCGCATACTGCTTGGCCACAAGCCCATGGATGCGCTGGTTTATACGCCTCGAATTTGCGGAATATGCTCAGTAACTCAGTCGGTAGCCAGTGCCCGGGCGCTGGCCGATGCGATGGCGTTGACCATGCCGAAGAACGGCGAACTGTGTACCAATCTGGTGCTGGCCAGTGAGAACATCACCGATCTGATTACGCATTTCTATCTTTTCTTTATGCCGGATTTTGCCCGCGACAGCTATGCCGCATCCCCCTGGTTTGGTGATATTCAGGGCCGTTTTAAAGCCACTGCTGGTTCAGCCGCGGCGCAGATGTTACCGGCCAGGGCAGACTTTCTGCACCTGATGGGGCTCATGGCGGGTAAGTGGCCACATACGCTGAGTTTGCAACCGGGCGGCGTCGCTAAAGCCATCGAAGCGAAAGAACGAATGCGTTTACTGGCCATCGTTGCCAGCTTTAAGCGCTTTTTAGAAACCACGCTGTTTGGCGATAGCCTGGCCACCATCAGCCAGCTCAAAAGCGAAGCAGAGCTCTGGCAATGGTATCGTGAGAAACCCTGGCAGACCTCGGATTTTCGGCGTTTTTTACATGTTGCCGAAGTACAGCAGTTACATCTGCTGGGCAGGGCAACGGATCACTTCCTCAGTTTTGGTGCTTACGGTGGGGCCGATGCGCCAATGTGGGCTGCTGGTAGCTACCGTAACGGCCAAACCAGTGCGCTGGATATTGGCCTGATTGTCGAAGATCACTCCCATAGCTGGATGAGTGAGACCGACCATCCGCATCCGCCGGCGCAGGGAATTACTCAGCCAACACTCGACAATGAAGCGGGTTACAGCTGGTGTAAAGCCCCCCGGTTAGGTAATGAGGTGGTGGAAGTGGGCCCGCTTGCCCGACAGGCGGTCAATGGCCATCCACTGCTGCGAGACATGATCAGCCGCCATGGGGGCAACGTGTTAAGCCGTGTGGTAGCCAGACTTCTGGAAGTCGCCATAGTGGTGCCGCAAATGGAGCAGTGGATAAAGCAAATTGATCCGACAGCGCCGTTTTGTCATCACGGAGAAATGCCTGCCGAGGCCTCTGGTGTTGGCCTGGTGGAAGCGGCACGCGGAGCTCTGGGCCATTGGCTGGAAGTGAAAAACGGTAAAATCAGTAACTATCAGATCATCGCCCCGACCAGCTGGAATTTCTCGCCCCGGGATCAACAGGAACAGCCTGGTGCGCTGGAGCAGGCGGTGGTGGGCGCTCCGGTAATGAACGGAGAAAAAACGCCCATTTCGGTGCAACATATCGTGCGCTCTTTCGACCCCTGTATGGCCTGTACGGTGCATTAATGTCAGGCAGCAATGGAGTGCGCTTAAGGGTTAGCGGAATTGTGCAGGGCGTTGGCTTTCGGCCTTTTGTCTGGCGTCTGGCGACGGATCTGCAACTCACCGGACGGGTGTTTAACGATGCTAACGGGGTAACTATCGAACTTAACTGTGGTGAGCCGACGGCCCTTGAGTTCGTTGATCTGATGGCGCAGCAACTGCCGCCTCTGGCCCGAATAGATGCGACGCATCTGGAAGCGACAAACTTACCCCCATTTACCACGTTTGAAATCGATGTATCACAATCGGGTACGGTGACAACCGGGTGCGCGCCGGATGCGGCGACATGTCCCGACTGTCTTGCAGAGTTTAACGAGGCTGGCGATCGCCGGTTCGGCTATCCTTTTATCAATTGCACCAATTGCGGCCCGCGGCTGAGTATCATCCGTAAAATCCCCTACGATCGGGCCGCCACCACAATGGCGAATTTTACCCTCTGTGTGGCCTGTCAGGAGGAATATGAAAACCCCGCTGATCGTCGCTTTCATGCCCAGCCGAATGCTTGTCCTGATTGTGGCCCGCACTGTTGGTTGGAAGCCCCTGACGGCAGCAAGGTAGCCACCGAAACGCCTTTTCAGTTAATCCGTGACGCTTTACGGCAAGGGCTGATTGTTGCGGTAAAAGGCATTGGTGGTGTTCACCTGGCCTGTGATGCAACTAATGACGAAGCGGTTAAGCGTTTACGTGAACGAAAACAGCGGCCCCACAAAGCGCTGGCTCTGATGGCTAAAAGTATTGGCGCAGTCAGGGACTTCGCCACGGTTACCGAACAGGACGAAGCCCTGTTAACCCATCCGGCTGCGCCTGTGGTGTTGCTTTCACGTGCAGCAAACTGTTCCAATCAGCAACGGATTGCAGCTTCTGTTGCGCCGGATAATGCCAGGATAGGTGTCATGTTGCCTTACTCGCCGGTCCATCACTTGTTGATGGCAGCGCTGGATTTTCCGTTGGTGATGACCAGCGGCAATCGCTCCGGCGAGCCTCAGGCTATCACTAATGAGGCGGCCCGTGACCAGTTAAACAATATCGCCGACCTGCAGTTATTACATAACCGGCCGATTCACAGTCGTCTGGATGACTCGGTGGTGGTGGCTGGCGACGCCGGCTCTCAGGTTCTGCGCCGGGCTCGCGGGTATGCTCCAACCAGTATGCCGCTACCAGAAGGGTTTACCGCTGGCCAACCGCTTATTGCATTAGGCGGCCAGTTAAAGAGCACCTTATGTCTGGTAAAAGAGAATCGGGCTGTTGTTACCCAGCATCTCGGTGATTTGCATGACGCCAGTACCTTCGATGAGTATTTACACACCCTTAAGCTCTATCGGGGCTTATACGATAATGCTGCCACACATTATGTGTGCGACCTGCATCCGGAATACCTTTCAACCAAACAGGGGGTGAGCCTGGAAGAGCAGGGAAATAGCCTGACCCGGGTACAACACCATCATGCCCATATTGCTGCCTGTCTGGGTGATAATCAGTATCCATTGAGCGGTGATGCGGTGCTGGGTATTTGTCTGGATGGAACCGGGTATGGTAGCGACCATACGCTGTGGGGGGGAGAGTTTTTATATGGCGGGTATGCTGCGATGAGTCGGGTAGCTTCGCTTGCACCGGTGCCATTGATCGGCGGCGCTCAGGCTATCAAAGCCCCCTGGCGTTCGCTTTATGCTCAGCTAAGACAAAGTTTCAGTGCTGAGCAAGTGGCTCAGATGACGAATATATGCCCGCAGTTTGCCGATCCTATGTGTAAGAGTTTCGAAAAAATGCTGGCGATGCAAATCAACTGTCCGATGACCAGTTCAGCCGGCCGCTTGTTTGATGCCATGGCTGTAGTCCTTGGCTGTGCACCTGTGCAAATTACTTACGAAGGGCAGGCCGCCATAAGCCTGGAAACACTGGCTCTGACCTGCCAGGAAGCAGTGGAGCCATATCCGCTTGAGATTAAAGATAATCAACTGATACCTGCGAGTATGTGGCAACAGGTCGTAGCTGATGTCAGAGAGGGGCGCTGCAAAGCCGCCATGGCGCTGGCCTTTCATAAAGGGCTGGTCACTGCATTGACCCGGATGACGGTGCTGTTGGGTCGCTCATACCGTTTTAATACTGTGGTTTTATCTGGCGGAGTAATGCAAAATCTACTGCTTTCTGAGCCGCTTAACAAAGCATTGTTGGTGGCCGGTTTTGAGGTGCTGAGGCATCAGCAACTGCCTGCTAATGATGGCGGAATAGCCTTTGGGCAGGCTTTAGTTGCACTGGCAAAATCAGACTGAAATTCAACCTCATTCAAGTTTACCTCCAACCTGTGAAAACCATTTTCCGATGGTCCGGAAAGCCCGTTAACACAGTGTAAACAGACTTTCCGCTTTCTACCCCCAGTGGTAAGTAGACTTCACTTTCAATCCTTCGGTAAACACCTATATTATTGATATTATTTGTATTTTGCACTTGGTCTGTTGTTTGCATTTAAGCTTTGGTGTACTAACAAAACATCACGCTGTGTCATTAAAAAAATAATAGCTGAACGCAACTTACATCAGAACTAAAACCAAGACCAATTGGCCGTGCAAATTTGAGGTAAGTGTAACTTCAGCGGTATCACTGCCGGAGGACCGAATGTCCCAATTAGAGACCTTTTACGAAGTCATGCGGCGACAGGGAATTACCCGTCGCAGTTTCCTGAAGTATTGTAGCCTGACTGCTGCGGCATTAGGCCTTGGCCCCGCGTTTGCACCGCGTATTGCCAATGCTATGGAAACCAAGGAACGTACCCCCGTGCTGTGGCTGCACGGACTGGAATGTACCTGTTGCTCTGAATCCTTTATCCGCTCTGCTCACCCCCTGGTGAAAGATGTGGTGTTGTCGATGATCTCACTGGATTACGACGATACGTTAATGGCGTCAGCAGGCCATCAGGCCGAAGCGATCCTTGAAGAGACCATGCAGAAGTACAAGGGTAAGTACATCCTTGCTGTAGAAGGTAATCCGCCACTGAATGAAGACGGTATGTTCTGTATTGTTGGTGGTAAGCCATTCCTTGACCAGCTCAAGCACGCCGCTAAAGACGCGGCGGCCATTATTGCCTGGGGCTCATGTGCTTCCTGGGGCTGTGTGCAGGCCGCTCGACCTAATCCTACACAGGCTGTGCCGATCCACAAAGTGATTAAAGACAAACCGATTATTAAGGTACCAGGTTGCCCGCCGATTGCGGAAGTTATGACCGGCGTAATTACGTACATGCTGACCTTCGGTAAAGTGCCGGAACTGGACCGTCAGGGACGTCCGAAAATGTTCTACAGTCAGCGTATTCACGATAAATGCTACCGTCGTCCGCATTTCGATGCCGGCCAGTTTGTTGAGCAATGGGATGACGAAGGCGCGCGCAAAGGCTACTGCCTGTACAAAGTAGGTTGTAAAGGGCCAACCACTTATAACGCCTGTTCAACGGTGCGCTGGAATGAAGGCACGTCCTTCCCGATTCAGGCCGGCCACGGTTGTATTGGTTGTTCAGAAGATGGGTTCTGGGACAAGGGCTCCTTCTATGACCGTCTGACTGACATTAACCAGTTCGGTATCGAATCGAACGCTGATGAAGTAGGCACCGCCGTTGCGGGTGGTGTCGGTGCAGCAATTGCTGCCCATGCTGCCGTGAGTGCGGTAAAACGCGCGCAGCATAAGGGAGAACAAGAATAATGAACACGCCGTTAAATTCTAAATTACTCGACAGTTCAGGCCGCCGTATTGTGGTGGACCCGGTGACCCGTATTGAAGGTCACATGCGCTGCGAAGTGAACGTTGACGATAATAATATTATCCGCAATGCGGTTTCCACCGGTACCATGTGGCGCGGACTGGAAGTGATTTTAAAAGGCCGTGACCCGCGTGATGCCTGGGCCTTTGTTGAACGTATTTGTGGGGTGTGTACCGGCTGTCACGCACTCACCAGTGTGCGCGCCGTAGAGGATGCGCTGGGCATTGAGATCCCTTTGAATGCCCACCTTATCCGTCATCTGATGGACAAAACCCTGAATATCCACGATCACGTGGTGCATTTTTATCACCTGCATGCGCTGGACTGGGTGAACCCGGTTAACGCATTAAAAGCTGATCCGAAAGCTACCTCTGCCCTACAGCAGAAAATATCGTCGTCACATCCATTATCCAGCCCGGGTTATTTCCGCGACGTGCAAACCCGCATAAAGAAGTTTATCGAAAGCGGTCAGTTAGGTTTATTTGCTAATGGTTATTGGAGTAATCCGGCCTACAAATTACCACCGGAAGCCGATTTGATGGCGGTAGCGCATTATCTTGAAGCGCTCGATATGCAAAAAGAAATCGTCAAAATTCACACTATTTTTGGCGGGAAGAACCCGCACCCTAACTTTATGGTTGGCGGTGTACCCTGTGCGATTAATCTGGACGGTACCGGCTCATCCGGCGCGCCGGTGAATATGACCAGCCTGAACTTTGTGCTGGAACGTATTCGTGAAGCAGAAGCCTTTATTAAGAACGTGTACATCCCTGATGTCATAGCCATTGCTACCTTGTATAAAGACTGGTTGTATGGCGGCGGTCTGTCTGCGACAAACGTACTGAGCTATGGTACTCATACGGTGGTGCCCGGTGATAAATCTACTGATTTGATCCCGGCCGGTGCCATTATTAACGGCAACTGGGATGAAGTGCATCCGGTTGATGTGCGTAACCCGGATGAAATTCAGGAGTTTGTCGATCACAGCTGGTATCAGTACGCCAACGGCGCTAAAGGACTGCATCCCTGGGACGGTGAAACGGAAGCAAAATTTGAACTGGGGCCAAACTTTAAGGGCACCAAAACCAATATCAAAGAACTCGATGAAAGCGCCAAATACAGCTGGATTAAATCACCACGCTGGAAAGGGCATGCGATGGAAGTTGGCCCACTGTCGCGTTATATCGTGGCGTATGCTTCTGGCAAAGAGTACGTACAGGATCAGGTTGACCGGTCACTGTCGGCGTTTAATCAGGCCACTGGCATGGACCTTGGCTTAAAGCAATTCCTGCCATCTACCCTGGGCCGCACACTGGCACGGGCATTGGATTCAGAACTGTGTGTAGATTCTATGCTGGACGACTGGCATCAGCTGGTGAACAACATTAAAAACGGTGATTCCTCTACCGCCAATGTGGAAAAATGGGATCCTAAAACCTGGCCTAAAGAAGCCAAAGGGGTTGGAATCAACGAAGCCCCGCGCGGTGCACTGGGTCACTGGATTAAAATTAAAGACGGTAAAATTGAAAACTACCAGGCGGTGGTACCAACCACCTGGAACGGTTCTCCTCGTGATTCAGAAGGCAATATCGGGGCTTTTGAAGCGTCATTGCTTAATACGCCCATGGAGCGCCCAGATGAACCGGTTGAAATCCTGCGAACTTTACACAGCTTTGACCCGTGTCTGGCCTGTTCCACACACGTAATGAGTGAAGACGGTCAGGAACTGACTAAAGTGAAAATTCGTTAAGAGAGCACCCTGGTGCTCTCGCTGGAGACTCAATTATGTCTACGTCAGTGAAAAGCAAAGCTGTTGAAAGAAGTCAGCTTACGGATAACCATCATCATGGCGACGAAAAGGTTATTACCCGTCGCCAAACGGCGGTATACGTTTACGAAGCACCGGTGCGGTTATGGCACTGGATAACCGTGTTTTCCATTATCACGCTTTGCGTGACGGGCTATTTTATCGGCCAGCCATTACCCACCTTACCGGGTGAAGCGAGCGATAATTTTCTGATGGGCTACATTCGCTTTGCGCATTTTGCCGCCGCTTATGTGGTGACCATTGGCTTTATAGGCCGTTTGTACTGGGCGCTGGTGGGTAATCATCATTCCCGAGAACTGTTCTTCCCCAAGTTTTTTGTTAAAGCCTGGTGGAAAGAAGTCCTGCATGAAGTGCGCTGGTATCTGTTTATGGAAAAAACGCCGAAAAAGTACATCGGCCATAATCCGTTGGCGCAACTTGGCATGTTCTTTTTCTTTATCCTCGGCATGATCTTTATGATCTTCACCGGCTTTGCCCTTTACAGCGAAGGTGCCGGGCAGGGCAGCTGGCAGGATACATTATTCGGCTGGGTGATCCCGCTATTTGGTCAGAGTCAGGATGTACACACCTGGCACCGCCTGGGCATGTGGTATCTGATCACTTTTATAATGATCCATGTTTATGTGGCCATTCGTGAAGACATCATGTCACGCCAAAGCTTGATCTCCACCATGATCAGTGGCTGGCGTATGTTTAAGGATGACAAGCCCGACTAAGGCTCCTCAGAGGGATGCAGGCATTTGTTGACCCCGCCTGCGTCCCTTTTTCTTTTAACCTGTTTTGTTAATTTTGCCTGAGCAACCGGATGACCGCCTTCAACCTCACTGTTAGCAGCCACTGCTTAAGTCGTCGTAAGCCTGAGCATCCCGGCCGTTTTCTGCAACGCTGTTATCTGCAACCGCTGAATATCAGCCAGTCTGAGTTAGCCCGCGTGCTAGGCATATCCCGACGACGTGTACACGAAATTATCAAAGGTCAACGCGCCATTTCAGCCGACAGTGCCATCAGACTCGCCCATTACTTCCAGACTACCCCAATGTTTTGGCTTGAAAAACAACAGCTTTGGGAGTTGTACGACGCCAGTCGCCGATTCACAAAAGAGACTGGTAAGTAACTTTCCATTTAGTGGTTAGTTTTGTTATATCTATTTCCTTCTTTTAATTGTGGTTACTTGTAACGCCCCCCGTGACACCGCGCCATACGGCGATTCCTGATTTTTTAAGAAGTTGGCATGCTACTTGTTATATGTAAATGAAATGTAATTAGCGCAAGCGCCAAATAATCTCAGTTTTATGGCAGTGCAAAATCATATGAATCAAAAGCAAATACTTATTTTAGGCATTGGCAACGTTTTATGGGCCGATGAGGGGTTTGGCGTTCGCTGTGTTGAATTGTTAAACCAGCACTACGCGTTTGATGAGAACGTCAGGATCATGGATGGCGGTACTCAGGGAATTTATCTGGTCCAGCATGTCCAGGAAGCCGATGTGCTGGTGGTGTTTGACGCCATCGACTACGGACTGGCACCGGGCACATTAAAAACTATTTATAACGATGAAGTGCCAAAATTCATGGGCGCTAAGCAAATTAGCCTGCATCAGACTGGTTTTCAGGAAGTTCTGGCCATGGCTGAATTCACTGGTAATTATCCTGCTGATCTGTTGCTGGTTGGGTGTCAGCCGGTGGAACTGGAAGACTTTGGTGGCAGTTTACGTGACGAGGTCAAAGCTCAGGTTCAACCCGCCATCGACATTGCGCTGGAATACCTTCAGCAGTTTGGTGTCACTGTGCAGCGTAGCAACGGTCGTACGCAGGCGTTGGCGCCCGGCCAGTTAAACCTGAGTGATTATGAACAGGGCAGGCCCGACGAAGAAGCGGCCTGCCGCACCGGCGATAGCCGGGTGATTGGTGCGCCTGCTGCTTCGGGAAGTAGCAAGTAATGTGTATTGGATTACCGTTTCAGGTTATTCAGACTGAACGCCACAAGGCGTATTGTCAGCGCGGTGTCGAACATCGCTGGATAGATACTTCTTTGGTTGGCGAAGTGGCACCGGGAGACTGGTTGTTGGTGTTTTTAGATGCCGCCCGGGAAGTACTGACCGCGGCCAGGGCACAACAGGTAGAAGAAGCTGTGAGTGCCATTGAACGGGTAATGGCCGGCCAAAGTGTGGATCTGGACGATTGCTTCAAAGATTTGGTCGAGCGTGAACCCCAGTTACCTGACCATTTAAAACCGCTTTTAAAATAATACAAGATAAGAGAACGCTATGAATTCACCGCTGATCAATCGCCTTATCGATGAGTTAGGGTATCCCTTACTCGACGATGATAACTTTGAGCATTTTATTGAACAAACGCCAATAAGCGTGCTGTTTTTAACCGAAGATCCTAAGCGCTTCCCGGAGAGTCTGGATGTGGCTGTGATCCTCCCGGAGCTGATCAAACAGTTTCCTCAGCTTACCCCGGCGGTGGTATCTCAGGACATTCAAACCGCCTGTCGTGGTCGTTACAATTTTATGGCCTGGCCGGCGCTGGTATTTCTCAAACACGGTCAGTATCTCGATGCGATAACCAAAGTGCAAAACTGGGATGACTACGTGCACCAAATCAATCGAATTTTAACGCTAACACCCCGCCCAGACCCGGGGATAGGGATACCGGTTGTATTTAACCCGGTAAGTAAAAGTTGCGGGCAATAGGAGAAGCTCATGCGTGATAACAGTATTAATGTTGTAAATGTATCTATCGGCCCGGGTAGTCAGTCTGAAGGCGATATGGTGCTTGATTACATGAAAATGCCGTCGGAAATGAATACCTACGACGTTCCGTCATTTCCGGAAGAAAGCGAACTTGAACGCTGTCCGCAGGCCATGGCGATTCTGGCTGATATACAGCTTATGCTGGGCCAGATTAATGAACAGGGTCAGAGCAGCATTTTAACGCTGACTGCGTTACCGGAAGAGGATCTGAAACTGCTTAATCAAATTCTTGGCGAAGGTGAGGTCAGTGTGCTTATTGATGGTGATAAGCCAATCCGCATTCAGGAAACTGTGATGGCAGGTATCTGGCGTTTACGGACCTTCGATGAGCAGGGCAACGTGACGGCTGAAGCGATTGAGGTAGCCGAGATACCCGAGTGCGTAAAAGACCATGCATTTGCCACCAAAGTAGATTTGCCATCGCGTATTGCCGCATTGCCTGAAGGCCTGCTGAATGCCCCTTCAGTGCTAGTGGAGATAGCGGATACTTCAGCGGATTATCAGCGTGAACCTGGCATCGCCTCACACGTGATTAATCTGTCGTTGCTGCCATTTTCACCGGAGGATCATTACTGCCTGACCGAAACCACCGGAACCGGTTGCGTTACCATTTTGTCCCGGGGCTACGGCAATTGCCGAATTACCTCCACTCAGGTGGATGGTTTGTGGCGTGTGCAGTATTACAACAGTACCGATCAGCTCATTCTGGACACACTCGAAATAGTTGCTATTCCGGCGGTTGCCTGCGCGGCCCCGGAAGACCTGGCCGATTCGGCCGTGCGACTGGCTGAAATTCGCGACGCGTTGGTATAGGACCGGATTATGAGTTTTCAGGGGTTTGAAGGCAGCTATTTAGGCGACGCCAGCCGAATTGATAAACAGGCCAAACTGGAATGTAAGATTTGCTGGTATGTTTACGACCCGGCAGCCGGTGATGAAGTCTGGCAAATTCCCCCGGGCACGGCGTTTGTAGAGTTACCCGATCACTGGCGGTGTCCTGAATGTGACGGCGACCGCGACCAGTTTATGGTGATAGAGGACTAATAATGTCAAATGGTGCAGCAGTCTTAGCTTTCTACCGGTCGGCGGCCCGCAACATGGCAGGCCTGCCGGTCTATAATCACAAGCTTGAAGTCGATGCGACCACCTTTTTGCCCTGGCAAGACAACTGGCTGGGTATTATTGTGACGCCCTGGTGTATGAACATTGTGATACTCCCGGGCGAATTATCGCGTCATAACAGGCAGCAGGTGGGCGCAAAGTTTTATCAGGCGCTGCCATCCGGCCGGTATGAGTTTATTCGTGCTTATGCCGAAGACTGTGGCGATTTTGCCTCTTGCTCAGTATTTTCTCCGATGTTCGAATTTCCCTCCCAGATCATCGCGATGCAAACCGCTCAGGAAGTACTGACAGCCTTGTTCGATGAGCAAAATGTCAGCCCTACAGAGCGTCACCAAAGTTTTGTTGCACATCGTGAGATGCGAGAAGCTGCCCAGCCTGAGCAGGTTGATAACGAGGCCGATGGTGAGCGGGAAGCGCCGGCAAATGATTCTGCAGAGGTGAGTCGCCGGGCATTCTTAACCGGCAGCTTTGCCGGTCGGGAGGACAGCAGGCCATGAATATAACTGCTGAACTGGCTGCCAGTAAACACGTTAGTGGTGCGACAAAGCCTTCGCTTACCGGCGGAATTAAGGTGAGTGTCTGTTATAACCGGGATCATATTAAAGCCGTTGAGATTACTAACACTCGTCCGTTTGCGGTAACCCGTTTGTTTGCAGGTAAGCCCGTTGAACGTGTGCTGGCGATGATGCCATCGCTCTTCTATATTTGCGGAATGGGGCAGTTAATTGCGGCTCTCAGGGCCGTAGAGAGTGCCTCTGGTATGACTGAATCACTGGCAACCAGACAAGCCCGGGATACCTTATTATTTGCCGAGTCTTTAAGAGAGCAGGTATTCAGTTGGGTGACAAACTGGGCACCACAGCATAAATCCAGAATGAGCCATGTGGTTGACTGGTTTAATCAGTGCCGAAAACAGCTTGGCTGGAGTTTAACCCTGGCCCATACCTCGTTAGGTGAGGCTAGCAAACGGGTAGAGATTGAACCACTGGCCCGCCAGTTAGAAGGGGTTATCCAGCCATTGTTACCGGCCCATCAAGGGTTTGCACCCTTGCCGGTAATGGGGGTGTCTGAAGCGGTATGCCAACTGCTGAAAGAATGCGGTGAATATCCGTTAGGTCTGGCCGCAAAAACGTTAAACTTCGGCGACCAGCAACAGTGTATTGCTGTCCTTTCGGCGCTGGATGGTGCTAATGCTGAACAATTTTGCCACCAGCCTTCGGTAAGCGGAGTGCCTGCTGAAACAGGTTGTTGGGCGCGCCAGAATATGGCAGCCAGTGGATTTGTTATTGAAAGTCGGCTGCGCTCGCTTTACCGTGAAATCACTACTGCCCCGGCGCGGCTCAGGGCGCTGGCAAAGTTTACCGAGGGTTCCTCGTCTGAAAATATCGGCATACGTGGCTGCTCGATAGTAGAGACCGCCCGGGGCTCGTTGCTACACAAAGTGACGCTGGATGAGAAAAACCGCGTGGAGCGGTATCAGATTATCGCACCAACCGAATGGAATTTTCATCCGCAGGGCAGTCTGAAAACGAAGCTGGAAGGATTATATTTACCCTGGGAACAGGTGACTCCCGTGGCGGAAACATTGATAAAACTGCTCGATCCCTGTGTGGACTGGCAGTTGGAGTTAGTTCATGCATGAAATGTCGATTGCAGAGGGGATCCTGCAGGTATTGGAAGAACAGGCGGTCAGCCAGTCTTTTGATAAAGTGAAGGCGGTGTGGGTTGAGATTGGCCCGCTCGCGACCATTGAAGCCGACGCGCTAACGTTTTGTTTCGATGCAGTAATAAGAGGAAGTCTGGCTGAGGGCGCCAGCCTGCATATTATCAAAATGCCGGGAAAAGCTTTCTGTTTGCAGTGTCTGGATACCGTCCCGGTCACGCAACGTTATGACAGTTGCCCTGTTTGTGGCAGTTATCATTTGCAGATAACGCAGGGTGAAGAAATGAGAATAAAAGAATTAGAGGTGGCATAAACATGTGTACGGTTTGCGGTTGTTCAGAAGGTGAAGTGCGGATAGAAGGACAAGAAGATCACGCCTACGGGCATAGTCACGGGCATTCCCATGACCACTCCCATGGGCATCACCATCATCACGAGCATGATCATCATCATGGCGACCATCATGGAGAACATAGTCACGGGCATTCACATTCTCACTCGCACAGTCATGATGACCAGCATGATCACAGCGGTATCGAAAGTGATGGTGATAACATTCATTTTGGTAAAGGGCCTGCACACGCTCATGTAGCGGGTCTTAGCCAAAGCCGAATGGTGCAAATAGAGCAGGATATTCTGGGCAAGAATAACCAGTATGCCGCGCAAAACCGGGTAAGGTTTGAGCAGCAATCCCTGTTTGTTCTGAATCTGGTTTCGAGCCCCGGTTCAGGTAAAACCACGTTACTC
Organism: Alteromonas sp. 4NH20-0104; assembly: GCF_057547795.1. Taxonomy (NCBI): domain Bacteria; kingdom Pseudomonadati; phylum Pseudomonadota; class Gammaproteobacteria; order Alteromonadales; family Alteromonadaceae; genus Alteromonas; species Alteromonas sp. 4NH20-0104. Next base: position 171,254 of record NZ_BAAJLP010000001.1, on the reverse strand, counting down.
ACCGAAACGCTGAATCATATAAAAGACCGCTACACGGTAGGGGTAATTGAAGGGGACCAGCAGACGGCCAACGATGCCGACCGCATTCGCGAAACCGGCGTTCAGGCGATTCAGATTAATACCGGCAAAGGCTGTCACCTGGATGCGCATATGGTGGGCCATGCGATGGAAAACTTCACAGGCTTGAATGGCGGCGTGCTGTTTATAGAAAATGTCGGGAATCTGGTGTGCCCGGCATCATTTGATTTGGGTGAGGCGGCGAAGGTGTCGATTTTATCAGTCACCGAAGGAGAAGATAAACCGCTTAAATATCCGGATATGTTTCATGCATCTGAACTTATGATCCTCAACAAAACAGACCTGTTACCCTACCTGGATTTTGATGTGGACAAATGCATGGAATACGCCAGAAGAGTCAACCCGGATATTCACATAATTCAGCTTTCAGCCAAGAGTGGTGAGGGCATGCAGGAATGGCTTGAATGGATCAACGCCAAACGGGCGGCAATCATTGAATCGCGGATTAACCTCCTACAGCAACAGATAGAGCAGTTTAAGGCAATTTTATAATGACCACATCTCAACGTCCCATAGTGTTATGCGTTGATGATGAAGTCCGTTCGCTGGAAACCCTTGAGCGTACATTGGATGAAGAATTTGACGTATTAACGGCTAACAGTGCCGATCTGGCGCTGGAATTACTGGCAAGCCATGACGTACAGGTAATCCTGTGCGATCAGAGAATGCCTGACCGCACCGGTGTAGAGCTGTTAACCGAAGTTCGTGAACGCTGGCCGCAGGTTGCCCGCTTGATTCTGTCTGGTTATACCGATTCAGAAGATATTATCAAAGGGCTCAATGAAGCCGGTATTTTGCAGTACATCACCAAACCCTGGCATCCTGAAAGTCTGTTGATGATCATTCGCAGTGCTTGTCGTATGTGTGCTCTACAAAGTGAAAATGCGCTGCTGAATATGGAGATGCGTCTTACCGAAGAACAGGCTGAGACACAGGTACATGAGAAAAAAGTGCATCTGCGTAACAGTTTTCAGCTGGAAGAAATAAAACGACATGCCCAAAGTCCGCTGAACAAAGTGTGTGACCAGGTAAGTAAAATCGCTCCTTATGACGTATCGGTATTAATTACCGGTCCGTCCGGCGCAGGTAAAGAATTATTTGCCCGTGCGCTGCATTACAACAGTTTGCGTGCAGACCGTCCTTTTGTGGTGGAAAACTGCGGCGCGATGCCGGATGAACTGCTGGCATCTGAACTCTTTGGTCACAAAAAAGGCTCGTTTACCGGAGCAATTACCGACCACGTTGGTTTATTTGAACAGGCCGATGGCGGCACTATTTTTCTCGATGAAATCGGCGAGATTAGCCCTGCATTTCAGGTCAAGCTTTTGCGGGTTCTGCAGGAAAGGGAGATTCGTCGCCTTGGAGAACAGCAACGCCGCAAGGTGAATGTCAGGGTAGTCGCATCAACCAACCGTGATTTGGAAGAAGAGGTCCGGGCCGGACGTTTCCGTCAGGATCTGTATTTTCGCCTCGCCGAAGTTACCCTGGAGTTGCCGGCGTTATCCCGCCGTACCATAGATATTCCGGTCCTGGCGAACAGCTTTTTACAAACCGCTATGCACCAGTTCGACAAGCCGGTGAAGGGCTTTAGCGAAGAAGCCATTGCCTGCATGAAACGCTACAGCTGGCCAGGGAATGTGCGCGAACTTCAGAATGAAGTGCGCCGTATGCTGGTAATGTGCGAGGGCGAATGGCTGACTGCCGACTTGTTGAACGCGCGGGTACTCAGAGCCGCACCGGGAGGTGAGGATGAAGATATCGACGTGTTCGCCGGGCTGGAAGGTACGCTCAAAGAAAAGGTCGAACTGCTGGAAAAACGTATTCTGCGCGAAACGCTGATCCGCCATCGCTGGAATAAAAGCAGTGCCTCACTGGAACTGGGTCTGTCCCGGGTAGGCTTACGCTCCAAACTGGAGCGCTACGAGCTTGAGAAATCAGGCGATTCAGAAACCAGTAAACAGCATTAAGCGGAGTAGCAGTTATGTGTTTAGGGATCCCAGGCCAGATTATCGCTATCAGCGACGAGGCAATACAAACCGGTATTGTGCAAGTATCAGGCGTTAAGCGTGAGGCAAACCTGAGTTGTGTGGTACCACCCGACGGCAACCTGCAATCATTAATTGGCAGTTGGGCTTTGGTGCACGTGGGGTTTGCCATGAGCATTATCGACGAGGAAGAGGCCAGGCGTACGCTGGAAATTCTCGCCGAAATAGGTGAATTGCAGGAAGAGCTCGATGCGATGCAGCACGGTGCTCAGGGATAATTGCAATGAGCAAGCCTATCGACAACCAGTCGGTTTTATCTGCTCTGTATCCCTTTACCGGCCACCCAACCGCCGATAAACCCGCAGACAAAGACGAGCTGGAAAGGGCCCTGTTGGCGTCTGTACAGGCCAAAGCTAGCGACAGTATTTTTGTAAAGCAGGCTTTTTTTGCCAGGCACAGCGAAACATTGCTGGCGGCGGCAAAGCGCATTGCAACGACTTACGCACAGCAGGGCAAACTGCTTACGGCAGGCAATGGTGGCTCAAGTTGCGATGCGGCACATCTCGCGGTGGAGTTTATGCATCCGGTTACGACCGGGCGCAGAGCGTTGCCAGCAATAAACTTGTCGCAGGATACCGCGATGATGACGGCGGTGAGCAACGATGTGGGTACCGAACATGTATTAACCCGCCAGTTATCAGCTTTGGCCAATGCCGGAGATACGCTGGTGGTCTTTTCAACCAGTGGTAATTCGGCCAATTTGATTGAGGCCAGTAAAAAAGCCCGCGCGATGGCGCTGAGTGTCATTGCCTTTACCGGTCAAACCGGCGGAGAGCTGCAGCGACAACAGCTAACCGATGTTTGTATTACCGTACCCAGCGACAGTATTCACCGCATTCAGGAGTGCCACCTGGCCTGTTATCACATTTTATGGGATCTGGTACACAGCCTGCTGGCTGACAGCCGGTTGTCTCAGGAGAAGAAATAATGAAGTTTGTTGATGAGTTTCGCGATCCGGATATGGCCAGGCGTGTGCTTGAGCGTATTCATGCTGTAGTAGAGGAAATTCCCACTACCGCCCAACGACCGTTACAAATAATGGAAGTGTGCGGGGGCCATACGCACTCCATTTTTCGCTACGGACTGGAAGAATTATTACCCGATAAGATTGAAATGGTGCATGGTCCTGGCTGCCCGGTTTGTGTGCTGCCGATGGGAAGAGTAGACGACTGCGTTGCCATTGCTGAACAACCTGATGTGATATTTACCACGTTTGGTGACGCCATGCGTGTGCCAGGCTCGAAGAAAAGCCTGCAGCAAGCAAACTCCGATGGTTGTGATGTACGCATGGTGTATTCGCCCATGGATGCATTGGATATTGCGCGGAAAAACCCAACTAAAAATGTGGTGTTCTTTGGCCTGGGCTTTGAAACCACCATGCCAAGCACCGCATTAACGCTACTGCAGGCGGATAGGGAAGGCATCACAAACTTCTCGCTGTTCTGCAACCACATCACAATCATTCCTACCATCAAAGCGATTCTGGACTCACCGGATATGGTGATTGATGGTTTCCTTGGTCCTGGCCATGTGTCGATGGTTATTGGTAAAGCGCCTTATGAGTTTATCGCCAGCCATTATAAACGCCCGCTGGTGATTGCCGGTTTTGAACCGCTGGATATCCTGCAGTCGATGCTGATGGTCGTTGAGCAAATCCGTGATGGCCGCGCTCAGGTGGAAAACCAGTACAAACGAATTGTACCAGAGCAGGGCAATAGTAATGCGCTTAATGCCGTTGGCGAAGTGTTTGAGTTACGCGAATTTTTTGAGTGGCGGGGCCTGGGCTCAATCGATCACTCAGGCGTTCGCATTCGGGAAAAGTATGCCCGCTTCGATGCCGAACGTTTATTTGCTGTGGAACCAGCCCACGTAGCGGATCCCAAAGCCTGTCAGTGTGGGGAAGTACTTAAAGGCGTACTGAAACCCTGGGAATGCAAATTATTTGGCGAGCAGTGTAATCCGGAAACACCTATTGGCGCGCTAATGGTGTCTACCGAGGGCGCCTGTTCAGCCTACTACAGCTACGGCAAAATTGATGTAAGACAAGCCGTATAACCGACCGAGTAAGCAGTATGAATAAACCTAAACGGACCCTGCGGGCCAAAACCATTACTATGGCTCACGGCGCAGGCGGAAAAGCTATGCGTGACCTTATTGAAGATGTTTTTGTGGGCACTTTTGCTAATCCGAATCTGGAGCAACTGGAAGATCAGGCGCGCTTTGAACTGGCTGACCTAATGCAAAGCGGTACGCAACTGGCCTTTACCACCGATTCTTACGTAGTAGACCCGGTTGAATTCCCGGGCGGCGATATTGGCTCGCTGGCAGTGAACGGTACAGTTAATGATATTGCCGTGTCTGGCGCGATCCCGAAGTATTTGTCCTGCGGCATGATATTAGAAGAGGGGCTCGACGTTGAGCTTCTGCGGCGTGTGGTGGCGTCTATGAAAGCCGCCGCAGATAAGGCCGGAGTGACCATCGTTACCGGCGATACCAAAGTAGTGCCTAAAGGCAAAGGCGATAAAATTTTTATCAATACCAGTGGCATTGGGATTATTCCTGAAGGCGTCGATATTTCAGCGTCTAACTGCCGGACAGGCGATAAAATTATTGTGAATGGCCTGATAGGCGATCACGGTGCCGCTATTCTCAATGCCCGGGGCGATTTGGCGCTCGATGTTGCATTGGAAACCGACTGCCAGGCGTTAAATGATTTGGTGCAAACCATGTTGAGAGCTTGCCCGAATATCCATGCTATTCGTGATGCTTCGCGGGGGGGCGTGGCCACTGTGTTGTGTGAATTTGCCGAGTCGTCTGAAGTGAGCATTCGTTTGCAGGAAGAACAGATCCCGGTAAGAGATACCGTGCGCGGTGTCTGCGAGATCCTGGGGCTCGATGCACTGTACTTTGCTAATGAAGGTAAACTTGTTGCTGCGGTTCCGGCCGATAAAGCTGAGGCGGTGCTTGCGGCGATGCGCAATCACCCGGCCGGGAAAGAATCAGCCATTATTGGTGAAGTTATTGAGTCGAATTATAACCGGGTGCTGGTGAAAACTCACTTTGGCGGAGAGCGTATTCTGGATATGCTGGTGGGTGAGCAATTGCCGCGGATTTGCTAGTGATTAATTGCTAAAAAGAGATCGGGCATAGTGCCCGATCTCCGCCCATGGCATTCAATAGTTGGTGTGGGTCACCTAAATTGAAAACAACGATACTCCCATCATTGCAATTACCAGCCCAATGAATCTGTTCGCTGAAGGGATGCTGCGCGAGACCAGTTTCGACACAGCAAAGCCCGTCATTACCAGTGTGGCGCTGGTAATGAGGAAACCTGAAGCAAACAGAAAAGGGACGGAGCCGGCGGTCTCGAGACCATGGGCAAAACCGTGAAACATCGCAAAACAAGCTGCCAGGCTAACCGCCAGCCCCTGAGTTACGTTCTTACGAGTGGCTATCAGTAAGCCGGTGATAATGGATGTCATTACAATACCGGTCTCCATAAAGGAGAAGCTAAACCCTGCTAATCCCAGCGAAAAACCGCCAATCAATAAAGCAAAGAAGGCCGCCAGCATGGCACGGCTTTGTTTACCGGCAAAGCCTGAAGCCCAGTAGCCCATTGCTACCATGGCTATCAGGTGATCAATACCCATCATAGGATGTGACAGACCGGCAAAAAAAGCGTTTTGAACCGTTTCGTGACCAGTATGGGCTAACGCCGGTGCTGCGGTAGCCAGCGTTAATAGCAGGCCGCTGGATATTTTTTGTGTACGTGTCATGTATTTACCTTACTGCGAAATCGAACAGTTATTAGAGTATTGTCGCTGGCTTAAGCGCCTGACGAAAACTTTATTGTATTGACTACTGTTTTAGCATTTCTAAGATTTGCAAAACGGGTGCCAAACTAAAATTTAACGTTTAAATTTAAGTAAGTCTATGAAAAATAATATTATTATGGTTTTTTTAAGGTTGGCATGAGGCTTCGTAACTGGTAACTTGCTTGCCACTTATCAAGCAATTTGCAACGTCCTGTGCTGAGCGTAAAGGTCAGAAACTGTTCATCCCTTAGCTGCACAAGCCGTTAATGGATGAAGGTGATATCACCGAGTTCTGCCTGTAGATAGTGCTTAAACTCTGCGACTTTGCTGGCGGGAAAAACAAAGCCTGGCGGGTTTCCTGGCGTTGTTGGATTATAAGGTAAGGAAAAGTAGCAATGTTCCCTGATGGTCTCTAACGCTACCCTGGTGACTTTATGGATGGGGATAGATGCAGAGCCAAACTGAATATGACCATTGTTAAACGTTACATAGTTTACCGGGTCCTTTACCGTGGTGTCTGGCATGGATTTACACCACTTCACTATCCAAAACAGGTTAAAAACACCAAGCATCAACAGCAGATTTACTTCCTGCCTCACAATCCAGAGTATCAAACCAAAACAGAGAGCGGCCAATGCACCATTCACTAGTGTTTTTTTGTCGACGGGTTTGGATAATGTCATTGATAAAGTCCGTTTTAACAAATGCTTGTTGCTTAATTTGGGCCTAGGCTGGCAGGAGCACGGCGCCCGGCTATACTTATATCGTATTGTAGCCAGGCTAAACAAACATTTTTTCTATCATTACTGCATGTTGCGTCTGCCGTTATTCCTAGGCTGTTAACCGATGATTGGTTCTTAGCCAAAAGGATAAGACAATTCCCCTAACTCATTGTACGAAATATCTTACAAATCTGTGAGATATTGTCAGTTTAAGGCTATATGTAAACACCCTTAAAATAACTTAAGTTTATGATTTTTAGAGGTTAAGTTCATTTGAGAGGGTGAGTGTCTTTGCATTTGTTGTAAGAAATTAGCATCACGGCATTAGTATTCCGCCTCCAGAGGCGTACTATGAACGTGTCACAAGGAAACACGACGAGTCAGGAAGACACAAGGAAGCACTTAGGATTGCTCAGGATGAGTAAGACAGGGTAAGGAACTCTGTTTAAGGAAGCAGGACAGGTCGGGAAGGCCGAATAGGGACAATTCCAGGACGGAAAATACTGTAGCAGGATGTACAGTTACAATGGATAAACGGAAAGGGATCTGTTCAGGAAGAACAGCTCGCACAGGATGAGGCGAGAAAAGAAGGAAAGGGGCGTATACGGATTTTAATCGGGAAGATTTTAGTCGCAAGGGAGCGCTGAGAAGGAAGCTCAAAATTCAGAGAAAACGATGACTTCGGTCATCGTTTTTTTATGTCTGCTGAAAATCTCATGATAATCAAAGCGGGTTTGCCAGCCTTCATAAAATGCATAAAATCCGGTGTCTAACCCTGCCAGGTTATACTATCATCCCTCTTAAATTTAACAGATATGTACCGTGACCATGGCAGACCGAGCAAAGACAGCTGAAGTGTATCGCTACCAGACCGTAAGCGCGGAGAAACTGGAAGAAGAAAGTACGCTGCCAACCGAATGTGCCCTGGCTATTAGCTATAACGACATTAGTTATGCGGTGATGATGGTAAGCCCTGATGACGTGCAGGACTTTGTTGTAGGGTTCAGCCTGACTCAGGGCATAATTGATTCGCCGGGCCAATTTCGAAGCATCAGTGTCACGTTTGATGGCGAGCAGGGGGTTGCTGATGTGCAGCTCAGTCCCCGGGCTCAATGGCAATTAAAGTCTTATCAACGCCGCCTGGCTGGCAGTTCGGGTTGCGGTATCTGCGGTACAGATGCGCTGAAATCAGCGTTACCTGAACTTTCCAAATTACCTGATGCGCCCTTGCCTGAAGTGTGTGCCTTCACCAACCTGCGCCATCGCATTCGAGAATACCAGCAGGCACTCTATTCAGGTGGCGCCCAACACGCTGCATTTTTTGTGACTAACGAGGGTGGCATAACGATGTGCCGAGAAGATATTGGCCGTCACAACGCCATGGACAAACTCATTGGCGCGCTGGCTTTAACCAGCACTGAGTTAAATAATGGTTTTATGGTGCTGACCAGTCGGTGTGGACTGGAATTGGTGCAAAAGGCAATACGCATTGGTCTGCCAACGCTGGTGACTTTGTCTGCGCCCACCTCCATGGCAGTGGAGTGGGCTAAACGTTATCAGCTTAACCTGATCCACTTACCCCATCACAGCGCACCACGGGTGTACCATAGCTCAACAGCGAGCGGTGCGGTTTAGCCCTGAGTAATCGGGATACGATTATCAGCCTGCGCTTTTGTCAGTTTAATGGCAATGTATTTTGAGGTAGGGGTAAAGGAACCGTCTCCATAGCTTTCCAGTGGGACCAGCCCGTTTGCTTCCGGAAAATACGCGGCGGCCTGGCCTGGTGGAATATCATAAGCCACCAGAGTGAACCCGTTTACGCGGCGCTCTCTGCCATCATGCCAGAGTGAAACCATGTCTACCTTGTCGCCATCACTAAAGCCCAGTCGGGCAATGTCGCCGGCGTTAACAAACACGACATAGCGCTGGCCAAATACCCCTCTGTAGCGATCATCAAGACCGTACACCGTAGTATTATACTGATCGTGTGAGCGCAATGTCTGCAGAATAAGGTCGGGGGTTACTCCTTCGGGCAATTGTGCTGAGAGCAGCTCGCCGGGCAAGGAATTAGCTGCAAATCCCGCTTTTTGATCCGGGGTTTTCCAGGTTCTGGAGGCGGCCGGATTCGGTAAGTGGAACCCGCCAGGTTTCGATAATTTCACGTTAAAGTCTGTGAAGCCGGGGATCGTGTCGGCAATCAAATCGCGAATGCGACTGTAGTCGTTGATCAGTGCATCCCAATCCACCGGGTGATTGCCCAAAGTGGCCCGGGCAATACCTGCAACAATAGCCGGCTCTGATCGCAACAGTGCTGAGCCTGGCGGTAACTGACCATAGGAAATATGAACCATTGAAAAGGTGTCTTCTACGGTAACGCCCTGGGGTTGACCATCCTGAATATCGGCTTCGGTGCGGCCAAGGCAGGGGAGGATCAGCGCCGCCTTACCGGTGATCAGGTGAGAACGATTGAGTTTAGTACTAACATGAACCGTGAGGTCACATTGTTTCAGGGCCGCGTGAGTTCGTGGTGTATCCGGTGTGGCCTGCGCAAAGTTGCCGCCCATACCAATAAAGACCCTGGCATTTCCTTTTTCCATCGCCTGAATCGCCTGCACCACATTGTGGCCGGGTTCGCGAGGTACTGTGAAATTAAACCGTTCTTCAAGAGCTTCGAGTAACCAGAGTGGCGGCTTCTCATCGATACCCATGGTTCGGTCACCCTGCACATTACTGTGACCACGGACTGGTGAAAGCCCTGCGCCGGGTTTGCCAACATTGCCGCGCAGCAATTGCACATTAATAATTTCCTGAATGATGGCAACGGAATGCTTGTGCTGCGTGATCCCCATGGCCCAGCACATAATGACCCGCTCTGCGCGGCAATACATACTGGCTGCCAGGTAAATATCCTCTTTACTGAGGCCCGACTGCTCAATAATATCCTGCCACGAAGTGGCATCTACTGATGCCAGATAGTCATCAACGCCATGAGTATGCCGGGTAATAAAATCGTGATCAAAAATGGCCGGGCGCTTATTCGCCTTGGCTTCTCTTTCCCATTCCAATAAGCATTTGGCAATGCCACGCATTACGGCCATGTCGCCGCCTAAGGCCGGCCGGAAATACGCGGTATTCGTTGGAGCGTCACCGTTGGTGAGCATTTCCAGCGGGTGTTGCGGATGTTGAAAACGTTCCAGCCCTCGCTCTTTTAAGGGGTTAAAGCAGACTACCTGGGCTCCACGCTCTACAGCTTCCCTTAACGGTTCCAGCATACGGGGGTGATTCGTCCCCGGGTTCTGGCCAAGCACAAATATCGCATCGGCTTTGGCGAAATCGTTGAACACCACGGTGCCTTTGCCTACGCCCACCGACTGTTTCATGGCATTCCCACTGGCTTCATGACACATGTTTGAGCAGTCCGGAAAATTATTAGTACCAAAAGCACGCACAAAAAGCTGGTAAAGGTAAGCGGCTTCGTTACTGGTGCGCCCGGAGGTGTAGAATTCTGCCTGATTAGGACTGTCCAGTTGGTTGAGATGACTGGCAATGAGAGCAAACGCATCGTCCCAACTGATTTCTGTATATTTATCCGTGGCCGGATCGTATTGCATAGGGTGGGATAAACGGCCCTGGTCTTCGAGCCAGTAATCACTGTGTTCCAGGAGTTTGGACACCGTGTAGCGGTTAAAAAAGTCGGGCCCTACCTGGCGGCCAGAGGATTCCCAGTTAACTGCCTTCGCGCCGTTCTCGCAAAATTTGACCAGGCCATTTTCCGGCGATTCTCCCCACGCACAACCGGGGCAGTCAAAGCCGTGATCCTGATTGGTTTTGAGCATGGCCCGCAGATTCTTGAGGGGCTTTTCACTGGCAATCCAGCTCTTGGTAACACTTTTTAAGGCACCCCAGCCACCGGCAGGCGCAGTATATCGTTGAACAGATTTATCAGCCATAGCACTTCCTGTTCCTGCCTGGTTCAGGGTCCGGCAGTGTTATTGTGTTCTTTAGCGCACAGTAAAACAGAAATTTATAAGGTTAAGCAAACGTATATCCGTCAGTCCTGTATCTTTTTACGACCAGTGCCCTGCTTTGCGTGAAAATATCACGGCCTGTTTGGCGTATAACGTGTGAATAGCACGCCTTAATTCAGCTTCATCCAGTGGATAATGATGTTGTTAACGCCGATGGCGTACTCAAGATGCAACTGGCCATTATCTTCAAGATTCATTACCAGTGGCGAACGTACTTCACTTGGGATACTCGGATCGTTAGTTTGTTTAATGGTGAAATAATAGCCTTCATCGGCGTGGGAGATTGTGCCCGAATAGAAATACTGTGACATATTGCCCCACATGTCTGTAGCAACAAATTCCATTCGCCAGGACACGCCGTTAGACGACTTTGCGCTAAAGGTTGCATTGGCTTCCACCGCCATGGAAATATCGACGCCATTTTGCGTGTAGCCCACTAAATACCAGTCACCTTCGGGATAATATACCGTAGGCTGCACGGGGGTGATGGGTTCAGGTCCGGGACCAGGACCGTCAATTGGGTCGGGCGGAATATAAGGATTAAGATCCGGGGCATTGGGTAAAAATTTGGGCAATAAGATAAGCCCTATACCAATGACAACAAGAATGATGGAAGGGTTACTGACATTAATTTTGATGCCAAAACCTTCCACATTGCTATTGCGGGAGCCGTCGCCCTGTTTACCGGAGATAAACAGGTAAAGCCCCACTAAAACCAGTGCTACACCTACTGCAACAATAAAAGTATCAAACGTATCCATCGTGTTCTGTCCCGAGTCCATCGGTGATAAGCCAGATTGCGTGAGACAATATATGTCTGCGAAGCAAAATATAGCTCATTGGTTAATAAATAACCATCATGATGTCGCTTACTGAGTGGCAGAAATTCAGTTCGATGAATACTTTGTTATATCACCGGTGATCTGATGTGCATAGAACCTACTGCCTCTATAGCCTTTAATACCCGGGCTTGCTCGAAAATAGGAAATGACAGGATCACCTCATCCACGCCGAATGCCGCTACAAACCGATTAAGCTGTTCCTCTGCTGCAGGCTTATCACCCACAAGGGCGTAGCGCAACGTACTGTTAATACCGCGTATTTCCATTTCGTTAAGCTCAAGACGAATGTCTTCCACCGGCGGCGGCATGGGCTTGTTAGCGTTACGACGCAGGTTAGCAAACTGTTGCTGTACCGAGGTAAATAGCTGTTTGGCGTGGTCTTCGCTATCGCCGATGACCGCCATCACACCTGCCGACACATAAGGCTCGGCTAGCTGAGCAGACGGTTTAAAGTTTGCCCGGTAAATACTAATGGCATCACTGAGCATATCGGGGGCAAAATGTGATGCAAAAGAGAAGGGCAGACCCATGTAAGCCGCTAACTGGGCTGAATATAAGCTGGAACCGAGTAACCAAATAGGCACATTGGTGCCGGCGCCAGGTACAGCAATAGGCTTTTGGCCTTCTTCAGGTGTGCCCAGTAGCCGCTGAAGTTCGGCGACATCCTCGGGATAGCGCTCCGCATCGCCCTGAATATCGCGGCGCAGTGCGCGGGCGGTGGCCATATCAGTGCCCGGCGCCCGGCCTAAACCTAAATCGATTCGGTCAGGATAAAGCTCAGCCAGTGTGCCAAATTGTTCGGCAATCACCAGTGGCGCATGATTGGGCAGCATGACGCCACCAGAGCCAATGCGAATACGGTTAGTTACTGCGCCCACACTTGATAACAATACCGCCGTCGCGGCACTGGCCACAGCCCGCATACCATGGTGTTCAGCCAGCCAGTAACGGGTAAACCCGGCTTGCTCAGCCGTGTGCGCGATGGCCTGACTGCGTAGCAGGGCGTCGCGTACAGAACTGCCTTCGGCGACATGGGCGAGGTCGAGAATCGACAGAGGTAAGGAGTCAGTCATGAAAATACCTGTTAGTTTGCATACCAAGTATTATTGGGATGACGCAGCGAATCAAAAGGGCGATTCGACTAGCTGCATAACTATGAGGTCACATTCAGTCATTCTATACTCTTGCAGGAATCGCTCAACTATTGAATCAGGGCACTAATTCCCTTACATTGTAATGCTGCGCTAATTTTACCGCACTAACTGCCTCCGGCAGTTCTTAACATCAATCCTGATAGGTAAAATATGAAATATCCAAGCACCCTCCCCACAGCACATCAGCAGTTGTTAACCGACATTATTCATGTTTTTTCGGGCGATAAGCGCGTAAACGCTATCGGCGCGAGTGGTTCGTTCGCCAGCAATCAGATGGATCAGTACAGTGATTTGGATCTGGTTATTGTCATTGAACCGTCGTTTACTGATGAAGTGATGGCCGAGCGGTTTAAACTGGTAAACTCTGTACCAGGGTATATTGAAGGCTTTACCGGCGAGCATGTGGGGGAGCCGAGACTGATTATTGCTCTGTATGAGTTACCTCAAAGTAACCCGTCGCTCGTGCACGTCGATTTTAAATTTGTGTCGCTAGCGGATGCTGCACAGCGGGTCGACAATACGCAGGTTATCTGGGAGCGCTCGTCTTCGCTTTCAGACATTTATGCCAGCACTGAGTACGGGTATCCGCAGCCGGATTGCCAGTGGATAGAAGATCGCTTCTGGATTTGGGTGCACTACGGCGCAGGAAAAATTGCCCGGGGGGAATACTTTGAGGCACTGGAGTTTTTGTCTTTCTTACGTACTGTGGTGTTATCGCCGCTGGCGTTACAACAGACCGGGCTCACTCCATCGGGTGTGCGAACCATCGAAAAGCGCCTGCCGGCATTTGCCGCTGAGCTCAAACAAACAGTTGCTACAGCTGAAAGAGATCCCCTGATCCCAGCCTTTAAAGCCTGTATCGCCCTGTATATCCGGTTACGTGACAAAACGACAGCAAAAGTGAATAGCCGGGCTCAGCAGCTGGCTATCAGCTATTTTAACAATGAGCTCAAGGCCTGATTGACCGCCAGGGAGATGCTCACATCTCCCTGACGTTCCCGCTTTTCCACACGCATATTAATCATGTAGTACTATGTTGTTACCTGCCCGTGATGTAACTGTGTTTGTATAACAACCAGCATTCGTTAACTTACTATCGAGGTAACACTATGAGCAAGATCCTGATGATCACGGGTGATTTTGTCGAAGATTACGAAAACATGGTGCCATTTCAAACTCTGCTGGCCTGCGGCCATCAGGTTGATGCGGTGTGTCCGGATAAATCGGCAGGGGATACCATTAAAACGGCCATCCACGACTTTGAAGGCGATCAGACCTATACCGAGAAGCCGGGCCATAACTTTACGCTAAATGCGACTTTTGCAGATGTTAAGGCCGAGGATTATGATGGATTGTATATTCCCGGCGGCCGGGCGCCAGAATACCTGCGGTTAAATGCGGATGTCATTGCGTTGGTAAAAGCGTTTTTTGTGGCGGATAAACCGGTTAGCTCGATTTGTCATGGCCCACAGTTACTGGCTGCGGCCGATGTGCTGGAAGGCAAGCAAGTGTCTGCATACCCGGCCTGCGAGCCGGAAATTAAACTGGCAGGGGCCACTTATGTTACCGTGAATATGGATGAAGCTATCACCGACGGTAAGCTGGTGACAGGCCCGGCCTGGCCTGCGCATCCGGCGTTATTAAGCCAGTTTATGGCGTTGCTTTAAGTAAAATAGAGGGAAAAGTCTGTGTGTGGATTATTCATTAATGCCGATCCATCTTTGTGGACGAGTACTACCCGTTCAATGCGAATAGATGGCGTAGTGACCTCCATCCGCATGGAGACTTTTTTCTGGAATGTGCTGCAGGAAATCGCCAGCCGGGATGAACTGAGCGTGAGTCAGTTGATTTCAAAACTGTATCTGGAGTCACTCGATGCCGACCATGACGTTGGCAACTTCACGTCGTTTTTGCGGGTTTGCTGTGGCCGTTATTTATCTATGATTACTGACGGCTATCTGAAGCGGGATACGCTTGAGCCTCTCAGTGATATTGACGCAGATAGTGTGATCAAGCATGAAGCCGATACAATGGCTACAAGACTGAACCAACTGCCTGAGCAGCAATCAGCCCGACCGGGCAATAAACATTAGCGGACCGCTTTACTGATATTGATCTGCGGCAGCCGGGGTTCGAACAACGACGATTTAACGATAGAGGTGTTGGTATCAGCACATTCATGCAACGGAAACATGATGTCATCGAGTTCTGCGATATCCCGCAGGGCCAGGCGTGCGATTAAGCAGTCCTCACCGGTTACCCGGTCGCAGGCCATAAAGCGGGGCTCGTCGCTAATCAGTTTTTCCACTTTTCTTATCTGCCCCGACTTCGGCTTTATTCTTACCAGCGCCTGAATGCTGTAACCCAGTGCTCGCATATCCAACCGCACGCCAAAACCATCGATAACGCCTTTATGTCGCAACGCTTTCATTCGCTCGCCAACGGCGGGGCCAGATAAGCCTACCGCTTTACCTATTTCTGCCAGACTCAACCGGGCATTATTATCCAGCACAGTTAAAATGGCTTTATCGAGGTGGTCAATCTGTTTTGTCATAACTGATTTTTAAATTGAAGGTTATTGATTTAATTTACCTGTATATGAAAGGAAAAAGCAAGAAAGCGCTTATCGAATGGCAGTGAAAAGAGAGTGAGGCCAGTGATATTCTATAAAAACTATCAGCCCGTTAATTTACCGCGTAAGGAACAGTTATGAATGTACAACGCATTGCCGCATTCAGCGATGGCAACAAAGGTGGCAACCCCGCCGGTGTGGTGTTACTAAAAGACCCAATGGCAGAAAGTGAGATGCGTAGCATTGCAACTGAGGTGGGGTATTCCGAAACCGCTTTTGCTTATCCTCTTGCAGAGGGTGAATCAGCTTGGCGGGTACGTTATTTTTCGCCTGAATCCGAGGTGCCATTTTGCGGTCATGCCACCATAGCGCTGGGCGCAGTATTGGGTGAATATGCAGGTGCCGGCGAGTATCAACTCACTATCAACAGCGCAGAAATAGCCGTTAATACAGTACAAACCGAGCAAGGCGTGGCGGCTACGCTAACGTCACCACCTACTCATAGTCGGCCGGTTACTAAAGATGAGCTCACACAGGCGCTTAACCTTTTCGGCCTTTCTGAGCAGGATCTCGACGAGCGATTATCACCGGCTTATATCCATGGCGGTTCAAACCACATTGTATTGCCGCTGCAAAGCAGGCAAACCCTGGCCAGCATGGCGTACTCCCTGACGGCGGGCAAAGCGGTTATGGAAGCGCTGGGGCTGGTAACCATTATGCTGGTGTATACTGAGAGTCCGCAGGTGTTTGTAGTCAGAAACGCGTTTGCCTCGGGGGGCGTTATTGAAGATCCGGCTACCGGCGCAGCAGCGGCGGCTTTCGCTGGTTATCTGCGTGATGCCAAATGGCCCCACAACGGCCAGTTTACTATCCGTCAGGGCGAAGATATGGGAGCACCTTCAGTGATCAGGGTTAGCCTGTCTGAGGAAAAAGGCAGTCCTGTGTCTGTTTCAGGGCACACCCGCAAGCTCTGATTTTTACTACGAATAATTCGTTAGTAAAGTACTGATTGCACACAAGCCGTAAGCTAATCCATTGATCCATACCAGGCTGGTAAAATTGAGATAAGGTATCATTGCACCGTGAGAACAGGTAAACCGAACTGATATAAAGGAGTAAAAAATGACAACTCGTAACGCATTGGTGACTGGTGGAGCAAGAGGTATTGGTGCCGCAACGGTGAAGGCGCTGGCTGCAGAGGGCTACCGTGTTTTTATCAACTATGTAAATAGCGCTGCCATTGCCGAAGAATTGGCGCAAAGTATTATTGCGCAAGGTGGCGAAGCGGTAGCTATACAGGCCGATGTGCGGGATGATTCTCAGGTGGCGGCCATGTTTAGTAAAATAAACGATGAATTCGGTGGGGTGGATGTACTGGTATCCAACGCCAACATGAACTTTACACCCAAGCCGTTTCTTGATCAGAGTTGGGATGAATTTGCCCAGAAACTCAATGATGAAATGCATGCTTCGTATGTTACTGCGCAATTAGCTGCTAAGAGCATGAAAGAGAAGCAGTTCGGACGGCTTGTGTTTATTTCCAGTACGCTTTCAGAAGCGCCAGCCCCCAGCTTTATTGCTCATGGTTCAGCAAAGGGCGCACTGGACAGCTTCAATAAATACCTTGCTCAGGAACTTGGTCCTTACGGGATCACCGCCAATATTGTTGCGCCGGGCATGGTTGAAACAGATGCCACTAAACAGGCTCCGGAAGAGTTTAAAGAATTTATTCGCAGCATTACGCCAAACCAACGTATTGCGCAGCCGGAAGACGTGGCTAATACAATACGCTTCCTGGCCAGTGAGGGAGCATCTCACGTTACTGGCACTTATAATCCGGTTTGTGGCGGTGCATATCTGCCCTGATAGCCGTTTTTATGGCAGCGATATCATCAGGGCCTGGCGTTAGTCAGGCTCTGGCTGCCGGCTAAGCCCGCTGGCGGAAGCGTGGTAACATCCTTTTCAGTGTGGCATCTTTTAATATGAAGTGATGATAAAGGGCGGCGGCGCCATGCAGCCCAACGAGCCCATAGCCGGCTTTTGCCATTAAAATATGAACCTGGGATAGCTCTTCCGCCATGAGGCTGTCTGGCGAGGCTATTTGTGGCAGTTGCCAGCCAAAAGCTGAAACCGACACATTCCACAAACCAATATCCACCCAGCCAATTATCGGTAAAGTGATCATCAGGCCATATAGCAGTATGAAAACCGCCTTCGCCACAAACTTTTGCACGCGTGCCTGGTCGGGCTTTTCAACCGGCTCACTGCGCCACCATAACCACAGCCTGATGACTGCCAGAATAAGGATAACCAGACCTAACAGGTAATGGGTGGATAACATCAGTGTTCGACCACTGCTCCCTCTTGGGTAAAGGGTAATAAATTCCATCGATAAACAGACAATAACCAGCATTATGGCCATCAGCCAGTGCAACCAAATTACGAGCGGACGATAGTGAAGTGCCATTTTCTACGGTCTGCCAGAGTTATTATTGTGAAAAGCTATACAGTTATTATGCTGCTTCGCGCACAGCAGAAGGTGCTATTTTACTACCGGATATCCGCATAAACTTAGCGTGACCAGTGACTTATTACTTTAATAGCCTGGTCCTGTAAGTCCTTCACACTGACTGCAAAACTTTCCTCCAGAGACCGTTTTGAAAACGCATAAATTTATAAATTTTATTTTAAATCATATGTTTATGCGTTTGGAACAAATGTTGCTGCAATGTCAGTCAGGCAAAACTTTAAAACTAACTTGTCACAGGAGTGTTTAATATGAGCAATCAATTTAATTTGCAAGGTAAAAAGATCGCGATTCTGGCAACCAGTGGCTTTGAGCAGAGTGAATTAATCAAACCCAAAGAAATGCTTGTTGAGCAGGGCGCTGAGGTAGACGTGCTTTCTATTGACGAGCAGACCACAATAACCGGTTGGGACCAGGACAAATGGGGTGAGGAAGTGGCCGTTGATAAACAGGTTAACGCTGCTGCGCCAGGCGATTACGACGCGGTAGTGTTGCCGGGTGGTCAGATTAACCCGGATATTCTGCGAAATAACGAGCAAGCCGTATCATTTATTAAACGCGCACACGCTGAAACTCGGGTTCGGGCGATTGCAGCTATATGCCACGGCCCTTGGTTGTTAATTGAGTCAGAACTGGCCCGCGACAGCAAAGTCACGTCGTTTCCAAGTATTAAAACCGATTTACTTAACGCCGGTGCTGCCTGGGAAGACAACGAGGTTGTCCACGACGGAAAGCTCGTAACCAGTAGAAATCCTGACGACATTCCCGCGTTTGTGGGCAAAATCAGTGAGCTGGTAGCGTAAATCGAATTAGCAGGCAGGAGTCATAATGTCAGTAACACAACAAACCAAAACAAAAGTCATCGCCATAACCGGTGCTTCAAGTGGTATCGGTGAGGCAACCGCCCGGGCGCTGGTGGCAAAGGGCTATCACGTTGCCTTGTTGGCCAGACGTCTGGATAAGCTTAACGATCTGGTTAGTGAACTGGGTGAAGACAAGGCCTATGCGCTAAAAGCGGATGTCAGCGACTTTGATACGTTAAGCAGTGCATTTGCAGACATCCATAGCAAATTTGGCCGCATCGACGGTGTTTTCGCCAATGCCGGTACCGGCGTGAACTCTCCGGGCGTGGCAGAAGGCGACGTTAACGAGTGGTCTACCATGTTGGGTGCCAACATTAATGGCTTGCTCTATACGGCCAAAGCCAGTTTGCCATATCTGAAAGACAGTGAAGGGCACTTTCTGTTAACCAGTTCCGCAGCCGGTCGCATGACACTTAAAGGCTCGGTATATGGCGCTACCAAATGGTTTGCCTACGGGTTTGGCATGAACCTGGCGGAGGAAATGCGTGAGTGGGGCGGCAAGTGCACCACCATCTGCCCGGGCATGGTGAATACACCGTTTTTTGACGAACCGAAAAAAGACAAAATCGCCCCCGAGGATATTGCTGAAGCGGTGATCTATGCGCTGTCGAGCAGCAAGACGGCCTGTGTAAGAGAAGTTTTTGTGATGCCAGCAGACAAGCCATAAATGTCATCGCAAACTCAGCCTTAGCATCAGGAAAATGAGCCGCCCGGCAAACTGTACCCACATCGTGTAAGACATTTCCTACACAGATGTACGAATAAGCGGTTTGTTTTGCCCGGTTTAACCTTACACTTTTGGATAAGGCTATGAAATATATAGGTTATTGAATTATTCATGAAACCCTACAAGGAAAAATCGCCTCATTGGTGTAATCCACCGGTGGCAGGTTTTTCTCATCGGCGTATTCTAAACCTGTCGCAAGGAAATGCGATTTGCCAGGAAGGCAATGCCAGGAAGTGGCAACAGGATACGCGTCAGGATGACGATATCAGGAAGATAAATGGAATCCGGTTTAATGGAATGAACCTTGAGGATTTACGGAAGAGGCTGGGATGCCAGTAGGAATGGAATAAGCCAGGATGGCGAAGGACAACTCCGGGATTGGAGAATGCTTTACAGGATGTAAAGATTATCAGGGAAAACGGAAAGGGATACGCCTAGGGAAAGGTGGTCTGCTGTGAAGCAGAATAAGAAGGAATTGCGTGCGGGATTTTAAGCATGGCTTATTATTGCACTTACGCTGAGAAGGAGTCTCAAAATTCCAAAAGAAAACGGTGGCTTAGGCCACCGTTTTTTTATGGTTGAAAGTCAGTGGGTATTAATTCGGTGAGGCGGCGTTTCGGTTTTCACTACCGTTAAACCATTCAGTACTAATTCCCCCTGATAACAATCATCACCGGTGGATGAAAACTCGAACAGGAATTCGCTACGCCAATCCAGCTTTCCCCGGAAAAACATAGGGCGGGTGGATTTTCTGGCCACACTTACCAGTTGCAAACGTTGCTGTTCACAATAACGCTGAAGGTACTGGTTCGCGCACTCGGAAATCGTACGGATCCGCCAGAAAAAAGCAGCGCCGGCACACAGTAACACCAATAACAGAACATCAAATAAATTCAAACTTATCCAGCCTTGTTAAAGAGTGCGCTAAGAGGCGCTTGCATTAGCGGGTTTTCCTGATGGGCGCGGGCCAGGGTTAACATAGTGCGTCGCAGCGTTGGAATTTGCACCAAATCGCTAAACAGGCCAATAAATAACTCATGCTTATAGGCTCCATCGGCATCCGCCTTAGCCGCAGCTTCTAAAAACCGCTGCGCGGTTAAGGTATCTAACTGCGCATCATGTCGCCCGGCGATCACGCTCAGTAAATGCATATCAGGCTGCGATATTTTGTCTAACAACTCATTCAGCGCCTGGTTGATTTGCGGATGATACTCAGGCGTGCTTAACGCTCTGAGCAGGCCCAGCATGCTGTGCTTCTGCGCTTCATCTTCGGCTACCAGACTGAGCTGCGCTATAAAAAAGGTTTGCAGGTTGTCAGGCAGCGATACGCTTTCCAGACTGCTGAACAGCGTATCTAAAAACGGCTCGCTGAAGTGTCCGAAGTTTTCGATAATGTGTGCAGCCTGTTTTTCATCAATAGCCACCGCGAGATCGGCAATCGCCTGAACCGGTAATTGCTGCCAGTCGATAATGGCTGGCGCTTGCAGGTATTGCTTGGCTTGTTCGAGTGCCTCGCTTTTGGCATCGTCCAGCGCTTGGCGGGCAATGGCTGAAAATTGCGCCATCAGCTGTTGACTGGGTACAAAGGTATAGGGGTTATCCGGCAATTCATCACTGCCTTGCTCTCCGGCAATCTGGTTACCCAGCGCATCGACGATGATTTGTAAAAAATGGTTGCGCGAAGCCTGAATCAGTAAACCCTGTTCATCCAGCGGAAACTTAACAAACCAGATATAGCGTTGCGCCTGAGGGTTTTTTTGCCAGAACACCACGGCATACCAGGCGTGTTGCTGACGAGGGCGGGGAGGGCATACTTTACCGTTTTCGATATCTAAAAATGTTTGCGAGGCAACAGGATAAACTCCACGACCTAAATCAAAAATGCGATAATCCGTGCCCGCATGTAATAAAAACTCGCTCAGCGAGTGAATACTTTTTGAATTCATGCTGATTTTTACTATGACAAAATTTGCCGATAGTGTAACAGGCATTGGAGTAAGCGCGTAATGATTCATGATCCCAAATCCATTGAGCAGGGCTCAGATTTGTTGTTTGAGCTGGAAGAGAGTTTAAAAGCTGCGGGTTTGTGGTCGGCGATTACGCCTTCACAGGAAGCGCTGGCCAGCCAGCAGCCCTTCGCCTGTGACACGCTTGCTTTTGAGCAGTGGCTACAGTTTATCTTTATTCCACGTTTACAGATTTTGCTGAAAACTCATACCGTACCTCCACCCATGCAAATTCAGCCTATGGCCGAAGTCACCTGGCAGGGTAATCACCTGTCTGTGCAACGGGTTCTGGTGCGTTTCGATAGCTGGAGTCAGTCACAACATGGCTAACAATGAATTAAACGTGGTGTATCAGGATGAGTACATCGTGGCCATTTATAAGCCGGCCGGTTTACTGGTGCATCGCAGCCCGATTGATAAGCACGAAACCCGCTTCGCAGTGCAGTTGCTGCGTGACCAGCTTGGTCGGCATGTGTATCCGCTACACCGACTGGACCGGCCAACCGCTGGTTTACTGTTATTTGCACTGGATAGCGAAACGGCTTCGGCAATGAATGCGCAAATGATGAGCAATGGAATGCAAAAGTCTTACCGGGCGCTGGTCAGGGGCTATGTAAAGTCGGCCGGGATGGTGGATTACGCATTGAAATACCGCTGGGATAAATATGCCGATGCCGATCGCACTAAACAGGTTGCCCCGCAAACCGCCCACTCTGATTACTGGCCGCTGGCCCATTACGAGTTACCGTTTGCGGTAGGACGTTACGCAACGGCCAGGTACTCGTGGGTAGGCTTAACGCCTCATACCGGGCGCAAACATCAGCTGCGGCGTCACATGCAACATTTGCGTCATCCCATTGTGGGTGATACGACTCATGGTGATGGTAAGCAAAATGGTTTTTTGCGTGAACAGTTTTCTAATCATCGGTTAATGCTGACCTGTATTTCCATGGGGTTTTATCATCCGGTTAGCGGTGAATGGCTAACTATTAAGACGCAAGTCGATAGCGAAATTGAGCAGTTATTGGTAAGCTGGCAGCCGTTTTTAACCTGGAGTCAAAAAGTAAGGTAGGTCCATGACAACCCTGAATATCATCGTCGGTTCGGTTTACGGTAACGCAGAAAATGTAGCAGAAGAAGTACAGGCTTATTGCGAAGATCAAGGCATTGAGGCTGAAGTATTGAAGGATCCGGATGTCAGCGACTTTACCGATCCACAGGCATTGTTAGTGATAACCTCAACTACCGGTTCCGGCGACTTACCGCCTAACCTGGAGTTTCCCATTGATGAGCTACGCACTCAGTTCCCGCTGCTTGAACAAAAGCCTTTCGCGGTAGCTGCCTTAGGCGATAGCAGTTACGGTGATTCCTACTGTGGCGGCGGCAGAATTTGCCAGGAACTGTTAACAGAATTACAGGGCTTTCCGGTAGCAGACATGCTGGAAGTGGATGCAATGGAAACACTGGAACCGGAGCAGGATGTACTTAACTGGTTCAAAGGCATTCAGGATAAACTGATCGCTTAAACTTTCTTTGAAAGGCGCTGACCGGCGCCTTTCGTTTGCTCGGTTAACAGCGCTTATACCAGCACGCCTGAGGATTCGCTTTATTATGAATGATGTGATGAGTCGTTTTACCGACTGGGCAACATTTTACATGTCCAATCTGATTGTCACTGTACTGGTGCTTATTATCTTTATGGGTGTTAACCGGTTACTGTTACCGCAAATCGAGAAACTGGCTACGAGTAGCAAGCTGAGTGAAGAAGCTCGGAAGAAAACCTATCATACGGCCAGGTTAATCACCGGCGTTATCACCATTGCAATCTTGTTGTTGGTGTGGGGTGTTGATTTTAGTGGCCTGATTGTACTTTCCACGTCTATTATTGCGCTTACCGGGGTTGCGCTGTTTGCCAGTTGGTCGCTGCTGAGCAATATCACTTCTTACTTTGTGTTGCTGTTTCAGAACTCTTATACCAAGGGCAATTTCATTCGTATTATCGATGGTGATAATTACATGGAAGGCTATATCGCTGAGATTAACTTATTCACCACGCGTTTAATTACCAAAGATGATGAAGAGATCGCATACCCGAATAACCTGGTGCTCACCCGGCCTGTGATTATTAACCCTAAACAGCACTGGCAGGGGATTGGTAAATCCACTGATAAACAAGTGCCTGTTCAACCTGAGCAAGCCCGCGAGGCTCAGAAAGATTAAAGTAGCAGACTCAAACACGAAAGGCGCCACATGGCGCCTTTTCTTTGAATGCAGTTTAAAAGTATCTTGGGCTGGGGTTACTAAAGCATCTGTTACCGCCAGCGTTTACGTCCGCTAATTAATTCCCATATCGTGCTGGCTGCAGGGTCATCGCTGGGTTTTATACTGCCGCATTTGATAGACTCATTGCAGCTTACGCCACGGATCCGGCTGCCAATTGAATTTTGATCGTACTTTCCGCTGCTTACCAACGTATCCACCAGGCCATCGAGTACCAGTGTTACTTCAAAGGCTTCGCCTCTTACTTCAATGACTTCCATGTTTTTATCTAATTCCAGATTAGCGAGGATGGCAGAATCCTGTTTAGCATTAGTAGAACGCTCGGCCAGATCTTTCAGGTATTCCATGGCTTCTGGATCTCGGGCCCGGGCTAAACGCTGAAATAAATCCACTGCGCCTTCTACATCTTTGGCAGCACCTGTGCCGGTTTCTTTCATACGTGCGAGCAGAAACATCGCTCGCATATTGCTTTGTTCAGCAGCACTCTCGAGTAAAGCCACCGCCTGATCCGTTTTATCGCTATCGCCGGATTTCAGAATCTTCAGTGCTTTATCATACATGGCCGGCGCATAACCATATTTAATGGAAAGATCGAGCATTTCATCGGCTTTGGCAATGTCCTGATCGAGTACAAAACCATTGCGCAACCAATCCGCCATGAGATAAGCGGCTACCGGATCGCGAAAGCGTGCGCCAAGAATTATATAGTGTTCGGCTTTATCGAGGTTTTTCTCAAAGCCATCGCCGGAGGCATAAGCCATGGCAACAATGGCGGCTGCCCGACCACTGCCATTTCTGGCCAGTTGTACCAAGTTACGCAACTGTGTTTTGCAGTCTTCGTCAACACAGTACTTCGTGGTTTCAGTCGTACCAGAAAATGCGCTAGCGTCCTGACTAAATGCCAGTAGCAGCGCTAATGATGTGGCGCTGACGATTTGAGGTAATCGCATACTATCATCCTTAATTTTAGTTTTAGACTGATGTTACGCAGTAATCCTTGTTCCACTATACTTCATGAAACATGCAATAACAAGAACTTTATACTAGCACTGTGCATGAATTGAGCAAATTGCGCCCGTTCCGGGTAGCCTTATATATTTTTGATAACGCCACGCAAATAATTCGCGTGATTCGAAAATCTACACTATCGTTAGCACGAGAAAATGGGCAACCAAATATGAACAATAATTGAAGAGTTTTTAAGCTGGATATTGGGCGGTTAGGGCAACATCAATCCGTTGTGTTGTTTGATAACTTATAGGAATTATACGAATTGTGTATTGCAATTGGTTCAATAGCAATAGTAGATTTGAATTTGTACTAATTGCATTATGCATCCGGCATAAATGAGCATTGTTCTACAACACTGCAATCGCAGTATAAGAAGTGAAATGGATCAGGAACTCATCGAATACAAGGATATTTTCAATAAGTTGAAACCACTGGTAAATACTGTGGAATTTGACGCAATTTTCAAAAAGTTGACCCAAGATATTCCACCGGGTAAACGCTTCCTGATTAAGATGGAGCTCAAACGATTAGCCAAACCCTGTACCCGAAATATAGATTTACGCGGGTTGGTTGACGGAGAGTGCCGACTCTTTGAACACGAAGGCCGAAAACACTATTTAGATCCTGTTGGTGAAGCTGAATTTCATGCAAAACTGAAAATCTACGGCCTGTATTGTTTTGGTGTCTATGAAGCGGTAATGGAAACCGAAAATAATTTTAAAGTTATGCGCAGGGTATCTGAGCAGCAGGCTAAAGAGGAAGAAAATGCGTCATTACAAAACGCCGACAGCGCGTTACTGAGACCTTTCGATATTCCGCTTATTGAACTGCTTAATTATGCAAATCGTAGTCATGAACGGATGAATTTTGCTGTAGCTATTGAGATTCAGGATGAATCCGAGAATAGCTTTCATGTCACCAGTATTGATATTTCGCAGGTTGCCCTGCGCCTTAAAATTCCCAACGGACTCAAGTTTCAGCCACAGCAACGATTAATGATTTTCTTTCGAGGGCTGGAAGACGAGTTTGCAATGGATAAGCAAAATGGTATCGCTTATTCAGTAATTACCAGTCGAGTTGAAAACGACACGCATTATTTGATCCTGCATCGAGAGAACAGTTTATCTTCGCCATCGTTTGATAAGTTTCTGGAGCAGTTTATTCATGGGAATAAGCGGCGCTATAAGGTAAACCTGGCTAACACTACTGAGGCGATTAATAATAAATCAGCAGAGCAGTATATCTCTTCTGATACACCTACGTTACCTGTTTTCATTGATGAGACGCAACAATCGCTGATACCCCGTTATATTCTCGTAAATGGTATCAATCGGGGCGTTCTGGATTACTGGCAAGATGAAAATCATGATTTAAAGATAAGCTATTTGCTCACCGCAAGTCGTCTTTCCCAACTCAAAATAACCTTAAGTGAATCCAAACCACTCTTTGTGTATTCGTTTATCCATTTTAATGCTGGCGCCATTCAGTATTATTCGGCATCGGATACCGAACTTGCCAGGGATAGCCAGTTAAAGTCCCTGTTTTTGGGGTTTGGTGCCAGAAAGGTCAGTTGGAGGGTCTTTAAGCTGAGCATGACCGAAATTAACCTTAGTCAGGCTAACATCGTTTCCTCGATTCCGGGCAGCTTTAACGACAAGGTGAAAGGCCTGAATATTGCGCCGTCTGCCAGATTACAGTCTCATTTAAAACAGTTGCGATATACGGTTCATATCACGGATGTCACTTCACAATCTGCTCAGGAGCATTATGCTACCCACGTGATTGATAGGAGCAGGCTTGCAGAATTGAAAGTATTTTCAGGTAAAGGGAATCAACCGCTTCATCCCGTTAATGTTTATCCATACCGACTGTACGAGCACAAAAAGAAGACCGCTTATTTGCTACGAGCGCCTTCCAAACTGGTTGCTGAGAGTGAAGATGAGTTAGCCAAAGGCCTAATTAATGAGGTCTCAGTTGACCACATCACCATGGAGTTAACCTCGACTTATGGCGGTAATGTTGGCGATCGGGTCAGGCTGATGTGCCCAAAATCCGTCAGCTTGCAGGGTACAACAGAAAGTGCCGCCTTGATCTTTGAAATTAAGGCTATCAATGCAGAGCAAAAATTATTGAACCTGAGCCCTCCAGAAGGTGTCTTGGGCGAAACCGCCCGGCAGTTTGCCGATAAAGTCATTGAACGTCAGGCTCATAGTCTGGATTCTTATATAACAGAAGAGGACGTGCCAGGCATTACACTGACATTGCGCTGTATCAATGCCCGTAATAATCCGAACTTTGCATTTTTACTGTCAGCCCAGGGGGTCAGGTTAGTGCCCTCGCAGGCAATATTAAGCGATAGTGATATTCAGTTAAATCAATTGGTTTGCCATAACGGTGAAAACAATTGTGCCAATATTGAGTTTTTGTTCCGGGATAGTAGTGGCGACAGCATCCTGCAAAGTTGTACTTTAAACTCTATTAAATCAGTGGCTTTGCCAATGCGGGAATTAGTGATGCTGAGCTATGACTCCACTGCCAAGCAGGGGAAGAAGGCGATAATTGCCCGTTTGGCCAATAGCTTTAATGACGCGCAAAGTTGCCAGCGTTTTATTGAAGAAGCTATGTACCGTGGCGAGTTTATGGCGGTAGAAATATACCTGACGCCGACAACTAAGCCCGACATGACGTTAATCAGTGCAGAACTAAAATACGTTAGCCTGTATGCATTGCATAAGGCCAAGGCCATAGAGGAACAAATCTGGAGTATTGCGGCAACGGCGCATGTTGTAGATGTAACCGGCGAAGTACTCTTGCGATTTGGCTACAAGAATAAATCAGTACAACCGGTTAGTACCGCTGTTTAAATAAAAGTAAAAAGGCGCCGTCAGGCGCCTTTTTACCGTAACCGCTAAATGCTTATTCAGCGCCACGCAGCAGGGCGTTGATCCCTACTTTAGCGCGGGTTTTTGCATCCACCTTTTTCACGATGATGGCAGCATACAGGCTGTATTTGCCGTCTTTGCTTGGCAGGTTACCTGGCACAACAACCGCACCAGCAGGAACACGGCCATAGTGGACTTCACCGGTTTCACGGTCATAAATACGGGTAGACTGGCCGATGTAAACGCCCATTGAAATCACCGCACCTTCTTCAACGATAACGCCTTCTACAATTTCAGAACGGGCACCGATGAAGCAGTTGTCTTCGATGATGGTCGGGTTAGCCTGGAGGGGTTCTAGTACACCGCCAATGCCAACGCCACCAGAAAGGTGTACGTTTTTACCAATTTGTGCACAAGACCCAACCGTGGCCCAGGTATCAACCATGCTACCTTCACCAACGTATGCGCCGATGTTGACATAAGACGGCATGACCACTACGTTTTTGCCTACGAAAGAGCCGGTACGTACTGCCGCTGGTGGCACAATACGAACGCCGTCAGCAGCAAACTGCTCGGCAGTGTAATCGGCATATTTTAGTGGCACTTTGTCGTAGAAGCGGCTTTCTGCGCCTTCCATTACGTCATTATTGTGCAGGCGGAAAAACAGCAATACTGCTTTTTTCAGCCACTGGTGGACAACCCATTCACCGGCAATTTTTTCGGCCACACGTGCTTCGCCGCTGTTGAGTAAGGCAATGGCATCGCTTACCGCTTGTTTAACTTCAGCAGGTGCAGCGGAAGGTGTAATACTTGCGCGGTCTTCGAAGGCCGCTTCAATAATGGCTTTTAATTCAGTCATGGTATGTTGATATCTTCAAGTTGATCGAGTTTAAACAATATCCGCTTTTTAAGCGTCGTCTGTTCTTCCGGCGTCAGGGCTTTGCCATGCTCATTCGATACGATAAACACGTCTTCCGCGCGTTCACCGATTGTGGCAATTTTGGCTAATTTTAATGTGAGATTGCAGTCTACGAATGCGTGACCGACTTTAGCAAGAATTCCCGGCGCGTCCAATGCTTCCAGCTCAATTAATGTGGCATCATCCTGTGAAGAATAGAAGCGCACTTTAACCGGCACATCCAGTTGCTTGTGCTGGCGGGAAAGCTTGCGGGTATTGTTATGACTGCGTCCGGGCTTAGACAATTGCTCGTCAATGGCCTGTTCTATGGAGCGTAGTCGTGATTCGCCCTCAATGCGCGAACCGTCGTTTTCTAAAATAAGAATGCTGT
This sequence comes from Alteromonas sp. 4NH20-0104, assembly GCF_057547795.1. NCBI lineage: Bacteria > Pseudomonadati > Pseudomonadota > Gammaproteobacteria > Alteromonadales > Alteromonadaceae > Alteromonas > Alteromonas sp. 4NH20-0104. Next base: position 142,413 of record NZ_BAAJLP010000001.1, on the reverse strand, counting down.
CAAACACGTGACCATCGCGGGTAACTGCGATATGGGCATCGTGAATAGAGCAATTGCGGCTATCGAGCACTGAAGCAATCTGAGCGAACAGGGCCGGGCGGTCTTCGCCGTATAACAATAGCTCTGTGCCGCCTTTGGCCAGGTCATTGTTGGTTTTGATCAGCATCTCGCCAGCTTCGTGGTCGAGCTCAAAAGCCAGAATTTCCTGGGTGTGCCAACTGATTTGTTCGGGCTTGAAGCGCGCGAAATAGTCGTCTTCAAAGCGCGACCATAAGGTATCCAGGCCAGCCGGGTCTGCTTTGGCGGCCGTCAGCATTTTAAGGGCTTTTGATTTGTGTGAATCAACCCGCTCGCGCATCGTAACACCGCATTGCAGGCCATTATCCAACGCTTTTTGGGTCATACTGTAAAGCTCTCTTAAAAGCGATGCTTTCCAGTCGTTCCACAGGTTATCGTTAGTTGCACGAATATCCGCCAGAGTAAGTACATACAGCAGATTAAGGTGAGCATGACTGCGCACGGCCATTGCAAAGTCGTTAACGACATCCGGATCGTAAATGTCACGGCGCTGCGCCACCACCGACATCAGCAGGTGGTTTTCCACTAGCCAGGCAATCAGTTCAGCATCGGCTTTTTCAATACCGTGGGCTTCGCAGAAAATCGCGACGTCCTTCGCACCCAGCGTAGAATGATCGCCATTGCGGCCTTTAGCAATATCATGAAAGATTGCGGCAATATAAATCAACTCAGGCTTGTCGAAATTCCGTACTATGCGGCCACAGCGAGGGAACTCCGTATTGTGTGGTTGAAAATAGTGATTAACATGCTTTACCAGGCGATGCGTATGCTCATCCACCGTGTAGGCGTGGAACAAATCAAACTGCATCATGCCCACAATGTGATCCCACTCAGGCAGGTAGGCCTGCAAAATGCCGTACTGATGCATAATGTCCCAGGCGAAATCAAAAAAGTGCGGGTGCTTGAAGAGTTCCAGAATAAGCGTTCGGCAAGCTGGTCGCTCTACATAATAGGCCGATTGAAAGCGGCGGCGGGCATTCCGTAACTGGCGGATACAATTGGTATCGAGGCCCTGCGTCTCTGGTGTATCCGCAATAGTTTTCAGAAACTGAAGAATCGCTTCGGGCGATTCAAACACATTATTATGCGTGGGTGAAATATTGCCGTCGATCAAACAAAAATCGTCGTTGATGGTTTTGCGACTCTGAATAGTCTGATTCAGCATGTCATAGCGAAAACGCTGTAGCAGCATTTGGTTAAGTTCGCTGATGCGACGTACAGTGCGGAAAAAGGCCCGCATCATTTTTTCAACCGCGGTTTTACTGTCGTCACCGTAACCCATCATGGCGGCTACATCCGGCTGATAGTCGAACAATAAGCGGTTTTCGCTGCGTCCGGCGACCAGATGCAGGGCAAAGCGAATGCGCCAGAGGGACATGCGACATTCGACTAACTCATCGAGCTCGTCTTTGGTGAAGTAGCCATGCCCCACCAGGCCTTTGCCATCGTATTCTTTGAAATGCTTCTTAGCGACCCAGCCAATCGACTGAATGTCCCGTAAACAACCGGGATTTTCCTTAATATTGGGTTCAAGATTGTATGAAGTTCCATTGAACTTCGCGTGGCGGGCTTTTTGTTCGTCGTATTTGGCGGCAAAGAAGGCCTTGCTGGTCCAGCAGGTATCTTTTTCGTTTACGGCGTGCCACATGTCCACAAAGGTTTGGTCGCAGCCACTGAGCATACGACTTTCCACCAGATTGGTCGCAATGGAGATATCTTCCTTGGCCAGTTTTACCGTTTCTTTTATGGTGCGCACCGACTGCCCGACATCGAGCTTAATATCCCACAGCAGGGTAATAAACTGGCCGACTTTTTCCTGTACATCCCGCTTGAGAGGTTTTTTGCTGACAATCAGCAAATCGATATCTGAATAGGGCTGCAAGTGCCCACGACCATAACCGCCTACGGCGCACAGGGTCAGGCCTTTTTCATTGGCCAGACCAAACAGTGACCAAAGGCGCTGCAGCAGGGTGTCGATAAATATCGCGCGACCGGTCACCAGTTCGTCGATGGGCTGCAGTGTAAAGGCTGATTCTAACCACTTGTAACTTTGTGACACCAGATGTTTGATCGATTTGATGTCGTCGACAGCGTCGATGGTAGCGATTTCTTCACATAACGATTTTAATTTCACAACTCACCCAATGAATACTTCAGAACACTCTGTGAATTAATCCGCAGGGATTAACCCGGCACTTTTTGCCGCTTAAGCAAGCGAATGCCGCCCTGAGGCGGCATTAGCAATTAACTGTGGTGATAAACTCTCTCGAGATCTTCATCGTCCCGAAGGGTCAGCACTTCAACACCATCCTCGGTGACCAGCAGGGTATGTTCCCATTGTGCACTGAGGCTGCGGTCTTTGGTGACTACTGTCCACTGGTCGGGCAGTATTTTCGAATAGCGCTTACCGGCATTCACCATGGGTTCAATGGTAAAGCACATGCCGGGGACCAGTTCGTCACCGGTACCTGGACGGCCGTAATGAACGATTTGCGGCTCTTCGTGAAAGCCTGCTCCAATGCCGTGTCCGCAGTACTCGCGAACAATCGAATAATTGTGCGCTTCAGCGTGAGTCTGACAAATATGGCCAATATCGCCCAGGCGCATGCCGGGTTTGACTTCCTTGATAGCCTTATAAAGACATTCCTGAGTCACTCTCACCAAACGGTCGGCCATAATGCTGGGCTTACCTACCATAAACATTTTTGACGTGTCGCCGTGATAGCCGTCTTTGATCACAGTAACATCGACATTAACAATGTCGCCGTCCTTGAGCTTTTTATCAGCGGGAATACCGTGGCAGATAACATGGTTCACCGAAGTACAGATCGATTTAGGGAACGGCGGGTGTCCGTAATTAAGTGGCGCTGGAATCGCTTGTTGCTGGTTAACAATGTAATCGTGACAAATAGTATTAAGCTCTTCGGTTGTCACGCCTTTTTTAACGTGTTCGCCAAGCATCATTAATACTTCTGCAGCCAGCTTTCCGGCTACGCGCATTTTTTCGATTTCTTCAGCGGTTTTAATTATTGCTGCCACCTGAGTCCTCTTTATTTTAGACGGTTGAATAAATGACGGAATAAAGACTTGCTACTCGTTCGTCATTTTCAAAAGGCTGTATGTTAGCGAATACCGCTGCTTGTGTATAGCGCCTGTGGGGTTTAGCGTGCTTAAAATGGTGTGTTCAGCGCCTTGAAACCTAACTTTAACTTGAGATGGCGGGCGCTACATGGTATAAAGCGCGCGCTTTTTGAATTAACCGTGTCATTACTGTGGATTTTGTCCATATAAATGGCTGTGGTTACTTTATATAAGTACATTACTTAAATTAAAACACACATACACTGTGACTGCGTGTCGGGGTGTCTGCGTTACCTAGCCGGTGACAGCGGATCGATACAAAGGGTGTATGGAGGCCTAACCCCAATTGAGGAATTAAACATGGCAAACGTTTCTATGCGTGACATGCTGAAAGCCGGCGTGCATTTCGGTCACCAAACCCGTTACTGGAACCCTAAGATGAAACCTTACATCTTTGGCGCTCGTAACAAAGTTCATATCATCAATCTGGAAAAAACTGTTCCTTTATTCAACGAAGCTCTTAACTTCCTGTCTGGCGTTTCTGCCAAGAAAGGTAAAGTTCTGTTCGTTGGTACTAAGCGTGCAGCCGGTGATGCAGTAAAAGAAGCAGCACAGAAATGTGACCAATTCTATGTGAACAAGCGTTGGTTGGGCGGTATGCTGACTAACTGGAAAACTGTTCGTCAGTCAATCAAGCGTCTTAAAGACCTTGAGCAGCAAAGCCAGGACGGTACTTTCGAAAAGCTGACCAAAAAAGAAGCGCTGATGCTTCAGCGTGAAATGGACAAGCTGGAAAGCAGCCTGGGTGGTATCAAAGACATGGGCGGTCTGCCTGACGTATTGTTCGTAATCGATGCCGATCACGAGCACATCGCGGTAACTGAAGCCCGTAACCTGGGTATCCCGGTTGTATCTGTTGTTGATACTAACTCAAACCCAGATGGTGTTGATTACATCATCCCTGGTAACGACGATGCAATTCGTGCCGTTCAACTGTACTTAAACGCTGCTGCTGACGCAGTAAGCGCAGGTCGCAACAGCAACCTGGAAGTACAAGCTGAAGACGAGTTTGTTGAAGCAGCTGAGTAATCTGCTTGCTTAATCTGAGGCTCATCTGAGCCTCAGATTAGTTGTACCGATCGAATCTGATCGATGATTAAGAATTAATTAAGAGGGGCGTTCGCCCCTTTTACTCTGAATTTAAATATTGCTGAGGAATTGAAAATGGCAGTGACTGCAGCACTCGTAAAAGAATTGCGTGAGCGTACTGGCGCCGGCATGCTGGATTGCAAAAAAGCGTTAGTTGAAACTGATGGTGACATCGAACTGGCCATCGAAAACATGCGTAAGTCTGGTCAGGCGAAAGCCGCTAAAAAAGCCGGTCGTATTGCAGCTGAAGGTGTAATCCTGACTAAAGTTGAAGCAGGCAAAGCGACCATGCTTGAAGTTAACTGTGAAACAGACTTCGTAGCACGTGATGAAGGCTTCCTGGCGTTTGGTAACAAACTGCTGGACGTTGCTTTCGAAAAAGGCCTGAACGACATCGAAGAGCTGAACGCTTCTGAAATCGAAGGCGGCGTTGTTAGCGACGTACGTGACGCACTGGTTGCTAAAATCGGTGAAAACATCTCTCCACGTCGTGTACTGACTGTTGAAGGTGACAACTTAGGCGCCTACGTGCACGGTGGCCGTATTGGCGTAGTAGCTATCTTAACCGGTGGTGAAGAAGATCTGGCAAAAGACGTAGCAATGCACGTTGCGGCTTCAAGCCCGCAGTTTGTTAAGCCTGAACAGGTTCCTGCTGAAGTAGTAGAGAAAGAAAAAGCTATCCAAATCGAAATCGCGATGCAGTCTGGTAAGCCAGCTGAAATCGCTGAGAAGATGGTTGTTGGCCGCATGAAGAAATTCACTGGCGAAATCAGCCTGACTGGCCAGCCTTTCGTTAAAGATCCTTCTGTATCAGTAGGCGAATTACTGAAGTCTAACGGCGCTGACGTCGTTAACTTTGTTCGCTTTGAAGTAGGTGAAGGTATCGAGAAGAAGTCTGAAGACTTCGCAGCCGAAGTTGCTGCGCAAATGGCAGCTGCTAAGAAATAATTAGCGGTTTGACTTTTGCATTCGGCCAATGTCGGATACACTACGAGCACCTCTTCGGAGGTGCTTTTTTATAGCTGAAAAGGCTGAATCAGTGATATCCAAAGATGACGACCGATTAAGTCGGTTTGGCTCATAGTTTGTGTACAAAATATGACCCAAGCCGAATCAAGAGGAAAAAACAACAATGAGCATCGCACCAAAATCCGCCTACCGTCGCATCCTGCTTAAACTTAGCGGCGAAGCGTTAATGGGGAATGAAGGCTTTGGTATTGATCCCAAAGTGCTCGACCGCATGGCCCAGGAAATCAAAGAACTGGTAGAATTGGGTGTTCAGGTTGGACTGGTTATCGGCGGTGGTAACCTGTTTCGTGGTGAAGGACTCGCCAAAGCGGGTATGAATCGGGTGGTGGGTGACCACATGGGTATGCTGGCAACCGTGATGAACGGGCTGGCTATGCGAGACGCCCTGCATCGCGCCTTTGTTAATGCGCGTCTGATGTCTGCCATTCCTCTTAATGGCGTTTGTGATGCCTACAACTGGGCAGAAGCGATTAGCCTACTGAAGTCTGGCCGCGTGGTCATTTTCTCTGCCGGTACCGGCAATCCTTTCTTTACGACTGACTCAGCAGCATGCTTACGCGGCATCGAAATTGAGGCCGACGCTGTTTTAAAAGGCACTAAAGTTGACGGTGTTTACAGTGATGACCCGGTGAAAAACCCCGAAGCAAAGCTGTACTCGCAGCTGTCTTATCAGGACGTGCTGGAAAAAGAATTAAAAGTAATGGACCTGTCAGCCTTTACGCTGGCGAGGGATCACAGCTTACCTATCCGTGTGTACAATATGAACAAACCTGGTTGCCTGAAGCGGGTCGTCATGGGCGAACCTGAAGGCACTTTGATCGACCACGTCGAAAGCGTAACCGAATAAAAATACAGGAAGATATTACCGTGATTGATGAAATCGAATTAGATGCGCAAGAGCGCATGGAAAAAAGTATCACTGCGTTAAAAGGCCAACTGAGTAAAATCCGTACCGGTCGTGCGCATCCCAGCTTACTCGATGGTATTCAGGTGTCTTATTACGGTGCTGACACGCCGCTGCGTCAGTTAGCAAACGTTATTACCGAAGACAGCCGCACGTTAGCGTTAACCGTCTTTGATAAGAGCTCAATTCAAGCGGTTGAGAAGGCCATTATGCAGGCCGATCTGGGCTTGAACCCGATGAGTGCCGGCACCACAATCCGTATTCCACTGCCACCATTAACGGAAGAACGTCGTAAAGACCTTATTCGTGTGGTGCGAAACGAAGCCGAGCAGGGGCGGGTTGCTATTCGTAATATCCGTCGTGATGCCAACAGCGACATCAAAGAATTACTCAAAGAAAAAGAAATCAGCGAAGACGAAAGTCGCGCCGGTGAAGAAAATATCCAGACACTAACCAATGAATTTATCAAAAAAGTTGATAACATGCTGTCTGATAAAGAAACTGAGTTAATGGAAGTATAAATAAGATCATGTCGCGATCGCAGACTGACGAAGCAACGCTGGACGAAAGACTGGCGTTGCTGAATATGCCCAAGCATGTTGCCATCATTATGGATGGCAACGGCCGCTGGGCCAAAAAGAAAGGGAAGATTCGTACTTTCGGGCACCGTGCTGGTGTGGAATCAGTGCGCGCTGCTGTGCGCTTTGCACGCAAAAATGCCATCCAGTCACTCACGTTGTTTGCTTTTAGCAGCGAGAACTGGAAACGTCCGGAAGAAGAAGTCAGTGTTTTAATGGACCTGTTTAACCTGGTGTTAAACAGTGAAGCCAAACGATTAAATAAAAACGGCGTGCGATTAAAGGTGCTGGGTGATACCTCACGCTTTGACCGCAAGCTGGTTGATAAAATCAACAAAGCGGAAGCCATGACCGCCGATAATCAGGAGTTGGTTCTTAACATTGCGGCCAACTACGGCGGCCGTTGGGATATCGTTAATGCCGCCCGACAACTGGCTGATAAAGTACAGGATGGTAGTCTTACCGCCGGGCAGATTGATGAAACTGTTTTTGATCAGCACATGTCTACCCAGGGCTTACCCGAACTGGATTTGTTGATACGAACCGGTGGCGAGCATCGCATTAGCAACTTCCTGTTGTGGCAATGTGCCTACGCCGAGTTGTATTTTACCGATGTGCTGTGGCCTGATTTCAATGAAGAAGCCTTTTATCTGGCCGTTAAGGATTACAGTGAGCGTCAGCGCCGCTTTGGTCTTATTGGCGAACAAGTTGATACCACCGAGGTTGCAAACTCCTAATGACCGCCTGCTGCCAGCAATTTGCCTATAAAAGACCCATCGCATGTTAAAGCAACGAATTATCACGGCGCTGATTCTGGCGCCACTGGCCATTATGGCTATCTTGTTTTTGCCCATGAACATCTTTCAGTATGTTATTGCCGGTGTGGTTGCACTGGGCGGTTATGAATGGGCAAATATGTCGGGCATTACAGGCCGACCTTATAAGGTTGCCTTTGGACTGATTCTGCTCGCTTGTTGTCTCACCCTGATTAGCATTGTGGATGTTAACTTGATCTGGTCTCAGGGCGCGCTTAATGAGTTTTATCACTGGATCCTGTCGGTTGCGGCAGTCTGGTGGCTGGCTTCTTTCTTTATGATTCTGGCGTATCCGCGGTATTCTGCATTCTGGCGTCAAAGCTGGATAATTCGCTGTTTGTTTGGCCTGTTAACCCTTATTCCTACCTGGGTTGCTGTAATCGCCCTGCGTTCCAGTTTATATGACGTAGACACCTTCTATGGCGCGTCACTGATATTTTATGTGCTGGGGATTGTCTGGGCAGCCGATATCGGCGCTTTCTTTGTTGGCGTAAAATTTGGCCGCCACAAATTACGCCCAAATGTGTCGCCGGGGAAAACCTTTGAAGGCTTGTTCGGTGGCATCATGGCGTCTTTTGCTATTATTGCCTTTGCCGCGCTGCATTATCAGGTGGAATCCTCACGTATCTGGCTGCACTTATTGATTGGTGGCTTAACGGTTGGCGTATCCGCGCTGGGCGACCTCAACGAAAGTATGTTCAAGCGTTGCGCTGGCATCAAGGACAGCGGGCGTATTTTGCCCGGTCATGGTGGGCTGATGGATCGTATTGATAGCCTAACGGCCGCCTTTCCCGTATTTGCCTATTGCTACGTCACCTGGATGGCATAATGCAAACGGTTACGATTCTTGGTGCGACCGGTTCCATCGGTCAAAGTACACTGGATGTTATCAGCCGACACCCGGATTTATACCGGGTGTTTGCGGTCACGGGCCACCGCCAGATTGAAAAACTGGTCCAGCAGGCGAAGGCTTGTCATGCCAGGTTTCTGGTGGTTGCCAGCGATGCCGATTACGAGCAGGCCATTAAACTGGCTCAGGATTACGAACTGTCTTCCGAAGTGTTAAGTGGTAAACGAGCGCTGGAAGAGGTTGCCTCTGCGCCTGAAGTCGATTCAGTAATGGCCGCCATTGTTGGCGCTGCCGGTCTTGAACCGACACTTGCTGCGGTTAAAGCTGGTAAACGGGTTTTGCTGGCGAATAAAGAGTCGCTGGTGATGTCGGGCGCATTATTTATCGATGCCGCCAGCCAGTTCAAGGCTGAAATCCTGCCCATCGACAGCGAACACAACGCCATATTCCAATGTTTACCTGCAGATTTTGCCTACGGCGAATTAGCTGCGTCAGGGATCAGTAAAATTTTACTGACCGGTTCCGGTGGTCCGTTCAGAGAACGTGATCCGGCGACTTTTGCCAACATTACACCAGAGCAAGCTTGTGCCCACCCCAACTGGGATATGGGGCGGAAAATATCGGTAGACTCAGCCACTATGATGAATAAAGGCCTGGAGTTTATTGAAGCCTGTTGGCTCTTTGGCCTGCAGCCAGACGACATTCAGGTAGTCCTGCATCCTCAAAGTACCATCCATTCCATGGTGCAGTACATTGACGGATCCGTGGTTGCGCAACTGGGTAATCCGGATATGCGCACGCCAATTGCTTATGGATTAGGTTATCCAAAGCGCATTGAAGCCGGCGTGAAGCCACTGGATTTTGCTACCCTGAGTGATTTAAGTTTTGCAACCCCCGATAAACAGCGGTTTCCCAACCTGTACCTGGCTATCGAAGCCTGTCGAAGTGGCCAGGCCGCTACCACGCGTTTAAATGCCGCTAACGAAATTGCAGTAGCCGCCTTTTTAGACAATCGCATAAGCTTTAATCAAATAGCACAAATAAACGAGGAAATTCTAAATCGTTTTGAACCAACCGCGGTTTCGTCCATCCAACAAGTGCTTGAATTAGACAAACAGGCAAGACTGGCTGCATTAGCAATGGTAGAGGAAGGTTAGAGCGTGTTTGAATTTTTACGAAATGCCGGTGCTTTTATTATTGCTTTAGGTATTTTGGTTGCCGTACATGAGTGGGGGCATTACTACATAGCGCGTTTATGTGGAGTGCACGTAAAACGTTTTTCAATTGGCTTTGGTAAACCCATCTGGAGCCGAGTCGATAAGCATGGCACAGAGTTCGCCCTGGCTTCTATTCCACTCGGTGGCTACGTGCGAATGCTGGATGAGCGGATTGACGAAGTGCCTCCCGAAATGGCCTCGCAGGCTTTTAATAATAAGTCGGTGGGTAAGCGCATGGCTATTATTGCGGCCGGCCCCGGCGTAAACTTTATTTTCGCCGCCATTGCTCTGTACGCCATGTTTTTAATTGGCATAAGTACGATTAAGCCGGTGATTGGTGAGGTGACGCCTGACAGTATCGCCGCCAGAGCGGGCTTAACCGGCAACACGGAAATTACCGCGGTGGGCACACGAGCTACTCAGGACTGGGAAGCAGTTAACCTGGAGCTGATGTCGCACATTGGCCAGGACACTATGGCGATTACCGTCGTTTCAGAAGACGAAAGCGCCCGACAACGCGTTTTAGATATTGCCGGATGGAACTTTGATCCGGATTCGGAGTCTCCTTTACGCAGTCTGGGAATTTCGCCATTCAGGCCAGGAGCAACGTTAACCGTTGCTTACGTAGCCGAACAGACAGCAGCGAGTGCCGCCGGTCTTCAGCAAAACGATGTCATTGTGGCGCTGGACGGCAAACCGGTTACTGCGTGGGCTGATCTGGTGGCAGAAATTAAGAACCGCCCGGGCGAACAGGTAGAGATTCAGGTAAACAGGGCTGGTCAAACCTATGACCTTTCTGCCACAATTGGGCGCCGTGATACCCCTGAGGGGCAGGACGGCTACCTGGGAGTCAGTCCTTTTGCCGAACCATGGCCGGAAGGTTATGTGTTTACCCACCAGTACGGAGTGCTGGAAGCGGTGGGCAAAGCGGTCGATAAGACCTGGCGCTTAATGACCTTAAGTGTCGAAATGATAGGGAAACTGATTACCGGTGATGTATCAGTTAAAAACCTGAGCGGCCCGATTGCTATCGCGCAGGGCGCGGGTAACAGTGCAGGATATGGCCTGGTTTACTTTTTGAGTTTTCTGGCGCTAATCAGTGTGAATTTGGGGATAGTTAATCTATTGCCCCTGCCCATGTTAGATGGTGGTCACCTGATGTACTTTACCATTGAGTGGATTACCGGCCGCCCGGTACCTGAGGAAGTTCAGGAATGGGGATTTAGAATTGGTGCCATGCTGTTATTTACCATAATGAGCATTGCCATATTTAATGATATTACACGTTTGTCGTAAGAATGCAGACGTCAGCAAGAATAAGCGAACGCAGCAGGAAGAAAAAGAATAGATGAAGTTTAATCAGTTAGTAGTAGCCGGATTGTTATGCTCCAGTGCTAGCTTAGCCAACGCTGCTTCAGGCAACAGTGAGTTTGTCGTAGAAGATATCCGGGTTGAAGGCCTGCAGCGAGTTGCTTTGGGCGCCGCGCTAACCTATATCCCGGTGCAAAAAGGTGACGAAGTCAATTCATTTCGAATTACACAGTTGATTCGCTCGCTGTATTCGTCAACACACTTTGAAAATATTCAGGTATTGCGCGACGGTAACACGCTGGTCATTAAAGTGGCCGAACGTCCGACTATCAGTAACATTATTTTCGACGGCAACGACGACATAAAAGACGAACAGCTTCAGGAAAGCCTGGACGGCAGCAACATTCGGGTGGGTGAACCACTGGATAAAACCGTGCTGACCTCTATAGAAAACGGCCTGAAGGATTTCTTTTACAGTATTGGTAAGTACAACGCTGATGTCACAGCGATTATCACGCCACTGCCACGTAACCGCGTTGATTTAAAGCTATTGTTTGAAGAGGGCGATGCCGCCGATATCAAGCAAATCAACATCGTGGGTAACGAGCTGTTCTCAGACCAGGAATTGCTGGAAGATTTTGAGCTGCAGTTTAATACTGCGTGGTATGACTTTCTGTCTGAAACCCGTTACCAGCAGCAAACGCTGCAAGGCGATATGGAAACCCTGAGGAACTTCTACATGGACCGCGGTTACCTGCGTTTCAACGTGGATTCTACCCAGGTGGCCATGACGCCTGAGAAAGACGGTATCTACATTTCATTAAATGTTAGCGAAGGCGAGCAGTACACCATCTCTGAAGTAGAGCTGGTAGGTGAGATGCTGGGTCATGAAAACTACATCGAGCGGGTATTGCCCTTAACCCCGGGTGAGTTATACAACCAGGCAGAAGTGACCTATACCGAAGAGTTTATCAGTAAGTACCTTGGCCGCTTTGGTTATGCTTATCCTACGGTTACTACCGTGCCGGAGATTAACGATGAAGATAAAACCGTTAAGCTGACCCTGCGGGTGGATCCGGGTAAACGTATTTATGTTCGTCGGGTTAACTTTAACGGTAACACCATTACCGCCGATGAAGTGTTACGTCAGAACGTAGTGCAAATGGAAGGTACCTGGCTCTCCAACGATCTGCTGGAAAGCTCGAAAAATGCCATGTCGCGTTTAACCTACATGGAAGAAGTTGAATTTGAAACGGTGCGTATTCCTGGTAAAGACGATCAGGTCGATGTGCAGTTTAAAGTAAAAGAACAGCCGTCGGGCTCTTTCAATGCCGGCATCAGCTACGGTGACCAAACCAAGCTTGGCTTACAGGCGGGTATTCAACAGGATAACTTCCTGGGCACCGGTAAGCGTATCGGCGTTAATGTGAGTACTGTTTCGTACCAGAAGTCGGCACAGTTGTCTTATACTGACCCGTTCTTCACCATTGACGGGATCAGTCTGGGTGGAACAGTGTCGTTCAGTGAATTTGATGGTTCCAGCTTTAACGTTATTCAATATAACTCAAAGCGTTGGTCTGTAGGCGCTAACATTGGTTATCCCATTGACGAATTTAACCGTATTAACTTTGGCCTGACTTACTCTGATGTAGAATTGTCTAACCGGGGTTACTATGAGCAAACTAACCGTTTCTACGGTCAGTTTACTGATGATCAAAATCCGGATGCGCCAATTAACTATACCAGCCTGCAAAGCTCGGTATCCTGGAGTCGTAGCACCTTAAACCGAGGTTTGTTCCCAACTGCTGGTTCATCACAGCGTGCTTCATTCAGCATAACAACGCCGAATTCAGACGTGAACTTCTTCAAAACCATTTATGATGGCCGTTTTTACTTCCCGTTGAGCCGCGATCAGCGCTGGTCAGTACTGACTAAAGTAAGACTGGGCTATGGTAATGGTTATGGTGATATTAGCGGTGAAGATCAAATTCTGCCGTTTACTGAGAACTTCACAGCGGGTGGTGCGGACACCCTTCGTGGTTTTGAAAACAACACGGTAGGCCCGCGTGGTATACAGCGTGTAAGTGGTTCAAACTCGGTAACTTTACCGGATGGTACAGTTATTCCTGGTAGTCCAACGGGCGATTCCTATGTGCTGTCTCGTCGTAGTTTAGGTGGTAATGCCATGGCGCTTGGTAGCCTTGAGCTGATTACCCCTACACCGTTCGTCGAAGAAGATGCGTCTAACTCTGTTCGTACCAGTGTGTTCGTTGACGTGGGTAACGTTTGGGATACAGAGTTTGACTATAACGAATATCTGCAGTTAGATAACAGAGGTCGTGACGAACTGTTGGATTATTCTGATCCGACATTATTTCGCAGTTCAGCAGGTATTTCTGTACAATGGATTTCACCTATGGGCCCTATGGTCTTCAGCTTCTCGCGGGCACTTAAAGAACGTGAAGGCGATGATGCGAAATTCTTTACATTTAATATTGGTCAAACATTTTAATATTAGCTGGCACAGACCAGAAAATAAAAGGAGCACCTTTTGAAACAATTGGCAAAATACGCAATTGCATCGGCAATGCTAGGTAGTGCGATGTTCAGTTCTGCTGCTATGGCAGAGCAAAAAATCGGCGTGGTAAACGTGCAGGGTATCTTTCAGGCGCTGCCTCAGGCGGCTGAAATCCAGAATGCCATTTCAATGGAATTCAAAGAGCAGGTTGACGAAGTTAACATGTTACAGCGTGACGGCCAGTTATATGCTGAGAAATTGCAGCGTGACGCGGCGACCATGAGCGCAACCGAAAAGAAAGAACTGGAAGACAAAATCCTGACTGTTCGTGAGCAACTTTCGCAGAAAGTACAGCCACTACAGCAAAACATTCAGCGTCGTCAGAATGAAGAGCGCAACAAAATCTTAGCGCTAATCAAGCAGGCGATTGACTCTGTAGCGGCTGATAACGACTATGATCTGGTGCTTGATGCACCGGCTGTCGTTTACGCTGACGAAAGCAACGACCTGTCACAAAAAGTTCTGGACCAGCTTAGCAAGTTAAACTAATTTGCAGCGACCTGATACAGAGCAGTATCTCAATACTGCTCTGTAAGTCAGCAGGTACTTACAGCAACAACTAGTATCTAATCGTAATCAATCAGGCCAGCGCAGTGTGTTGGTCTGATTTGTTTTTAAGTGATTAACGCGTAAGGTTGCGGCCCATATGAAGTTATAGCGACAAAGTCACCATAAAGGGAGTTGTCTGCTTGTACCGTGTCGAAGGAGATAATTTTTGGCCAACCCACTTAACACTATAGAAATCCGTGAAATTATGGATTTGCTGCCTCATCGGTATCCGTTTCTGCTTATAGACAGAGTGACAGATTACGAGCTGGGCGTTAGCATCAAAGCGTATAAAAATATTACCCTGAACGAACCTTGTTTTACCGGGCATTTTCCTGATTATCCTATTTTCCCTGGGGTGTTGATTCTTGAAGCAATGGCGCAGGCCGCCGGCGTTTTAGGCTTTAAGACAATAGGTAAGAACGATAAGCTATACTTATATGCCGGTATTGATAACGCGCGCTTTAAGCGCCCGGTAACGCCCGGTGACAGACTGGATTTTGACGTCTGTATTGTTAAAGAGCGTCGTGGTATCTGGAAATTTAAAGGCGTTGCAAGCGTCGACGGTGAAGAAGCCTGCTGCGCAGAATTTATGTGTGCAATGAGAGAGAAAGATTAACGTGATTCATGAAACTGCTGTGATTTCCCCCAATGCCAAACTTGGTAAAAATGTCACAGTTGGCCCATTTTCGGTGATTGGTGATGACGTAGTACTTGGCGATGACTGCCGGGTAGAGTCACACGTTGTCATTAAAGGGCCATCCCGCATTGGCCGCAAAAATCATTTTTACCAGTTCACGTCTATCGGTGAAGATTGCCAGGACAAAAAGTATGCCGGTGAGCGTACTGAACTCGTTATTGGTGACAATAACGTGTTTCGCGAGGGCGTAACGGTGCACCGTGGAACGATTCAGGACCAGAGCGTAACTCGTATTGGTAATGACAACCTGGTGATGGTAAATGCCCACATTGCGCACGATTGTGTGATTGGTAACGGCACTATCCTGGCTAACAATGTTGCGGTAGCCGGTCACGTAGAAATAGGCGATTACGCTATTCTGGGCGGTACTACAGCGGTTCATCAGTTTTGTAAAATAGGTAAACACGCGTTTACCGGTGGCGGTGCTATTGTACTGCGTGATATTCCGCCATTTGTCATGATAAGTGGCACCAAACACGTGCCTCAGGGAATTAACTCTGAAGGCTTGCGTCGTCGCGGTTTTGGTAAAGAAACTATCATGGCGATTAAACGCGCCTACAAAGTGATATACCGTGATAATAATACGGTTGAAGAAGCGATTAAAAAACTGACTGAAATGGCTGAAGGCCATCCTGAAGTTGGCATGTTAATTACGTTTCTGGCAGGTTCAGAACGCGGCATCGTGCGTTAACCCATGACGGGTAAACCGCTACGCATTGCCGTGGTTGCCGGTGAAGCTTCCGGCGACGTTCTCGCCGCCGGATTAATCAGTGCGCTGAAAAGGCGCTATCCTGACGTGGTATTTGAAGGCATTGCCGGCCCGAATATGCAGGCTGCCGGCTGCACCAGCCTGTTCGACATTGAAACCCTCTCGGTTATGGGGTTAGTTGAAGTTTTATCCAGCATCCGTCCCATTCTTAAAGTTAAAAACGCACTCGTCGCTCATTTCATTAAGCATCCTCCCGATGTGTATATCGGCGTGGACGCTCCGGATTTTAACTTACGTGTAGAAACCGCCCTGAAACAACAGGGTATCAAGACCGTGCATTATGTTAGTCCAACGGTGTGGGCATGGCGCGAGAAACGAATTTTCAAAATTGCCAAGGCGACAAACAGGGTGCTGGGTATATTTCCTTTTGAACAGGATGTCTACGATAAATATCAGGTACCCTATACCTTTGTTGGCCACACCATGGCCGATATTATACCCCTCGTCCCTGACCAGGCTGCCGCCAGAGAAACACTGGGCCTGACTAGCCAATCTGCTTGTCTGGCGATGTTGCCGGGAAGCCGCGGTGGTGAAGTAGCTAAGCTTCTACCGGTATTTATCGCAACGGTTGAACGCCTCTGGCAACAAAAAGCCCGGTGTCAGATTGTCATACCGGCGGCAAATGAACGTCGCTATGCGCAAATAAAACACTACCTGGCTGAGCATAACCCCGCCTGGCTAACCGATGAACGGGTGCTGTTGTTGCAAGGACAGTCCCGTGAGGCAATGATCGCCAGTGACGTTATTTTACTGGCATCCGGTACCGCCACCCTGGAAGCCATGCTTTGTAAGCGGCCGATGGTGTCGGCATACCTGCTATCCTGGTTAACGCATAAAATGATGATGCGATTGTACAAACCCGCTTACTTTTCACTGCCGAACATTCTGGCGAATGAGCCGCTAATCCCTGAGCTGCTGCAGGAAGAGGTCAACCCACAACGACTGAGCAGCGAATTACTAGCCCTGTTTGACACTGACACCACAGAGTTAACAGCGCGCTTTGTTGAGCTGCACCAATCATTAAAACAAAATGCTGATGAGCGAGCGGCCGACGCCGTGCTGGAAGTAATCAATGAGTAGTAAATATATTGCCGGTGTTGATGAAGTGGGTCGCGGCCCATTGGTCGGCGACGTGGTAACCGCAGCGGTTATTCTTGACCCCAACAATCCCATTGAGGGACTGACTGACTCTAAAAAGTTAAGCGAAAAAAAGCGCAATTTACTGTCGGCTGAGATAAAACAAAAAGCATTAGCGTGGGCCATTGGACGCGCTACGCCGGCAGAAATCGACAAACTGAATATTTTGCATGCCACGATGCTGGCCATGACCAGAGCCGTGGATAATTTGTTGCTTACTCCTGAATTTGTATTGGTCGATGGCAACCGTTTACCGCCCTGGTCTTATGCCGCTGAAGCCGTTGTGAAAGGCGACAGTCTGCACCCTGAGATCTCCGCTGCGTCAATTCTGGCCAAGGTCGAACGGGATAATGATATGATTGAACTCGACCGGCAATACCCGGCTTACGGGTTTGCGGCACATAAAGGCTATCCCACCAAAGCACACTTTGCAGCGTTGGCCGACAACGGTGTATTATCGTGCTATCGAAAAAGTTTTAAACCGGTTCAGGCAGTACTGTCTGCTGCAGAACCATCGGTGACAACTAAAGGTTAATAAAAAATGTCAGCGAACTTTGTTCATTTACGGGTACACAGTGACTATTCCATGATGGATGGCCTGAACAAGGTCAAGCCTATTCTTGCCAAAGTGGAAGAGCTGGGGATGCCAGCGGTGGCCATCACCGATCAGATGAATATGTGTGGCCTGGTAAAATATTACTCAGAAGCCCACTCCCGTGGAATTAAACCCATTATTGGCACCGATTTCTGGGTGCAAAGCGAAGACTTTGAGGATGACCCCTTCCGCCTTACGCTGCTGGCTATGAACAATGAAGGTTATAAAAATATTACCTTATTGATTTCTAAAGCCTATTTGCGTGGCCACGTTCACCATCGGGTGGTCATCGACAAACAATGGCTGGCCGAGCATGCCGAAGGCGTAATTGTTCTCTCGGGGGGAACAAAAGGGGACATTGGCCAGTTACTGGGAAAGAACAATCCCAAAATGCTGCAGGATAACCTGGCATTTTACGCGCATCATTTTGCCGATCGTTTTTACCTGGAAATGGTACGTACGGGGCGGCGGGGCGAAGAAGACTATAATCATGCAGCTTTTGCTCTGGCGCAGGAACACGGGTTGCCCGTGGTTGCCACCAATGAAGTGTGCTTTATCGATCGCGAAAAATTCGACGCTCATGAGATTCGTGTTTGTATTCACGATGGCTATACGCTGGATGATAAACGCCGGCCCAAACACTACAGTGAACAGCAGTATTTGCGCAGTAGCGATGAGATGGTGGCCTTGTTCGAGGACATTCCCGAGGCTATTGAAAACACCGTAGAGATTGCTAAACGCTGCAATGTAACGGTTCGTCTGGGCGAGTATTTTCTGCCGCAGTTTCCTACCGGCGGAATGACTACCGAAGACTTTCTGGTGAAGGTTTCAGAAGAGGGACTTGAGGAGCGTCTGGCGTTCTTATTTCCCGATGAAAATGAGCGCCGGGAAAAGCGACCCGCCTACGACGAACGTCTTGAAATTGAACTCGGTGTTATTAACCAGATGGGCTTCCCTGGTTACTTCCTTATTGTAATGGAGTTTATCCAGTGGAGTAAGGATAACGATATACCGGTAGGTCCCGGACGGGGTTCCGGTGCCGGTTCATTAGTGGCTTATGCGCTTAAGATCACCGACCTGGATCCGCTGGAGTTCGACCTGCTTTTCGAACGTTTCCTTAACCCGGAACGGGTTTCCATGCCCGACTTCGACGTTGACTTTTGTATGGATCGGCGCGATGAGGTTATTGACCACGTTGCCGAACTCTATGGCCGGGATGCGGTATCGCAGATTATTACTTTCGGTACCATGGCGGCCAAAGCGGTGGTGCGTGACGTGGGGCGGGTACTGGGTCACCCTTACGGCTTTGTTGATCGCATTTCAAAACTCATCCCGCCCGATCCGGGCATGACCCTGGCCAAGGCTTTTGAAGCGGAACCGCGACTACCTGAACTTTATGATCAGGATGAAGAAGTTCGCGACCTGATTGATATGGCGCGGATCCTCGAAGGGGTCACCCGTAATGCCGGTAAGCACGCCGGAGGGGTGGTTATAGCCCCCACCAAAATTACCGATTTCGCGCCTCTGTATTGTGATGACGAGGGTAAAAACCCGGTTACACAATTTGATAAAAACGATGTTGAAACCGCCGGTTTGGTTAAGTTCGACTTCCTGGGTTTACGGACCCTGACTATTATTCAG
Source organism: Alteromonas sp. 4NH20-0104 (assembly GCF_057547795.1). Taxonomy (NCBI): domain Bacteria; kingdom Pseudomonadati; phylum Pseudomonadota; class Gammaproteobacteria; order Alteromonadales; family Alteromonadaceae; genus Alteromonas; species Alteromonas sp. 4NH20-0104. The sequence continues at coordinate 123,435 of NZ_BAAJLP010000001.1, read as the reverse complement.
TGGGCCCTGGATATGGTTAAGGAAGGGCAGGGCAAAGACGTCGACATTGCTGCCATTCCGCTGGAAGACAAGAAAAGCTTTCGCTCCTTACAGGCGGCCGAAACCACCGCGGTATTCCAGCTTGAATCCCGCGGCATGAAAGAGTTGATTAAGCGCCTTAAGCCGGACTGTTTTGAAGACATTATCGCTCTGGTGGCCTTGTTCCGTCCCGGGCCTTTGCAGTCGGGCATGGTAGATAACTTTATTGACCGTAAGCACGGCCGTGAGGATATCTCCTATCCGGATGCCGATTATCAGCACGAGTGCTTACAGGAAATCCTTGAACCCACCTACGGCATTATCCTCTATCAGGAGCAGGTAATGCAGATTGCCCAGGAAATGGCAGGCTACTCGCTGGGTGGAGCAGACTTACTTCGTCGGGCCATGGGTAAGAAAAAGCCCGAAGAAATGGAAAAGCAACGGGCGGTGTTTGCCGAAGGGTCAAAAAACAACAATATTGACCCGGATCTGGCCATGAAAATCTTTGACCTGGTAGAAAAATTTGCCGGTTACGGGTTCAACAAATCTCACTCTGCTGCCTATGCGTTGGTGTCTTACCAAACGCTGTGGCTGAAAGTGCATTATCCTGCTGAATTTATGGCGGCGGTTATGTCTGCCGATATGGATAACACGGATAAAATTGTTACCCTGGTGGATGAAGTGGGCCGTATGGGCCTGAAGATACTTCCGCCGGATCTGAATAAAGGTCGTTATAAGTTTACTGTCGATACCGAAGGTCGGATTGTTTATGGTATCGGTGCTATTAAGGGCGTGGGCGAAGGTCCTATTGAAGCGATTATTGAAGCCCGTGAGAATCAGGGGGAATTTTCTGACCTGTTTGATTTTTGTGCCAAAGTTGATCTTAAGCGTGTGAATAAGCGGGTATTGGAAAAGCTGGTACTGGCGGGCGCAATGGATAACCTTGGCCCGCATCGTGCGGCCATTATGGCGTCGTTGCCAGAAGCCATAGCAGCGGCCGATCAGCATGCGAAAGCCGAGTCTTTCGGTCAGTCAGATATGTTCGGATTATTGACGACTGAACCTGAGCAGGTACGCCAGGCGTTTGCTGAAGTGCCACAGTGGCCGGAAAAAGTCTGGCTCGATGGTGAGAAAGAAACCTTAGGGTTATATTTAACCGGCCATCCTATTAATCAATATGCCGAAGAAGTTCGTAACTATGTAGATGGAAGGTTGGTTGATCTGCGTCCGACCGGTAAAGATCAAATGGCTACGGCAGTTGGTCTGGTGCTGGGTGTACGGGTAATGACCAATAAGAAAGGCCGGCGCTGGGCAATTGTTACACTTGACGATAAAAGTGCTAGAATGGACGTCAGGTTCTTCCCTGAAATGTATGAAACTTTTGAATCAGTGCTCGAACCTGATCGTATTTTGGTCATCAAAGGACAGGTCAGCTTTGATGATTTCTCGGGTGGCAATACAATCACCGCCCGGGATGCTATGGATATAGTGCAGGCGCGTGAGAAAAATGCGCGTTCTCTGGCGTTGCAAGTCGACACACAATGGTGTAAACCAGATAAGTTATCATCGTTGCAGTCGATTTTACGTAATTATGCGGGCGGTAGTTGCCCGGTTCAGTTAGATATTTTACATCCGGATGTGGCGGTTTCATTAAAATGTGACGCGCACTGGTTTATTACACCCGAAGATCAATTATTGCACGATTTAAAACAGTGCCTGGGTGAGCAGTCGGTTAAGCTAACCTTTCATTAGTCGATGAAAGTCGGGCTAATCGGGGAGTAAAAGTAGGACACGTAATGAGTATACAGTTTTTGGATTTTGAACAACCAATAGCCGAACTAGAAGCAAAAATTGAAGAGCTGCGGTTGGTAAATCAGGGCGGTGAGTTTGATGTGGGGATCGAAGAAGAGATCACCCGTCTGCGCACGAAAAGTGCTGAGTTAACCGGCAAGATATTTTCGAATCTTGGTGCCTGGCAGATTTCTCAGTTAGCGCGCCATCCCATGCGTCCTTATACGCTGGATTATCTTGGCCGCACGTTTCAGGAATTTGACGAACTGGCCGGCGATCGCGCGTATGCGGATGACAAGGCGATTGTAGGCGGCCTGGCGAAATTAGACGACCAGCCGGTAATGATTATCGGTCATCAGAAAGGCCGTGATGTACCGGAGAAGATTAAACGTAACTTCGGGATGCCAAAACCGGAAGGTTATCGTAAAGCGTTGCGTCTGATGAAAATGGCAGAGCGCTTTAATTTGCCCATTATTACCTTAATCGACACCCCCGGGGCGTATCCTGGTGTTGGCGCAGAAGAGCGTGGCCAGAGTGAAGCTATCGCCCGTAACCTGAAAGAAATGGCCGAGCTGAAAGTGCCTATCATCTGTACCGTTATTGGTGAAGGTGGTTCTGGCGGTGCCCTGGCCATTGGCGTAGGTGATCGCGTGAATATGCTGCAATACAGTACTTACTCGGTGATTTCGCCGGAAGGTTGCGCGTCGATTCTGTGGAAGAGCGCCGATAAAGCGCCACAGGCGGCCGAAGCCATGGGGGTTAGCGCGCAGCAAATTAAAGAACTGGGGCTAATCAATGCTATCGTTGAAGAGCCATTAGGCGGTGCGCACCGTGATCACGACAGTATGGCAGCTAATCTGAAAGCCACGCTGAAACAGCAATTAAGCCAGTTACAATCGTTGCCAGTGGATAAACTGATGGATGAGCGCTATGAGCGCCTGATGTCATTTGGTTATTGCTAGGCCACATTAAATCGATTACTTTACTAAAGGGCCGTATCGGCCCTTTTTTATTCTGTTTTAATCAGGTTACAGCGCCTTTATGGATCCCATTTATCACGCACTCAAAACGCATTTGGCCACGGTTGTGCAGGAGCATCTTCCGCAATGCCTGATCGTGGGGTTAAGTGGTGGTGTTGATTCGGTGGTGTTATTACATGCACTGAGTGTGGTGCAGCGCTGCGAACCGAACATGCCTGAAATTTCCGCCGTTTATATCAATCACGGATTAAGTCCTAATGCTGATCTGTGGCAGCAGTTTTGTTCGACTTTTTGTGAGTCAGTACGAGTCCCTTTTACCGCATACCCGGTGGACGTTTCACCCGGGCCTCGGGAGAGCCTGGAAGCCTGCGCCAGAGAGCAACGTTATGCGGCATTAACCCGGCATGCTAAGTCAGCAAATGGCGCTATCCTGACCGCCCACCATCAGGATGATCAACTGGAAACGGTGCTGTTACAGTTAAAACGTGGCGCGGGTCCGAAAGGGCTGTCCGGAATACCGGCTATCAGCACGATGCATTCGGTGATATTGAGCCGGCCGTTACTGGCGATTAGCCGAGAACAAATTGTTGCCTACGCCAGACAGCACTCATTACGTTGGATTGAAGATGAGTCCAATATGGACGACAGTTTTGACCGTAATTTTCTGCGTCAGCAAATTATCCCTTCGCTGAGTGCCCGTTGGCCAGCGGTGGGTCAGACGGTGTCTCGCAGTGCCGGTTTATGTGCCGAACAGCAGGCACTATTAGATGAGGTTTGTGACGATCACCTGAACAACGGTTTGTGTTATCAACCTGATCGTATCAGTGTGACGCAGCTCAAAAGCTTTTCGGCGCGCTGGCAACGGGCCTTATTACGCCGCTGGCTTGAGCGTAATCAGGTGGCCATGCCGGGGACAAAGCAACTCGAACAAATTCAGCACATGCTCAGGGCTAAGCCGGATGCTCAACCACATCTGGTGCTTGGGCGTGTTGAGTTACGACGTTACCAGAATGAATTGTATTGCCTGCACAAACGGGTAAGTGACTGGTCTTTTGAGTCCCTTGAATTTAACGTGGGGGAAGACGTTAGGATTGCCCCGGTCGGTCAGCGCTTATCCATCCGCCATCAGGCGAATGACGCCACGCTCGTGCTGAATACTGCTGTCTCCCATAGCGAGTTTCTATTGCAAAGGCCGGTGTTATCGGTGGCACTCAAGCCTGCCGGTGCAGCACACCATAAGCCTTTGAAGCAGTGGTTAAAGCAGTGGAATATTCCGCCTTGGGAACGAAGTGAGTGGTTATTACTCAGCGCTGCACAGCAGCCACTGGTACTAATAAGCAAAGAAAAGGTAATACCGCTGTCTAACACGGGGCAGTATTCATTGTATATCCAGCTGAGACCACTCTAATTCCCGCTTTGCCAGAGGCAATTCGTTGCCGCTTCAGGCTGCCTGATAGGTATCTTTGCCGTCTTCCTTGGCTTCGTAAAGCGCTTTGTCAGCACGGTCGAACAGGTCGCCCATACTGTCGTTCTCGCGCAGCAGTGAACCGCCTATGCTACAAGTGACATGATGCGCTTTTAGCAGAGGGTGGGTATGCATGGCGTCGTGGATCCGGCCTGCAATGGCCGATAATTCTTGTGGACAACTGACATCCAGTAAGCAGCAGAATTCATCGCCGCCGAAGCGATAGGCCTCTTCGTGGCCACGAATGGTGTCGGTCAGGATTGACGCGGTGGTTTCTAACACCACATCACCTTGCTGGTGACCGTGCTTGTCATTGACCTGTTTAAAGTTATCTAAATCTACCACCAGAAGTCCGAAGGTCTGGCCGTTGCGCGTATTTCGGTTTATCAGGCGCTGGGCCGCTTCATTAAAGCCATTTCGGTTCCCCAGGTTGGTAAGTGGATCCTTAGTGGCCATCAACCGTAAACGCTGGAATTCCATCGCGTGAGTTAAGGGGCGGGTAAACAGCTGATGCAGAGTTGCCAGTACACGACGCTGAGAGGGCGACAGGTTTTCGTCAAAAATATAACGCACAAACGCGGCATGCTTACCCTGCTCCAGACGCACAGCGCTAACCGGTAGACTAACCGCGGAGTGGCTGTGTAGTAAGCCGGCATTTAATTGCTCATCAAACTCTGACATATCGATACCTACCAAGGGTAAATATCTGTTTACCTGTGTAAAATAGAGCGAGACGAGTGTATAAATTTCAATCGTCGAGGTCAGTTGGTTTAGCACAGTATTGACCTGCTCACTGGTCAGCACTTCAGGCTCTATGGTGCCAAGAAAGCTGCTTTCTGCTGTAGCTTGCTCAAATTGAATCATTGATATATCCAAGTGCTGCCCCTTGACTCAACGTCTTACACTCACTTCACTTTAAGGATGACAAAAAAATGTCGTTTCTTGTGAAAATGTGTGCTTTGATTAGACTTAATAGTATCGTTTCCATTTATAAAGCAAAACACATGCCCAAAATGCATTACGGGGAATTTAAGTGGTAGAGCACGGTTTCGTTCAAATTGTACTGCTGATGCTTATTGCAGTGGTCAGTGTGGCTTTGTTTAAGCGCATTCATTTGCCGCCCATTCTCGCTTATTTGTTTGCCGGGATTATTGCCGGTCCCAGTGGTTTTGCTCTCTACTCTCATCCGGAGGACATGCATCTGGCCGCTGAGGTGGGGATTGTTTTCTTGTTGTTTTCTCTCGGTCTTGAATTTTCATTACCCAAACTGATGGCAATGCGATCGCTGGTGTTCGGCGCCGGGCTGATGCAAATGGTGCTGACCACCGTACTGGGCTCACTGGCAGTGTGGGTACTGGTGGAGACGACCCTCTCTGCAGCAATTGTTATTGGCGGTATGCTGGCGCTTAGCTCAACCGCTATTGTGATCAAGCAGGTCACCGAAATGGGCATTTTAAACAATGTCCGTACCCAGTTGGCGGTCAGTATTCTGTTGTTTCAGGATCTGGCTGTAGTGCCATTTTTGATAGTCATTCCGCTGCTATCCGGCCAGAGTGATACCAGTCTGGCCATGGCGCTGACCCTGGCACTGGTAAAAGGCATACTGGTTGTAGGTATGTTAATGTCGGCCGGTAAATGGGTTTTACCCTGGGTCTTTCGGGAAGTGGCGCGAACCCGCACCGACGAATTGTTTGTTCTTACCACTATATTAGTCGCTTTGCTGGCGGGCGGAATAACCTACGCATTTGGTTTGTCGATGGCGTTGGGCGCTTTCCTGGCGGGGATGATGCTTGGTGAAAGCCAGTATAAGTATCAATTAGAAGCCGATATCCGCCCCTTCCGCGATATTCTGATGGGCCTGTTTTTTGTTACTGTGGGGATGCAGCTGGAGTTGTCAGTGCTCATGAGCTACGGCCATTGGATTGTGCTGGGCGTTGTTTTATTAATGATCACTAAAGTCATACTCGTGCGTCTGGCGGCCAGTGTTTTCGCCATTTCTTCCATTGATGGCTGGTCGGCGGGACTTAAACTGTGTCAGGTGGGAGAGTTCAGTTTTGTTATTGCCTCACTGGCCAGCAGTCACGACGTTATCACCCCGGTACAATCTTCTATTTTGATCTCCATGGGGGTGATTAGCATGGCTTTAACTCCCTGGTTAGTAGAACACAGCCTTGAGCTGGCTCAGAAATTAAGCCCGGCCGCACACAATCATATTGAGCCTGAAGTCCCGGTTATCGACGTAAGTGGTATGCGCGATCATGTGGTTATTTGTGGCTTTGGCCGGGTAGGGCAATCGGTTGCCAGAATGCTCAGTATGGAAGACGTGCCGTACCTGGTGATTGATGTCGACCCGATAAGGGTGTTTGAGAGTCGCAGCGCCGGCGAACACGTAATTTATGGTGACGCCACCCAGAAAGACTTACTCCACAGTGCCAGATTGGAACAGGCAAAGCTGGTGTTAGTGACCTTTGCCGAGGCTGACAAGGCCAAGCTGGTGATCAGCGCTGCACGCCAGGTAAAGGATGATGTAGAGGTGATGGTCAGAACCCCACGCGATGTGGAACTGGAAGCGCTCTACAGCGCCGGGGCAAGTCAAGTCGTGCCGGAACTTCAGGAGGGCAGCCTGATGCTTATCTCGCAGGTGATGCATTATGCCGGGGTGCCCATGTCGAAAATTCTTAAGCGCGTACGCGAGGAGCGTAAGGGCCGCTACGATCACCTGCATGGGTTTTATCCCGGAGAAACGACAGAAATCAGCTACAACACGGCAGATAAACTGGAGTTTATTCATGCCATAGCGCTGGGCACCGACGCGTTTGCAGTAGATAAGCAACTGCATGAACTGACTGCAATGATTGATAAGGTTAAGATTAAATCGGTGCGGCGCGCCGGTCAGGAATTTACTGCCGAGGATTTTCATGAGCGTTTAACGCCGGGGGATATTCTGGTGATTGCAGGCAAGCCGAGACGTATCGAACGTGCTGAGCGGTACCTTCTGGATGGTTACTGAAATACGTTAACCGGTTAGAAATTAATAGTCACATCACCGGTGGTGGAATCATAATCAACCGTTAATGACGGATTGCTTACCAATGAGTAGGTGCAGGTGAAGTTGTTATTGTACTGCGCCTCGTACAGCGCGCTGTCGTTGGTTGCAACGCTTGCATCACGGTTATTCAGAACCGCTCGCCATACATCCAGACAATCGTTGTCGCTATTGAGCGTTAGGCTGGAGCCTCGGGTATCAGCAGGAAAGCCATTGGCATTTACACTAAGGTCGCCACCTACCGCCGGATCGGCGATGGCAATAAAATCCTGCTGAGCTTCGTTGTTTCCCGCCACCTGCCACTTGAGGTGAATGAAGTCGACCCCGGACTTAAACGCGCTGGCGGTTGAACGAAATGTCGCCTGGCTGGCATCACCGGAAAAATCAATAAACTTTGGCAGGGCCACTACCGACAATACGCCAATTAGTACGATAACAATAATCAGTTCGATTAACGTAAAACCTGATGACTGACGCATACAACAACTCCATGTAACAGCTTGCAACGCGATAAAACCCGCTAGCAAAGATATTCTATAGCTCCGCTGTTGGCAAGAATAATGGCCTATTATTCGGGAGGTTTAGCGTTGAGTTACGGAGTTTCTCTGATAGTCAGGTACAACAGGTATGGTGTGAGTGATTTTGGCGTGCTAATAATCAAACACCAGCATTTTACTGCTGGTGTTAGTTTTTTGATGGGCAATCACGCAACCCGGTCGTCTTCCAGATCTTTAAATTGCTTTTTCAGGTCGTAGCCAGGGTCCGTCACAATTTTTTCCAGGGTGACAATACGTGCTTTGAGCGCTTCTACTTCTTTTTCCAGCTCATTGGTTTTGTCATTATCAGCGTTATTATTTTTTGCCTTATGTTTAGAGGTGGAAATGATGGTGCCGGCTAAAATGGCAACGATCACAACTACTGCAGTCCAAAAGCTCATAATATTTTCCCTTCGTTAATCAGTTTCGTATAATCAGACACTTAACGTCGCATTTACCGAGCCAGTATATCGGTGTTGGTGATGTGACGACTAGCATCGTTTGGAAATAGTATAGCAAGTACTTCGCCAGAAACTTAAAGTGCTTTAAAAACATGTGGTTATGTTTTTTTGTGGTGAAGAACTATAATTACTATCGCTATTTTGACCATTGAATTGGGTTTTTTCACTAATGAGTGAGCAAGTTAGTCAAGACGAGCACTGGATACGGTATGCATTATCGTTGGCGGCAAAGGCCGAAGCGATGAACGAAATTCCGGTAGGTGCGGTGGTGGTTGCCGATGATCAGATAATCGGTGAAGGGTACAATACGCCGATTGTGGATCACGATCCTTCCGCTCACGCAGAGATGAAAGCTATCCGTAAGGCCGCCCGCACCATTGAGAATTACCGCGTGGTTAACGCCACCTTATATGTCACGCTTGAGCCCTGCCCAATGTGCGCGGGTCTACTGGTCCATAGCCGTATCAATCGGTTGGTGTTCGGCGCTTTTGATCATAAGACCGGTGCGGCTGGCAGTGTGATGCAACTGTGTCAGCATCCGCAGCTAAACCATCAGCTTGAAATAAGCGGTGGTGTGCTAGCGGATGAGTGCGGGGGAATTATTTCTGAGTTTTTTAAACGACGAAGGGCTGAAAAGAAAGCGGCAAAAACGAAAAATTAATTAGCTTTAGCCATTTGAACCAGGTCAAAATTCAAAAACTGACGGCGTCTCTGAAAAATTTTCTGGCTGGTTTTACGCACCTGATGTCGTCTTCTGTTTGTGTTTTTCATATTAATCTCCTTGATTATGAATGGGTTGCATTTTTTGTCTTCTACCAACCCGGTATTTACTTTGTTTACTCTAATAGACTTATATGAAGGTGATGTGACAAAAGATCAAGAGGCTTTCATTAACAGTGTTAACGTTTCTGCTACGTAACGTACCTGATCAACGAAAGTCACCGCCTGTGCGCCGTCGGCAAAGCCGGCACGGGTAGACACATAGTCTGTTTGCAAGCGGGGTAACTGTTGTTTTACGTCGACCCATAAATCGGGGTTAGCACCTGCCAGTGAAGTCAGTTGCCGGGCATCTTCGACGTGGCTGGCGCCAAGATAATAGGCAGCCAGAATAAACCAGGTGCGATCTATACCCTGGATCCTGGCGGGTAATTGCGCTTGCAATAAGTCCAGTTTACGGCCTATCTGAGCCAATCTTATGGCTGGCTTGTCTATGTCTTTTGCCTGTTCATGCTGCGCTGAACGCCAGTCATTAACGAGGTAATCGATAGCTGCGATGTAAGCACCGTCCAGTGTACTTTGGGTCTCTTCAACAGCCTGTTGTATGGCCGGGTAGCGGGCATTGATATCCTCAACCAGCTCTCTGGGATTGGGTTTGACTAACACTTTTTCCGGTTTAAGCATTTTCTTTGTCAGTACGGCAAGCGAGCCATTGGTGCGGCTAAAGTGAGTGAATTCATATAACGTACTGAGCAACGCTGTATCCTCAGCACGTACCAACCACTGCTTGGTTAGGGTCGCATCAGGCACTACTTGTTCGGCTAAGGATGGGAAATAACCTTTCAGCGCAGCACGCCAGGTGGTGGGAAGAATGGTGCAATAGTCGGCCTGACTGATCATCTCAGCCAAGAGCGTTACGCTATCGGCACTGTCAGATTTTTGCCAGTCGATACCGGTAATGGCCGTTACCACATCCTGTAAGTAAGGGAGTACCAATCGTTGCCGTGGCCCGGGCGCCGAGCAGGGGCTGGCTGCGTTTTCTGGCCCTATCTCGATTAACGTTGTCGTAAACAAAACCGGCCCATAGCTCAGGTCTGGTTCGGGATCGGTATGGCGAAAACGAGGCGCTGCAACATCGATAGTGTTATTGCTAAGTGCCTGGTAAAGCTTTGCCTCGCTGTAAAACGGCACGATCTGCAAACTTACTCCCAGGTAGTCAGCATAGCCACGGGCATAGCCGTAATCGAAGCCCGTCGGGCCGTTTCCGGTCAGATGGTAATGGTGCCTGTCATTTATCAGGCCGACCTTCAAAACCTGTTCCTGCAGGATTGCATTAAGCGTGGTTTGCGCTTGCGCGCTGGCCATTAACAACCAGCCAATTGCACAGGTGATGAAAAGTATTTTGCTGGTTAGCCGGTGAAGTAGGGGATTCATTATTATTCTTTAATTACTGCTGTCAGTGCTAAAACCACAGGATTGGGTTATCTGGCAAAAAAATTACGCCTGAATAACCCTTGCAGGTTATCAAGCCGCCGCTTTTCCACTATAATCCGCGCCAAACAAGTTCACAACCAGGACTGGCGGAAGATTGGCGTTTTCTCCCCGGCGGTTCTCACAAATTAGGTAGCAAACTATGTTGGTCCTACGTGGCGCTCCGGCGTTATCTGACTTCCGCACAGCTAAATTAATCCAGCGACTACAGCAATCTGGCGTCGAAGTTACTCACCTGTACAGCGAATACGTTCATTTAATTGATACTTTGCAAGCGCTGACAGAAGAACAGTTAACTGTGCTGGATAAGTTGTTAACCTATGGACCTAAGCAGGCACAGGAAGCTGCCGACGGCGAATGTTTCTTCGTTACTCCCCGGCCGGGAACAATCTCGCCGTGGTCGAGTAAAGCCACCGATATTGCCCATAACTGCGGACTTTCAGCCGTTGCCCGTGTTGAACGTGGCTGCGCGTTTTATGTGGTAACAGCTCAGCCTCTCTCTGCTGAACAGCACAAATTGGTTGCCTCAGCGCTGCACGATCGCATGACTGAGAGCGTCTTTGCGGCGCCGGAAGAGGCCGCGGTGTTGTTTGATAAGCATCAGCCCCGTGAGTTTAACTCGGTTGATATTTTAGGCGCAGGTAAAGACGCGCTGGTGTCGGCTAACCAAACCCTGGGTCTGGCGCTGGCTGACGATGAAATAGACTACTTGTTCGAAAACTTTGTGAAGCTGGGGCGTAATCCCAACGACATCGAATTATATATGTTTGCTCAGGCGAACTCTGAGCATTGCCGACACAAGATCTTTAATGCTGACTGGACCATTGATGGTGAAGTGCAGCCTAAGTCACTGTTCAAGATGATCAAGAACACGTTTGAACTGTGTCCGGAATATGTGTTTTCAGCCTATAAAGATAACGCCGCGGTAATGGAAGGCTGGCAGGCTGGCCGATTCTTCCCAGAGCCACAGTCTCATGAGTACACTTATCATCACGAAGATATTGCTATCCTGATGAAGGTAGAAACCCATAACCATCCTACAGCAATTTCACCATTCCCTGGTGCTGCAACGGGCTCTGGTGGTGAAATTCGTGACGAAGGTGCTACTGGTCGTGGTTCTAAACCGAAAGCCGGTCTGGTTGGTTTTACCGTGTCGAACCTGAAACTGCCTGATGCAGTGCGTCCGTGGGAAGTCGATTATGGGAAGCCTACCCGCATTGTCAGCGCGCTGGACATTATGATCGATGGACCACTTGGTGGTGCCGCGTTCAACAACGAGTTTGGCCGTCCTAATCTGTTAGGGTATTTCCGTACTTACGAGCAGGAAGTAAACAGCTTTAACGGCACCGAAGTGCGTGGCTATCACAAACCCATTATGCTGGCCGGTGGTTTAGGGAATATTCGCCAGGATCACGTCGAAAAAGGTGAAATTACGGTTGGCGCTAAACTGATCGTTCTTGGCGGTCCGGCCATGAACATTGGCCTGGGCGGCGGCGCGGCGTCTTCCATGACCTCGGGTCAGTCCAGCGAAGATCTCGACTTTGCCTCGGTTCAGCGTGACAACCCGGAAATGGAGCGTCGTTGTCAGGAAGTTATCGATGCCTGCTGGCAACTCGGTGACGACAACCCCATTCAGTTTATTCACGATGTGGGTGCCGGTGGTTTATCGAATGCGATGCCTGAACTGGTGAACGACGGTGGTCGAGGCGGGCGTTTTGAATTACGTAAAGTATTATCAGACGAGCCGGGCATGTCACCACTGGAAATCTGGTGTAACGAATCCCAGGAACGTTACGTAATGTCGGTCGCGCCGGATAAGCTGGCCGTGTTCGAAGCCATTTGTCTGCGTGAACGTGCGCCATTTGCTGTCATTGGTGAAGCCACTGAAGAGCAGCACCTGTTATTGAACGACGAGCATTTTGATAATCAGCCTATCGATTTACCGCTGGAAGTTTTATTAGGTAAGCCGCCGAAAATGCATCGCGATGTGGCGAGCGCCAGTCAGAGCTCAGCTGAGTTGGATTGCACTGAAATCAATGTGGCTGATGCTGCTGAACGTTTACTGCGTTTACCGGCCATTGCTGAGAAAACATTCCTTATCACGATTGGCGATCGCAGCGTAACAGGATTGGTGAGCCGTGATCAGATGGTTGGCCCCTGGCAGGTACCGGTTGCCGACGTTGCCGTAACGGCATCAGCATTTGATACCTATCATGGTGAAGCAATGGCGATGGGCGAGCGTACGCCGGTAGCCTTGCTCGATTACGCCGCTTCTGCGCGACTGGCGGTAGGTGAGTCAATTACCAATATCGCTGCCGCCCACATTGGCGACATGAAACGTATTAAGCTGTCGGCTAACTGGATGGCGGCTGCCGGTCACCCTGGTGAAGACGCTGGTTTATACGAAGCGGTAAAAGCGGTAGGTGAAGAATTATGTCCGGCACTGGGCCTGACCATTCCGGTGGGCAAAGACTCTATGTCGATGAAAACCGCCTGGCAGGATAATGGTCAGGATAAATCTGTCACTGCACCGCTATCACTGGTGATCACCGCCTTTGGCGCGGCGACGGATATTCGCAAAACGGTAACCCCTCAACTGCGAACCGACAAAGGCGAGTCAGCCTTATTGCTGGTGGACTTGGGGGCCGGTAAAAACCGCTTAGGCGCCAGCTGTCTGGCGCAGGTTTATAACCAGTTAGGTAAAACGCCGGTTGATCTGGATGCGCCGGAGTTACTGCTTAATTTCTTTAACGCCGTGCAGGCATTACTGGCCGACAACAAACTGCTGGCCTATCACGATCGTTCTGACGGTGGTTTATTTGTAAGCGTAGCGGAAATGGCTTTTGCCGGTAAAACCGGGGTGAGTGTGGCGCTTGATACGCTGGGCGATGACGACCTGGCGGCGCTTTACAGCGAAGAGCTTGGTGCGGTATTGCAGGTCTCTGCTGACGATGTGGAGAGTGTTCTTGGGATCTTCGCAGCAAATGGCCTGAGTGAGATGGTGCATAAAGTAGGGACATTAAATACCACTGATACCATCGAATTTACCCGTGGCGGCGAGGTTGTGCTCAGCGAAGCCCGAACTACCTATCGTGCAATGTGGGCAGAGACCACTCACGCTATGCAGCGCTTACGGGATAACCCAGAATGCGCAGACGAGGAACATGAGGCGAAACAAGACGCTAAAGATCCTGGCCTGCACGCCAAGCTGAGTTACGACATCAACGATGATGTGGCTGCACCTTATATTGCCAAAGGCATTAAGCCACGCATTGCTATCCTGCGTGAGCAGGGCGTTAACTCTCATCTGGAGATGGCGGCAGCCTTTAGCCGGGCCGGATTTACCGCTATCGATGTGCACATGAGTGACGTACTGTCCGGAGCCGTTTCTCTGGAAGACTTCAAAGGCCTGGCGGCCTGTGGTGGCTTCTCTTATGGTGACGTGCTTGGCGCTGGAGAAGGCTGGGCGAAGTCGATTTTGTTTAATCAACGCGCCCGTGAGCAGTTTGAAGGTTTCTTCCACCGCGACGATACCTTCAGCCTCGGGGTTTGTAATGGCTGTCAGATGTTATCTAACCTGAAATCCCTGATCCCCGGCACGGCTCACTGGCCGCATTTTGTGACCAATCAGTCGGAGCGTTTTGAAGCACGTGTTGCCATGGTAGAAGTACAGCAGTCCAAATCTGTTTTGTTTGCTGATATGGCTGGCTCAAGAATGCCCATCGCGGTTTCCCACGGTGAGGGGCGGGCGGAGTTCGCTGTGGAGGCTGACTTACAGTCTGTGCAGGACAAAGTGGCACTGCGTTATGTGAATAACTACGGTGAAGTGGCGTCTCAGTACCCGGCTAACCCGAATGGCTCACCCCTTGGGATTACCGGCCTGACTACTGATGACGGCCGCTGTACTATCATGATGCCACACCCTGAGCGGGTATTCAGAGCCGTTGCCAATTCATGGCGCGCCGATGAATGGCAGGAAGATTCGCCGTGGATGCGTATTTTCCGCAATGCACGACGTTTTGTTGATTAATTTCAAAAAAATGACGGCAAGGTGTCAAATAATTGTCCAGACACCTTGCCAGCGCCCTTCTACTGCATTAAAGTAGTGCAAGCAGTATGGAATGCTGTGTGGTTACAAGGACTTGTAGGGGATGGGTTAACATCGCTGTGCTCAATTTTACAGTGGTCTAGAAATAATAAGAGACGAATATGAATCGTTCTTCAAAAGGTTTCGGCTTAACCGGCGTGGCTATTGCAGTGCTGCTTATGATCGTTACAGCAGCGTTTGGAACCTCCGCCCAGTCAGCTGAATTATCTACCGAAGTTCAACAAATCACTTCAGAATAATTAATAAAATTAATTAGTTAACGATAATTATGTCATTCGTGGCAGGTTATCGTTTTGCCTGCTTTTCACGATTTATCATCTTTTGATTCGGGTGCTTTTTAAGCAGCACGTAGGTTGCTCCAAGGCCACCATGTAAAGGTTGGGCGGTGTGAAACGCAATTACGTTTTTGAACTGTGGCAACCAATGATTTACGTAAGATTTTTTCAAAGCAGGAAAGGGCTGACTTTGTTCGCCTTTACCGTGTTGGATTAGTATTGTTCTTACCCCCCGTTCGTGGGCGGCATTGATTTTTTGATACAGTGTGATGCTCGAATCCCGCAAAGAAAGACCCGCCAGCGAGATTTTCTGTTCAATTGGATACTTACCCTGACGCAGATTTTTATACACCCCATCCTGGATCCCAGCTTGTTTAAACTCCAGAAAATCATCTGGCTTCACTGGCTTTACGCCTTCGAAAGTAAGCGGACTTTCTTTGGGTTTCTGAACGAGTAGAGCTTCCCGGCGCATTTGTTTTTCAATAGCTTGCTGGGTTTGCTGAAGGTGAACCTTGTCGTCAGACTTTATCGGTTTAACATCGCCGAGTTCCTGCAGGAAATCCTGAAAGCTATCCAGTTGTTCAAAATCCTGATCGTCGTGCCGCATAAATCCCCCGATCACTAAGTCTCTGAATAGTATTACGCGCGACTGGCGTTAAAGTTCAGTACTTATCGAAGCTGTAGAAGTTGCTTGGCGTCCCCACCGCGACTCGAACGCAGATCTAAAACTTAGGAGGTTCTTGTTTTATCCAGTTAAACTATGGGGACACGAACCCCCATTATAGATAGGCCGGCGAAAATCTAAAGCCTTAACGTTTGGCAACGAAGTCGTTTGGCTGAATATTAGCCAGTAAGCCGTCTTCGGCGGCTTTTACCCGTGCGTTATCGGCATAAGCTTCAATAACGGTGACTTCTTCCGGATACAAATGGTATTGGGTGAACTTAACACCGCGATAGTCGGTTACTTCCTGTATTTGATAGATCGAGAGCGTATCGCCGGGTTTCAGGCCGTGCTGGCGACCGAGAGAAATGCTCAGCTCGTTGCCACCGTTGATGCTGATCACTCGTCCGGTTGCCGGTACGCAGGCCAGTGCAGAGTCCACATCACTTTGTAATTGGCGTAGCTGATTTTGCAGGGCCAGGCCATAGGCGCTTTGCCAGAACTGGTTGGAAGACGCATCCAGTTGGGCGAAGCGATCGAATTCCCATTCTGATTCGGTCTCATAGGTTTTATTTAATAGCGGTGCGCCATTAATACCGTCGATAAGTTCGACTTTTAACCGAAAGCTTCGGGTTGCTGTATCGTCCTGCCAGAAAGCCAGGGTGTTACCTTCCGGCCGGTAAACGCTGAGATCTTCAATAACGCCGGTCAGGACGAACTGACTTTTGGTTTGAGTGGCCAGGGCGGTAGCCTGGTCACGAATTTGTCTGGACTGCCAGTGCACTACATAAGGCTCAATGCTGCTGATCACAGCATGTTGCGCGGATTGATCGAATTCCCGCTTTAAGCGGGCGGTGACCAGGCGCCCCAGTTCCTGGACCTGACCATCCTGAGCGTGTTGGCGTTCCAGTAACGGAAAATAGCTGGTCGCAATGGTTTTGCTGAAAGGGGCCGCAGAACATTGCTGCTGACCGGGAAAGATATCTGCGCGGATCCGCACCGTCACGGCGTTGTCGTGCCAGGTTTCAGAGATTAGCTCTAACTGGCGTACTTCGCCCGACGCGCTGACTTCAAGGCGTTCATCATTGAGCAGGCCATCAGTGAGTTGTTGCACGCTGCGAACCGACGCGCCGGCAAAGAGCATGGCTTGACGAAGAGCTTCTTCGGTTGCCTGATGTTTTGCCTGGATCTTATTGCCGTTCAGCACCACAGACTGTCCCTGTGTCTCATACCAGACGGCATAACTTTGCCCTGTGAGAGCGAACAACAGGCAGGTTGTCGCCGACAGAAATCCCGTAAGCCGGGTAATAAGGGTAAACATTGTTTTCATGGGTGTCACTCTTACCACTTCTTTTGGTTTGCAATGAGCCGGTTAAGGGCTGGCACTGGTTATGCTGCTTCCCGACTGGTGGGGCTGCGTGCCCTGCGTCAATCATCTGACTTGCGAATTCGTTCCTGTGGTTGTCTGTGCATATATCGTTCCCAAAATTCAATCAATCGTTGGGCACAAATATTGCTATCTTACGGTTATCAAAAAGTGGCTGTGTGGCTTCCCCTTAGCAGTGGGCAGCGAAACAGGCCACAAGGCACAAAAATACGGTGGTTTTATGACGGTTTTAAAACACATTCAGCAGGCGTTTGCAGTTTTTAGCTGCCTGTTACTCGTAAGTGGTTGTACTTCCATGTTTGATAAACATGTGGAGTGGGAGACTGTCGAGCCGGAGGAGTACCCGGTGCTAACCGCGGTGGGGTATGCACCGATTGCCTCTCAGCATGGTGGCTCCGATTCAGAGAAAAATATTATGGCGATGAAAGCCTCTAAGCTTGACGCATACCGGGAGCTGGCTGAACAGGTCTACGGGCAACGA
The DNA here is from genome assembly GCF_057547795.1 of Alteromonas sp. 4NH20-0104. NCBI lineage: Bacteria > Pseudomonadati > Pseudomonadota > Gammaproteobacteria > Alteromonadales > Alteromonadaceae > Alteromonas > Alteromonas sp. 4NH20-0104. Next base: position 106,018 of record NZ_BAAJLP010000001.1, on the reverse strand, counting down.
ATCAATGGCCAACAATCACTGGCCAACATGGTGATTAATAATGCTCAGTTGCAGGCATCCGTTGAAGGGGTGATACGCGGCGCGAGGGTCGTAAAAGCTTATCCGGTAGGAGAGGATACCTACGCCACCGAACTGGAACTTGATATGCAGCAGGTGTATAACATCTATGTATCGACGGCCCGGCCACAACGCTTAAAAACAGTGAAGTACTACTAAAAGGATTAAGCTATTGGTGCCCGGTGGTTGACGAGCTCACAACGGTGCTGGTTCCATTTTATCAGGCGCCGGCACACTCAGGGAGAGACAACATGGACCGCGTTATACACCAGTCACGGAGATTATCCTGCTCAGTCGCTCAGGCCTTTGCCTGCTTTACGCAAAATGCGCTGCTTACCCGTTGGTTAACGGCTGATGCCAATGTCAGTGCCGAAACCGGCGGGCCCTACGAGTTATTCTGGCAACCGGATGATCGGCAGAATAATTCCACCATCGGTTGTAAAGTGACCGCCATTAGTGAAAATCAGTTACTCGCGTTTGAATGGAAAAGTCCGGTGCAATTTAAAGCATTTGCTAACCAGGCTGATCCGCTTACGCATGTGGTCGTCAGTTTTGTTGAGCACGCTAGCGGTTGCCAGATTCATCTGGTTCATAGCGGTTGGCGAAGTTCTGAAAACTGGTTGTCTGCGTACCAATGGCAGGAAAATGCCTGGCAGATGGGGCTGGATAATCTGGTGAAGCTTGTTGAAGAAAGTCAGTAGAGCAGTGTGAACTTAAGCGCTGACGCCTTTACCTGAAAAGCCGCCTTTCTTTTTGCCGGCTTTATCGTAAGTCAGTGATTCTTTGGCCCGCACATCCATCATCAGATTGCGTAAATGCACCAGGCGTAACTGACCCTGTTCCACAGCAAGCTGGTTTACCTGCGTGCAGTACTGACATTCGCTTAGTAAGCTTTTCGCTTCATCGATTTGTGTTTGAATGGCTTCTGGCAAAGGCGCTTCTTGCTGAAGCGCCAACAACTGCGGGTTTATGGCTTCGTCGAGGTCTTGGATAGTACCGAGCAGTTGTTCTTTGTCTTTGAGCAGCGTCATTAACGCTTCGGCATCTCTGGAACTAATCAGGTGCAACTCTTTGTCCAGCATCGTCTTCAAAGATGCCAGATTGTCTGTTTGTTGCGTTAACTGTTCAGTGAGTGTTGCCGTCATTATTTATCGCTTCAGGACTTAAATCCAAAAATTTCCGATTCCAGGCGCGCAATTTTCTTCGCCAAAGACTGAGGATCAACCTTATACTCACCACTTTGAATGGCTTTCTTCAGCTTATCCACTTTCTCCTGGTTAACCGGCGCTTCGGCACTTTTCTTTTGTACCTGATTTAATTGTTGAGCAGACTGAGTCAGAGATACTGAATCCTGACGCGGCACATTAGCAGCCTGAGCTGTTGATGCGGCGGCCTGCTGCGCAGCCGTTTTATTTTGTTGTGGCTGTTGCTGACTGTTGACCTTGTTATTGTCAACAGGTGCTTTGGGTAAGCCATTGTTTACATTGTTAATTGCCATAATTAATTTCCACTACCTTCTAAACCTCAATATATGTATCGGCTGCAGGCAGAATTTCTTTAGGCTCAATCGCGTCTTTTTCACATAAAAACTGCGTTATTTACAGCAACTCTATCACAGATTCACCACGACTTCCTGAGTGCTGGCAACTTCAGCAATAACTGACTTGTTAGAGCTACTGTTCACCACCTCAATAGTGTCACCTATTACGCCATCCTGACGGGCAATGCCTGAGGTTTTTACCTTCATAGTACCTGCTCTGGCACTGATAGTGATTCTATCACCTTTGCAGATAAAGCATAGCATATTACTTTGTACCGGTTGACCTTCTCTGACGCGGTACTTTAGCCGTGCTCCAACAACGTCCTGTAATGAGGTAAAAGGGGTGTGCCTGAGTTGTTTGATGTCGACCTCTGCCAACGACAAGTGACTGGCCGAAAGCACCGTATCCGGACTTATCATACTGGCGGTAACAACGATAGTTCGGGTGCGGGTGACTTTGGCACTGGAAAACAGATACCAGCTGTTGCTGTTGCAACTTACCCGTACATTTAAATAAGACTGCTGCAGCGTGGCAGGATCCACATCAAAGCTAAACGGCACAGTGCACTGCGGTATTTTAATGCGGCTGTCTATGGGGGTTACTTCAACGCTCAGATTATCGGCTAAGTCGTTGGCTTGGGTGGGCGCCAGCCGGGTTTTCAAAAACGCTTTAACGGCATTGGTCAGACGCTCATGCTCCGTCGTGGCGTTTTGTTGGGCAATTGCGCTAAAGTGAGCTAAGGTGATACCTGTAGTCAATATGAAAGCCAGGTGCGCAGGCAAAAGTAATGTTTTCAATATTTTCATGTTCAGATGTTTTCATTTTGACTATTATTAAATACAAATCAGCGAGTTTTGCTAATCAGAAAAGCCGCGACAGTTTATTGACGCCACCTCTGTTAAACAGGAAATACGCAAACTCTATGCCCACATTGAAATATCGAGGTGAAGTATGTCTGGAATTTTAGATTCGGTTAATCAGCGCACGCAACTGGTCGGCCAGAACCGGCTGGAGTTATTGCTGTTCCGCTTGAATGGTCGGCAGCGATTCGGAATTAACGTATTTAAGGTCCGTGAAGTTCTACAGTGCCCGGCGCTCACGTCGATGCCCAAACTTAATCCTTTGGTGCGGGGAGTTGCGCACATTCGCGGTCAAACAATTTCGGTCATCGACCTGAGTATGGCTACCGGCGGGCGTAGAATTGAAGATCTTAAAACCGCTTTCATCGTGATCGCCGAGTATAACCGTTCTGTGCAGGGCTTTTTGGTAGGCGCAGTAGAGCGAATTATCAATACCAACTGGGATGCCATTATGCCGCCGCCACAGGGCACCGGCCGCGCCAGTTACCTGACCGCTGTGACCGAAGTTGAAGGTGAGCTGGTAGAAATTCTCGACGTTGAGAAGATCCTTAACGAAATATCGCCACTCAATACAGAAGTGAGCCAGGCAGTGGCATCGACCTTAAATACCGATGCTTTTAAAGATAAAATTATTTTTATTGCAGATGATTCCTCAGTAGCACGAAATCAGGTGAAGCGAGCGTTAACCACGCTGGGACTTGAAATAGAAATGGCCAAAAATGGCCTGGAAGCGCTCAAGCGATTGAAAGAAATTGCCGCCGAAACCGGCGATGTGACCGACAAGGTCGGGGTGTTGGTATCTGATATTGAAATGCCTGAAATGGACGGGTATACGCTGACAGCGGAAATTAAAAACACGCCCGAGTTACAAAAACTCCATGTAGTACTGCATACCTCTTTAAGCGGTGTGTTTAACCAGGCGATGGTTAAAAAGGTGGGTGCTGACGACTTTATTGCTAAATTTCATCCTGATGAACTGGCTTCTGCGGTTCAGAAATGGCTGGGCCCTGAAGAATAATCAAGCGGAGTACTAACTGATTGATTAATAAGGATGTATCGCCTGACGCCTACCGTCAGTTCCGGCAGTTTTTGGAGCAGCAATGTGGTATTGTGCTGGGTGATAATAAGCAGTATTTAGTGCGCAGTCGCCTCGGCGGGCTGTTGCACGAGCGGCAATTAACCAGCATTGATGAACTGTTAAGGCAATCCATATCCGGTCGTGATCGGGGATTACTACAGCAGGTTATCGATGCCATGACCACCAACGAAACACTGTGGTTTCGTGATAGCTATCCATTTGAATTATTGATCCGGCAAATACTGCCTGAGCTTGCCACCCGGCAGCGGCGCATTCGAATTTGGAGTGCAGCATGCTCCTCCGGACAAGAACCTTATTCTATCGCCATGTCAATTCTGGAGTATCAGCGTAACAACCCTGGTGCAGGTTCGATCTCGGCTGAGATTCTCGCCACGGATCTGTCCAGTAACATGCTTAGAAAATGTGAAGAAGGGGTTTACGATGAACTCTCCCTGGCCCGGGGGCTATCTGCCGATCGTCGCCAGCGGTATTTTCAGCAACACGCCAGCGGTATGTTGCAGGTTAAACCGGAAGTGCGCCGGATGGTGAGTTTTCGCAGCCTGAACCTGCTTCACAGCTACTCCTCGCTGGGTAAGTTCGACATTGTATTTTGCCGCAATGTGTTGATTTACTTTTCTACAGAGCTGAAACAAAAAATACTGCAACAAATTGCCGCCCAGTTAAGTCCAAGCGGCATCCTGTTTCTCGGTGCCTCGGAATCTGTGGCCGCAGCGGCCGAATGTTACCGCATGGTGAAGTGCAATCCCGGGTTGTACTACAGCAAAAAAGACTAATTAAAATAGTTAGTTAGTCTTTCTATTCAATATATCCTCTACCTTAATGCCTGATTGGCACTTAGTTTGCTTTTATCTCTGCGATAGAGGAGAAGTGCTATGGCCATTAATTTAGATAAGCTCGTCGGTTTTCATCAGAACGCGTTGAAGGTCCGCAACGATAAAATGGAAGTCATCGCCGGTAATCTGGCAAATGCCAATACCCCGGGTTACAAATCCCGTGGCATCGATTTTCAGCAAGCAATGGCACGCGCCCAGCACTCCAGCGGTCAGTCAATGACGCGCACTCACGACAAACACATGAGCGGAGGTATGGTCTCCTCAACAGAGATTGGTTTTCGGATACCCTCGCAGCCGGACACCGGCGACGGCAATACCGTCGAAGTCCAGCGTGAACGTAATGAATTCTTAGATACAGGTATGCGCTATCAGGCCACCATTGAGTTTCTCAACGGAAAAGTCAAAGGCATGAAGAAAGCGATAAGTGGAGGACAAGGTCAATGAGTCTGTTTGATGTTATGTCAATATCTGCGTCAGGTATGCATGCCGAGAGCGTGCGCCTGAACACCACGGCAAGTAACATTGCCAATGCCAACTCAGTTAGCAGCAGTGAACAGGATACATACCGTGCCCGCCACGCCGTATTTGCTGCGGAACTGAACCGTGCAACCAATGATTACAGCAAGGGGTCGGAAGTAAAAGTGCTGGGCGTTGTCGAGAGCGACCGCCCATTACAAACTGAGTACGCCCCGCACAACCCCCTGGCTGATGAAAATGGTTACATCTATAAGCCTAACGTCAACATCGTTGAAGAAATGGCCGATATGATGTCTGCCTCCAAAGCTTACGAAACCAACGTGCAACTGGCCGATACCACCAAGCGCATTTTCCGTCGGGTATTAACCCTTGGCCGTGGCCAGTAATAGCGGCCAGTAAGAGGATATAAACGTGAGTATAATAACCAACACGCAGGGTCTCAATAATGACCTCTACTGGCAGGAAGAGAAGGTCAAAGTCTCTGATGGCTCGGAACAGAACCTGTCTCAGGAAGACTTTTTTGCCCTGTTAACGGAGCAGCTATCCAATCAGGATCCCACCAAGCCGGTGGATAACGATCAGATGGTTTCGCAAATGACCCAGTTCACCACCGCCGATGGCATAAGCAAACTTAACGAAAAGTTTGAAAACTTTGCCACATCGATGACGTCTAATCAGGCGTTGCAAGCTTCTGGTCTGATTGGTCAGGACGTGTTGGTTGAAGCCAACGTAGGCTATATGGGCAGCGAAGGTGCTGGCATAAGCGGCTTTGTGGTGAACGAGCAGACCGTTCAGAATATGGAAATCACTATTACCAACGGTAATGGTGAAGTGATTAGAACCATTGATGCGGGTACCCAGGGCGCCGGCAACATTGAGTTTAGCTGGGATGGTACCGACCGCAGCGGCAATTTAATGCCGCCCGGCGAATACCTGGTCAGTGCCAACGGCCAGGTTAACGGGGAAGGGGTGGCAATTTCTACCGCTATCCATCGCCATGTTAGCAGTGTGAGCCTGGCTGGCAGCAACCAGGGCATTATTTTGAATTTAGAAGGTGATGTCAGTATCAATCTTGACGACGTCATTCAGATCGGCAGTTAGTAGGAGAAAAGCACATGTCTTTTAACATTGCATTAAGTGGCGTCTCTGCCGCACAGAAAGATTTAGACACTACCGCAAACAACATTGCCAATGTAAACACGGTAGGCTTTAAAGAGTCGCGGGCCGAGTTCGGTGATGTGTATGCCGCCTCACTGTTAGCCAGTGGTAAAACCAAAGTGGGCGATGGTGTGCTCACTCAGGAAGTCGCCCAGCAGTTCAGCCAGGGTAGCCTGCAATTTACCAATACGGCATTGGATTTGGCGATTACCGGCAACGGCTTCTTTGCCACGGTGCCAGAGATCACCTCGCGGGACTTCTCCTTTACCCGTGCTGGTCAGTTTAAGCTGGACGAAAATAACTTTGTGGTTAACAGCAGCGGCGATAACCTGCTGGGCTTTCCGGTTAACCCCGACGGCACCAGTTCGTCAGTCGCGTTAAGTACGACCGAACCTGTGCGTATTCCGGATTCTTCAGGCTCACCGCAGGCAACGCAGGAAGTGACCATGCGTATGAACCTGCCGGCCAATGATGATTATCTCGATCCTGCCTCGTTTAATCCGGATGATACGCTGACGTATAACGCGGCCACCTCGGTAACCGTTTATGATTCACTGGGTGAAAGTCACATTATGACTTACTACTTTGTGAAAGATGGGACCGATCAGGCGGCACCGACTGGCCCGGATCAGCTCAATAGCTGGTTAATGTTTGCCACCCTTGATGATACGCCGGTAGATATTGCTAACGGTGATAACAGTGTACCGCTGCCAACCAGAGATGACCCACAAAACCCGGGTACTCCTGAGCCCTGGTTGCCCGCCAGATTGTCATTTAACCAGAGCGGTGACTTTACGTCACAAATTCCAGCTGGTGGCATCGTTACTGTGCCATTGGGTGATGACGGTACCGCTAACGCCGCTATAGCGTTAACCGGTGGTGCCGATCAGACGCAAACGATTGGCATCGATTTCAACCTGGATCCGCTGGGCGGACAAACTATTAACGAGCCTACTCAATACGCTTCTGCGTTTGAAGTCACCTCGCTGGAGCAGGATGGTTTACCGGTAGGGCGATTAACCGGCGTCGACATTGGTGAAGATGGCCTGGTCAGAGCGACGTTCTCTAACGGTACTTCAGAACCGGTGGTACGCGTTGCGTTAGTGCGGTTTGCCAATGAGCAGGGCCTGACCCAGCAGAGCAATACCCAGTGGAAAGAGTCCATTGAATCTGGTGAAGCGCTGGCGGGTGAAGGGACTACAGGGACCTTTGGTGAAATTAACTCTTCAGCCCTGGAGCAGGCTAACGTGAACCTGACCACTGAGCTTATTGACATGATCATCGCGCAGCGGAACTTCCAGGCAAACTCCCGAGCACTCGAAGTTAACAACCAGCTAAATCAGACTATCCTGAATATCCGCTAGGTTATTCATTAATCCCCCGGGCCGCAGCATGCGGCCCTTCTTTTATCCTCTCATAGCCTGCGTATTCGCCGTTTTGGCACTGCCTTTGCACAGTAATTAATAATTACTATTAAAGCGTCAAAAGGCAGTCATGGATAAATTACTCTATATCGCCAGTAGTGGCGCCAATCAGGACCTGGTTGGTACGTCTTTACGGGCCAATAACCTGGCTAACGCACAAACCAACGGCTTTAAAGCGCAGCTGGAACAGGCAAGGTCGATGCCGGTATACGGCGAAGGTTTGCCGACCCGGGTGTTCGCCATGACCGAAAGCCCCACCAATAACTATGAATCCGGCCCGTTGATTCAGACTCACCGGGATCTTGATGTGGCCATTCAGGGTGATGGCTGGTTTGCCGTACAGGATCGGCAGGGTAACGAAGCCTACACCCGCGATGGTAATTTCCAGCTCGGCCAGGACGGTGTGCTGGAAGACGTCCACGGTAATATCGTGATGGGCGATGCCGGCCCGCTGTTTTTGCCGGTGCCGCTGGATAACCTCAACATTGCCGCCGATGGCACCATTTCCATTCGTCCTCAGGGCGCACCTGAGGCGGTTAGTGAAGAAGTGGGCCGGCTCAAGTTGGTTAACCCGGAATACAGCAATCTTGAAAGAGGTAACGATGGGCTATTCCGCCAGAAAGATGGCACCGATGCCCTGGCCGATGAAACCGTGACCGTCATGACCGGCATGCTCGAAGGCTCAAACGTGAACGCCATTGAAGAGATGGTCAGTATGATTCACCTGCAGCGTCATTATGAGCTGCAGGTCAAGATGATGAAGAAAGCCGACACGCTAGATATGCGCGGCAACATGCTATTACGCATTATTTAATAATTTGCCGCCAACAACTAACAAGGCAGAGGAGAGACAATTATGCATCCAGCACTTTGGATCAGTAAAACCGGACTTGATGCCGCACAAACCGATGTGGCCGTGGTATCGAACAACCTGGCTAACGCGTCTACCGTTGGGTTTAAAAAGGATCGGGCGATCTTTGAAGACTTGCTCTATCAAAACATCAATCAGCCTGGTGGTCGTTCCTCTGCGGATACCGAATTACCGTCAGGGTTAATGGTGGGGGCCGGCTCTAAAGTGGTCGCCACCCAAAAAGCCCACACTCAGGGCAACCTGTTAACCACCGACAATGCACTGGATATGTCTATTCAGGGGCGCGGCTTTTTTGAGATTCTACAGCCGGACGGCACCATTGCTTATACCCGAAATGGTCAGTTTACGTTAAACGATCAGGGGCAAATTGTTACCCCGGGTGCCGGCTTCCTGTTGCAGCCAGAAATCGCTATTCCTGAAGATGCCCAGCAAATCACCATTTCTCAGGATGGAGAGGTGTCTGCATCGGTGCGTGGTCAGGCTGAGCCTCAGGTGCTTGGTCAGCTCAATATTTCTGATTTTGTTAACCCGACCGGCTTACAGCCTGTGGGTCAGAACCTTTATGTTGAAACGGCAGTATCCGGCGCGCCATTGCAGGGTGTACCAGGTCTGCAGGGCCTGGGGACTATCGTGCAGGGCACGCTGGAAACGTCCAACGTGAATGTGACCGAAGAACTGGTAAATCTGATCGAAAGCCAACGGCTATATGAAATGAACTCCAAAGTGATTTCATCGGTTGATCAGATGCTTGGTCAGGTTATACAGCAGCTTTAATCTAAGGTGATCTCATGATGCGTGTATTACTGGTATTTACTTGTGTTGCCCTGTTTAGCGGTTGTGCCAGTACTTCGCCCGAACGCGTTGAGGCGAATGATCCGTCCTTCGCGCCGGTCATTCCTGAACTGCCGCGCGAGCAAATTGTTGAGGACGGCGGCCTGTTTCGCCCGCGTATGGCTAATAGTCTGTATTCAGATGTAACGGCCCGGCGGGTGGGTGACATTATCACGGTGACTCTCAGTGAAAATACCAATGCTACCAAATCTGCCGGCACCACTACGTCTAAAGAAACCGGTGTTGACGTGCAGCCCATTACCGGCTTAGGCGGCAACGCGTTGAACATAGGTAATCAGTCCATTCAGCTTGGGGTAAATTCTTCCAGCGAATTTGCCGGAGATGCCCAGGCGAATCAGAGTAACAGTCTGAACGGCAGTATTTCGGTTACCGTCACTGACGTACTGGCCAACCAGAACCTGGTAATACGCGGTGAGAAATGGCTGACATTAAACCACGGTGATGAATACATCCGTTTAACCGGCATTATTCGCGCATCAGACATTTCACCGGAAAATGAAATCCTGTCGACCCGTATTGCCAATGCCCGCATTCAGTACAGTGGTACCGGTAGCTTTGCCCGCTCTCAGGAGAAAGGCTGGCTGACTAAATTCTTTTCATCGCAATGGTGGCCTTTCTAGGGGGTAACATGGGTAAATTATTAAGTGTCGTACTGTGTTGCCTGTGTCTGGTTACCAGCGCTCATGGGCAGCGCATCAAAGACGTTGCCAGTATTCAGGGCGTGCGTAGTAACCAGTTAATTGGTTATGGTCTGGTGGTGGGCTTGCCCGGCACCGGCGAGCAAAGCCCGTTTACCGAACAAAGTTTCAGAACCATGCTGACCAATTTTGGCATCAGCCTGGACCCGAATATTAAACCCAAAATTAAGAACGTCGCCGCTGTGGCCGTGCATGCCGAATTGCCACCCTTTATTAAACCCGGTCAAACCATCGATGTAACAGTGTCTTCGGTCGGTGAAGCCAGCAGTCTGCAAGGCGGCACCTTGCTACAAACCTTTCTTAAAGGTGTGGACGGCAATATCTATGCCGTGGCTCAGGGCAGTCTGGTTGTCAGTGGTTTCGGTGCGGAAGGTGGCGATGGCTCGCGAGTGGTGGTGAATACGCCAACCGTCGGCCGCATCGCTAACGGTGCGTTGGTTGAGCGGGCAGTACCGAGCGGTTTTGCCAGCGGCGACAGCCTGACCCTTAACTTGCATTATCCGGATTTTTCTACCGCCCAAGCGCTGGCCGATGTGATTAATCAGCGCCTGGGTGCTCAGCCTGAAAAAGGCTATGCCATTGCTGAACCGCTCGATGCGGCGTCAGTAAGGGTTACTGCACCTAGGGATCCGGGTCAGCGGGTAGGCTTTTTGGCCACCCTGGAAAACTTTGAATTTACTCCTGCAGATGCACCGGCGCGTGTAGTAGTTAATAGCCGTACCGGCACCATTGTTATTGGTCGCGATGTGCGTTTATTACCGGCCGCAATCACTCACGGCGGGCTAACGGTGACGATCAGCGAAAATCAGCAGGTAACTCAGCCTAATGCGCTGGCCGATGGTGAAACCGCAGTCACCACTCAGTCGATTATTGACGTTAATCTGGCCGACAGTCGCATGTTTAAATTTGAACCCGGGGTAACCCTTGATCAACTGGTTCGTGCGGTGAATGAAGTTGGTGCCGCGCCGGGCGATCTGATGGCTATCCTTGAAGCGCTTAGACAGGCTGGCGCGTTACAGGGCGAACTGGTGGTGATCTGATGGACGTACTGAATACAAAATCGCAGTTAGAGTCGGCCCGCAACGTTCATGACTTATCCAGTCTGAACCGTTTGCGTGAAGCTGCCTATTCGAAAGATGACAAAGCGCTCAAAGAAGCAGCGCAGCAGTTCGAAGCGATTTTTGTTCAGATGATGCTCAAATCCATGCGTAAAGCCCAGGATGCCATGGCCGACAAAGACAGCCCGTTTAATACCGAAGAAGTAAAGTTCTATCGTGACATGCACGATAAACAGCTCGCCCAGGATCTGTCCAGCGGTGGTGGTGTTGGCCTGGCTGAAATTATTGTTCAGCAGTTGGGGCAGCATGATATCAACGATTATATTCCGGCCAGTGTGGCCCGTAACGACGGTAATCTGGCGTCGCTGAACCGACAACGTGAATTCCGCATTGAGAAGGCACAACAAACCGCCGAACTACTCAGCGATCCGCAATCACAACAGGCCTTTAAAACTGCCGCGTTTAGTAACCCTCAGGAGTTCGTCGAACAACTCTGGCCAGCTGCCAGCAAAGCGGCGGAAGAGCTGGGGATTGAACCCAGGGCATTACTGGCGCAGGCGGCAGTGGAAACCGGCTGGGGTCAACATGTTATTCATCATGGCAGTGGCAACAGTGCCAATAATCTGTTTGGTATTAAGGCCAATAGCAATTGGCAGGGTGAGTCGGCGACGGTCAATACCATGGAGTTTGACGGAACGGTAGCGCGTCAGCAGCGCGCCGCGTTTCGCTCTTACGATAATTTACAGCAAGGCTTTGAAGATTATGTGCAGTTTATTCGTGGCCAGGAACGGTACCGCCCGGCAGTAGAAAATGCCGGCGATCCCAAGACCTATTTTAAAGCCTTACAGGATGCAGGCTACGCCACGGATCCACAGTATGCGGATAAGGTGATGGCCGTTTATAACAGTGATTCTTTGCGGAGCTATCTGCCATGAAAAAGAGTTGCCCGGTAATGTTGCCCTATCAGGCTAAGGCTTGCTTATGAGCGGCAACGTTGATTTATATTCAATTGCCACCAGCGGCGTCAATGCCAGCAGCCGGCTGCTGGCGACTGCCAGTAATAACATTGCCAATGTTAACTCTGAAGGCTATGTGCGCGAGCGTACATCGGTAACCAATGAGCTTTATGGCGGTGTCGGCCGCGCAACCACAGAACGGGTTATCAATCAGTTTGCGCAAAATCAGTTGCGCCGTGATACCACGTTGGTGGGAGAGTGGGAGACGTTTTCTGAAAAGACCTCAGCAATAGATAATCTGTTGGCCAACGAAGCCAATTCGCTGTCGACCGGGTTTAGTGATTTTTTTGCCTCAGTGCAGACCGCAGCTGATGATCCAACGAATTTGTCCTCACGCCAGCTGGTGCTGTCAGAGGGGGAAGCATTGCTACGCCGCATGTCGTCACTGTCTGATTTTATGGAAGCCAAGGAAGAAGAACTTAACCTTGAATTTACCAGCATGGTTAAGCATGCCAACAGCCTGATTGAATCCATAGGCGAGCTGAACAAAGCCATTCTGGTAGCCAAAGGCAACTTCAAAGACAGCGAACCTTCGGCGTTACTTAACGAGCGTGACAAAGCGATTAATGATCTGGCAGAGATCATGGATATCACCGTGCGGGAAAGTAAAAATGCCAACGGCTCTTTGCTGGTCAACCTGTCGAGTGGCGAGTCGCTAGTGCTGGAAGACGGCAGTTTTAACCTTTTCGAGCTCAGCGATAATGCTGATTTCATGCAAAAGCAACTGGAATTGGCGACTAACTTTTCTGGCAGCAAACCCAATACCGATATCAACATTGCTGAAGAAGATCTTGGCGGCGCTCTGGGGGGCCTGTTTCGCTACCGGGACGAGGTATTAGGCCCGTCGCAGCGGGATATAGGCCAGATGGCGGTGGCTTTTGCCGATGCGGTTAACTCGCAAAATCGCCTGGGGATGGATCTGGATTTTCAGCTTGGCGGTGACATATTCACGTTGCCGGAATTGAGCGGCCTGCCGTATAGCAATACCCCACCCACGCTGGCATTATCCGGGCAATTTACCCCTGGTAAGGGCAACGAGCTTACCGATGCCGATATTCGCGTTTCGGTTACCAACGTTACCGGCGCCGGTGTGCCCAGTGAGGTATCGGTGGAGCTGCTAAATGGCGATGGCACACCTAAGCTGGATGAAAACAACCAGCCGGTGCTGTTCAGTAACATTACGCTAAACGCCGGCTATACCGAAATTCCGGGCGGCATTGAAATTGAATTTCAGTCTGCCGGTGGCTACAGCGTAGGCAACCAGTTTCTGGTTCAACCGGTCAAATACAGTGCATCGGATATTACTATGGCCACTTCCCGGCCAGAAGACTTAGCCTTTGCCAGCCCGGTACGTGGTGATGCCGGTAACAATAATCTTGGTGATGCTACGGTAGTGAATACTCAGGTGTACGATACCGATGTTACTACGTCGTTTTTTGATGGCGCGGGTGGACTGGATGCGGGCGCTCCTGCACAGATTCGGTTTACTGCAGGCGACAGTTATGAAGTGCTCGATAGCGGCGGCACGGTGTTATCCACCGTTACCGGGGCCACTGATTTTAATAACCTGCTGGCCCAGGCCGGCGCTGGTTTAAACGGCAGTTACGATATCAGTCTTGAAGGGATCCCCGCTGCTGGTGACACCTTTTCGATCAGCTACAATACCAATGGTAGCTTTGATAACCAGAATGCACTGGAATTGGCCTCCTTGAAACAAGCGTCGCTGGTTCAATTGAGCACTAACTCAAGCAGTGAGCCGCGCACGCTGCACGAGAGTTACTCCACCCTGGTAAGCCGGGTGGGCGAAGAGTCATCCTCTGCCAGTATTGCTCTGCAAGCCGCCGAAAGCATGAAAGTGCAGTCTACCGAGTGGTTTGACTCAGTGTCGGGAGTGAGTCTGGATGAAGAAGCGGCGAACCTTGTGCGTTATCAGCAGTCTTATGCCGCAGCAGCCAGAATTTTGAGCACGGCTCAGGAATTGTTTAATACTATTTTATCGTCGGTTAGGTAACAGACATGCGTATTTCCACCAATCAACTTTATGATCAGAATATCCGCGCGATTATGGATAATCAGTCAGGGCTGGCTGACACCCAGCAGCAGTTGAGTACCGGTAAGAAAATTAACCGGCCGTCGGATGATCCGGTGGGCACTGCCAAAGTCCTGCGCATGACCGAAGAACTGGCCAGCTTAAAGCAATATCAACGTAATAATGACCTGGTAACCGGTTCGTTGGAGCAACAGGAAACCATTCTGCGTAACATTACCGATTCAGTTAACCGCGCAAGGGTGCTCACTATTCAGGCCGGTGACGGATTGTTATCTGATGCCGATCGTAAAGCGCTGGCGTCAGAGATAGGCCAGATCAAAGACGAAGTATTCGATCTGATGAACTCGCAAAATGCTGAGGGTGACTACTACTTTTCGGGTTATCAGTCTGAATCTCAACCTTTCGTTTTGAATGCGGGCGGTCCTGGCAACGCGTATACCTATCAGGGCGATAGCGGTAGCAACGAAGTACAGCTTTCTAATAGTGTCAAGGTGAGAAGCAGCGCATCAGGGCAATCGCTATTCGAAGATGTACCGGCGCGGCGCAACTTCACCATCACCAATAATTCCGGGATTACTGTGGATGAAGCGGTGGTGGCCGGGCAGGGCGATTTTGATACTTTCTATAAGAATAACTACGATCCGCTCACCGCTGCCAATAATAATTATCGCATTACCATCACTACACCTAACCAGGTAGAGATCCAGAATCTCGGTACTGGTAACGTAGTCGCAACTAAAGATTTCACCTCAGGTGAGCCATTCAATTTCGCCGGTATTGATTTTAACCTGCAGGGCGGAACCGGTAATACTCTGGATTTTCAGTTAGATGCGCCGCAAAAGAAAAATATTGCCACCACGCTGCATGACTTACAGCAGGCGCTGAATAACGATGAGTTGAGTGATGCCGCCTACCGTGAAGCGTTAAGTGATGCCTTGGTGGGCATTGACAACGGCCTGGAAAAAATAGCCTTTGAAACCTCGTCCATTGGTGCTCGGTTGAATGTGGCTCAATCGGTTTATGAAACCAACCTGGATTTGGAAGTGTCGACCAAAGAGGCTCGTAGCGCTATTCAGGACGTAGATTATGCCGAAGCCTCAGCCGAATTTGCTAAGCAGGAGGCGGCACTAACCGCAGCGCTGACCACCTTTCCACGAATTTCCAATTTGTCGCTGTTTAATTATATTTCATAGTTAAGCCGGGCAAGATACATTCTGCTTTGATTGTCGAGATGGCTGGAGTAGTAGGCAATATACAGTTTGTCACCCTGGCGAATCATGCCGGGGTAACTGTTATCGCCGCCACTGGGCAATGTCAGTAGCTTAACCAGTTCGCCATTGTGAATATTCAGTGACCAAAGCTGTGTCACCAGGTTTCGTCCGTTAAAATGACGCCCGCAAACTAAAGCCATATCATTATCAACCGGTAATAATACCGGCGCGCCAATGTAATCGCCGAGATCCTGCCATTGCCACTGAGTATAAGGCGGCTTGCTCCGGCCCAGCTGTGCCGTGAAGCTGTCGGCATCGCGCCGGGCCACTGCAATAAGTTCACCTTGCTGAGTAAAATAACAATCAGTTTCGTTGGGATAGCCCAATTGATGGTGAGTTTTTGACAAACAGGCGCTAACCACCTTGTGCATCTTGCCGCGCAAACTGCCAGCATACAAATCCAGTTGTTCTGACGGGCGGTGATAAGCCAGCCCCCAGTGGCGCCCCTGGTAAGTAGTAGCGCGCCACAACCACCAGTTATCCGGCCCCGGATCGTGACGTGACGACCAACTGAGCCCGTCACCGCTAAACCAGGTGTAAGTTTTCGCCGCGCCCAGGCTGGTCAGCCAGCGCTGATGGGCGAGAAGATAAAGGCGGTCGTTGTCGATACAAAAATGTGGATCGCGTAGATCGCCCTCCGGACTTGTCAGACATTGAAAGCGTACCGGTTGGCCAAGGTCGTTAATTTCGGCCACCACAATAATGCCGTTATTACTCATGTGATGGGTGCCCTGGCGATAACACACCAGTAGCCGGTCGTTAAATAAAACGATATCCCCAAAGGCATTATGCGCAGCGCCCCGGCATACCCGGGTCAGGCGATTTAATTGTACTTTCATAATAAAGTTTACACCGTGAATTCTTTATCCTGGCAGTACGTTACCACGTTCTGCCTGGCAACTTTTTGCCGTCCCTGAAAAAAATAGTGAATTTTTATTAAAGGGAATTTTGCATGGGTCGATAAAGATGATGAGAGAGCCAGTTCATCAATTACCCCTCAAGGTGTTGGTGACTACTATTTAAATTGAAAAACACCGGGTCACCCGGTAGCCAGCTCTGGCTGGATTGAGAGTGTAGGAGAGACTTTATGTCTATGTTCGTCAATACCAATGTGTCTGCATTAAACGCGCAACGCCAGTTGTTCGATGTATCTAATGCTTTAAGCACTTCATTTGAGCGTCTTTCATCAGGTTTCCGTATCAACGGAGCTGCTGACGATGCTGCAGGTTTGCAAATTACCGATCGTATGACTTCTCAGATCCAAGGTCTGAACCAGGCTGTACGTAATGCTAATGATGCAATTTCACTCACCCAAACCGCAGAAGGCGCGCTGAACGAGACCACTACGGCTCTGCAACGTATTCGCCAACTGGCAGTGCAGTCTCAAAACGGTATCAACAGCTCTGCTGACCGTGTTGCCCTGCAAAAAGAAGTGTCGGCACTGAAAACCGAAATTTCACGTATCTCTACTGATTCACAGTTTAACGGCCTTGATCTGTTAACCGGTACTTACTCTGCTAAGTTCCTGGTGGGCGCCAATGGCGGTCAGACTATCTCAGTCAACCTGTCTCGCGCTGGTGGCTTCGGAGCCTCAGGCCTGAGCGTTGGCTCACTGTCTGTTGCTACGGCTTCAAATGCCTCTGCAGCACTGGCTTCAGTAGATGCCGCAATATCCTCAATCGGTGGTGTGCGTGCCGACCTTGGTGCACTGCAAAACCGTTTCCAATCGACTATTCGTAACCTGAGTAATATCTCAGAAAACGTATCTGCAGCCCGTTCACGAATCAAAGACACTGATTTCGCGGAAGAGACTGCAGCACTAACGCGTAACCAGATTATCCAGCAGGCGAGTACCACTGTTTTGTCTCAGGCAAATCAGCGTCCGCAGGCTGCACTACAGCTATTAGGATAATCCGTTATGACACCCAAGTCAGGGAATGGGGCCAGGAGGTAGTGAACCAGGTATCCGCCTGACACCGGGAGTTAGCTCACTCTCAATTAAAAATGAGCATTAGCCGGACGAAAGTCCGGCGCTTTAACGTCTGTAACTTATTGATTTTTAAGCTCAATAAAATTTAGTAAAAAAAGGCTAAAGGATTTCTCCTGCCCGCACGATAACTATTACAAAGGCACTGCGAATAACAAAAATAAATACGCAAAAGTGCCAGGCTGATCGCCCCAATAATAACAATATGATCGGCCAGACCAGGTTAACAAAAACAATAAAAACCTGGGTAATACAAAATCGTTAGGAGATTAAAAAATGAGCTTATACGTTAGCACGAATGTGTCGTCGCTGAATGCTCAGCGGCAACTATTTACCTCAAATAACCATTTGAGTACCGCTTTTGAGCGCTTGTCTTCCGGTTTCCGGATTAACAGTGCCAAAGATGATGCCGCTGGACTACAAATTTCAGACCGTATCACATCCCAAATTATGGGCCTGGATCAGGCCGTTCGTAACGCCAATGACGGGATTTCTCTCGCTCAGGTTGCCGAAGGCGCCATGCAGGAAATCACTACCGCATTACAGCGTATCCGTGTTCTGGCTATCCAGGCACAAAATGGTATTAATACCTCCGCCGACCGTCTGGCACTGCAAAAAGAAGTGTCAGCTCTGAAAACCGAGATTTCGCGTATTGCGTCGACCTCTCAGTTCGCGGGTGGGGATATTCTTACCGGTACGTTCTCTACTGCATTCCTGGTAGGAGCGCAGGCAGGGCAATTTATTAACTTTAATCTGTCTCGCTCCGGCGGTTACGGCTTCTCAGGCTTAACCAACGGGTATAACGCCAGTGTTTTGACGGCCGGACAGGCGTCAGCCACGTTACCTATTATCGATTCGGCCATTTCAGCCATCGATGCCAAGCGTGCAGACCTGGGTGCGATTCAAAACCGCTTCCAGTCAACTATCAGAAATTTAAGCAATATTTCGGAGAACGCTTCAGCGGCACGGTCACGTATCAGAGATACTGACTTCGCTACTGAGACTGCCGAACTGACTCGCTGGCAGATTATCCAGCAGGCCAGTACCACGGTACTGAGCCAGGCTAACCAGCGGCCACAGGCTGCACTACAGCTGCTGCAAGGTTAATCCTATGCATAAGCTTACGAATGCAAAAAGCGGGGGCAGACTGCATTCGGTAATCGAATAACGATGAGTAGATAAGTAAGAAAAACGGTCGAGTTGCAATATGTGGGGGCAGACTGCAATCGACCGGTGAGTAGAGTGTATTTGCAAGACAACGTGACGATTAAGCAAGCTAAGTGTCAAAACCACTGGGGTTTTGAGTGTTGAGCTAAGCTGCCGACTGACAGGAATGAAGCCAGGAGGTAGTGAGAGGTATGAGGTCTGAACATCATACCTGCAGTCAGCATGAGCTTGTGCTCAATTTAGCACTGCTTAACCAGGCGTAAGCCAAGCAAAGCGTCAGTTTTTTATCACTGACGCAAAAGATAATGCATAGGCTATGCCAACACGTTGAAGTGATTTTTTAGAGCGTTGAAAACAATAATAAGCACAACGCGTACTTTAACTGTTAGGAGCAATCCATGAGTCTTTACGTTAACACCAATGTATCCTCTCTGAACGCGCAACGTCAGATGTTTAGTTCAAGCAACGGACTTGATACTGCCTTTGAACGCTTATCATCAGGTTTTCGCATCAACTCTGCGGCAGATGACGCAGCGGGTCTGCAAATCTCTGACCGGATGACCAGCCAAATTCAAGGCCTTGATCAGGCGGTCAGAAACGCCAATGACGGCATTTCCCTGGCCCAGACGGCTGAGGGGGCAATGCAGGAGATCACTACCGCTTTGCAGCGTATACGGGTATTGGCTATCCAGTCGCAGAACGGGATTAATACCTCTGCAGACCGCCTGGCACTGCAAAAAGAAGTGTCAGCGTTAAAGACCGAAATATCACGGATTGCGACAACCAGTCAGTTTGGTGGGGTAGACATTCTCACCGGAGGCTACTCTGCTAAATTCCTGGTGGGAGCCAACGCCGGACAAACTATCAGTGTGAACATATCCCGCACGGGTGGCTACGGATTCTCCGGACTCACTAATGGTCAGAGTGATTTATCAATTGCCTCAGCGGCAACAGCTTCGGCGGCATTGACCACCATCGACTCGGCTATTTCTGCCATTGATGCTAAACGGGCCGACTTGGGGGCTATTCAAAATCGCTTCCAATCCACTATCAGAAACTTGAGTAATATCTCTGAGAACGTATCAGCGGCAAGATCGCGCATCCGGGATACAGATTTTGCCACGGAGACGGCACAACTTACCCGCTTCCAGATTATACAGCAGGCAAGCACAACCATATTGTCTCAGGCCAATCAACGGCCGCAGGCAGCACTGTCGCTATTAGGATAATTGAAAGAAATACCATAGAGGGTAGGAATTGAGAGGCCAACCCTTGCCAAGGATGGCGGCCGTAAGGCCACCGATACAAGGATTAAAACGCCGACTAACAGAATTGAGAGTGTAGAATTTAGGTTGAGAGGCCAGTATATTTCTACTATTCTGCCAGCCGACTGAAACTGAATTTGCTCAAACTCCTAACGTGAGCAAGTTGGCCGGGTCACTATTTGACTCGGCCTTTTTTATTTTTATTACCGAATCGTTTCCCGTCACTTACCCGAGTTGTTTTGCAACAGTGGTGCCAGCTTTCCAAATTTTCACTTAAATAAATACGCATCCCTTATATTTGCTGCGCTGCGAGTTATGTTTCACTTGTCAAAGACCCATCTGGTTCATTCGGCCTGACAAACTATTGACGTCAAAAGGCGGAGAAACCTTGCCAGTCACTGCCGCACAGGCTGGCAATATTGCCGCCTGACATGCCTGCCACAACACACGACTAGCGAAACGAAACTGTTATTAGCGCGTTCACGCGTTCAATTGACACGTTTATATTGACTTAAAAGTACTGTTTTTAGCAAACCTGACAGCAGGATGGTGTCTTTAATCGCTTGTTTTAGTACTTGAAATTAAAAAATGTCGTCTGTTTATATCTTTAAAATCAATAGCTTATTTTTGTTTTTGAATTTATTTAAATTTTTTTCGAAAAAAAACTAAAGATTCTCAAGGTTGGGCCGATACCTTTAGTTGAGGGGTAATTCATTTGATGAATTGCGTAGTGGCTGTGAGAAGCGCTACAAAATGAGGTGGTTTAGCAATTGTTGTTGTGATGAATATCGCAACTAATGATTCAGTGCTAAATCAGGTACGAAAGATTATAGCTTAGCAGAGTCCGGGGGGATTCTGCTACAGGTATAATCCCAGGAGGTTAGATAATGTCTTTATATGTAAATACAAACGTCTCGGCCCTGAATGCACAGCGTCAGCTTTTCGATGTGAGCAACAAGCTAAGCACATCATTTGAGCGTCTGTCTTCAGGTTTTAGAATCAACAGTGCGGCGGATGATGCAGCAGGTCTGCAAATTTCAGATCGTATGACGTCGCAAATCCAGGGCCTTAACCAGGCTGTGCGAAATGCAAACGATGCAATTTCACTAACACAAACCGCCGAAGGTGCCTTATCTGAGGTAACTACCAGCTTACAACGTATTCGTCAGCTGGCAGTGCAGTCTCAAAATGGTATCAACAGCTCAGCAGACCGTGTTGCACTGCAAAAAGAAGTGTCAGCCCTGAAAACTGAAATGTCGCGTATCGCAACCGATACGCAATTCGGTGGTGTAGACCTGCTTAACGGCACTTACTCTGCGAAGTTCCTGGTGGGTGCAAACGGTGGTCAGACTATCTCTGTAAACCTGTCACGCGCCGGTGGTGGTTACGGTACATCAGGCCTGTCTCTGGCGAACTTGTCAGTGTCTTCAGTCTCTGGTGCATCGGCTGCTTTGACATCTATCGATTCAGCTATCTCTACCATTGGTGGAGCACGAGCAGATTTGGGTGCCTTGCAAAACCGCTTCCAGTCGACTATTCGTAACTTAAGCAGTATCTCTGAAAACGTTTCTGCCGCACGTTCTCGTATTCGTGACACAGATTTCGCCTCAGAAACTGCTGAACTGACTCGTAACCAGATCATTCAACAGGCGTCTGTTTCGGTACTGAGCCAGGCTAACCAGCGTCCACAGACAGCATTATCGCTGTTAGGATAATAGCCGGAAAGTTTACCGGCAACGTGTTGCCGGTTAAGTCAACGAGTAAACGGGCATCTGTGTAAGCAGGCCCGTTTAATGCGTTCTAAAACAGGGGGTTAGTTGTGGAAATTTTACCAACACAAATTGGCCAGAATTTTGCTGGAAATATACCCAAAGAGCAGCCAAAACCCGAGGTAGAATCGGATCAGGTCGCGCTGGACAATTCGTCGCAAGGTGCACAAAAAAATGTGCAGTCTAAAGCAGAAGATGTTCAAGCTGAGCAAAAATCTGCCGATAACTATTATCGAGAGGAACAGGCTCCGGAACTGGACGGTGCAGTACAGGAAATTCAGTCGTTTTTGCAATCGCAAAATCGAAACCTGGCATTTTCTGTGGATGAAAATACCAACCGGTCGGTAGTGACTGTTAAAGATTCCACGTCGGGCGATGTGATTAGACAAATCCCGTCAGACGAGGTGTTGAGGTTAGCGGAAAGAATTAAAGATCTCCAACAAGACATCGGAAGTAGTGTGGGGGTGTTATTTAATAAACAAGTGTAGAGGTGAGCTATGACTATTCAATCGTTAGGTGTTGGTTCCGGGCTTGCGCTTGACGACCTGGTCACGCAATTGCTCAGTGCTGAGCGCGCACCCAAAGAAAAGCGCCTGAATGACAAGGAAGAAAAAATTGAGGCAGAAATTTCTGCCCTGGGCCAAATTAAGTCAAAGCTAAGCGACTTTAAAGACACTGTCGATGAAATGCGTCGTGACAGTGACATCAATGGTCGTGAACCCACTATTACTCATCCGTCCGAAGACAAAGAGATCTTCACCGCTGAAGCGTCAAATTCAGCGCTTCGTGGTTCTTACGAAATAGCCGTATCTGAGCTGGCTTCAGGTTCGCGTATTGAAACTGCAGATGCCGCCTTTTCCAGCTCAAACGATGCGGTGCTTACCGACGGGCTCGGTGATGCCTCCATGACATTTAAAATTAATAATACTGGCGACAGTTTTGCCGTAACAGTCAAGCAAGGCATGACCCTGGCTCAGTTGCGCGAGGCGATCAACAATAACGCTGATAATTTCGGTGTGAATGCCAATATTATTGATACCGGCACGGCATCAGGTGCGAAATTAGTTATTTCTTCCTCAGTGACTGGATTGAATAATGATCTGATGATCGTTAACGACGGCGACCGCGGTGAGTTGGATGCGTTAACCACCAAGAAAGCTAATGAGACAACCGACAATCTGGTGCCGGTTAAAAATGCCGGTAATGCCAAAGCAACTATCGATGGGATCCCGGTAGAGAGTGCCACTAACGAGTTTGAGAACACCATTCAAAACGTGTCGTTTGAGGCAACCAGTGTTTCACCGTTAGACGTTGACGGGCTCAATCGTGTTACTTCTACCCTCGAAATCGGCTATGACCGTGACGGACTGGATAAAAAGATTCGGGATTTTGTTGATAACTACAACAAAATCATCACTGATATCAAATCACTCACCCGCTATGGTGAGTCCGATCTGGAAGAAGATGGTGCCTTAGCCGGTGATTCAATGCTGCGTGGTATAAGTAATGGCCTCGCCAGTATTGTAGGTTCCAGTGTAGGGAGTTCTTCACTAGGCAGTTTATTTGCTTTGGGGGTTGAGCTGAACTCCGACGGCAAACTGGAAATTCCAGCCACGGATTTTGGTTTAGGTTCCGGTGACGAACGTCTTGAAGCCGCATTAGAGGATAACTTCGACGAAATTGCCAAACTGTTTACCGACGAAGACCAGGGCATCGCTGTTCGACTCTATGAGATGGCCGATGAGTACACCTCATACAGCGGTTTAATCACCCTGCGTGAACGGGCTGCAAAAGATGATAAAGATCAGATTGCGGACGATCGCGAGCAATTCGAATTACGCATGGTGAGTTACGAGCAAATCCTGCGTGATCGCTATCTGAACCTCGACCAGACGGTGGCGAGACTTAATCAAACCGGTTCTGCATTGTTAGCAGCATTAGGTTAGTAACTGACATAATAATACGAGGACTTTTCATGGCTCTTACCGGAATTAACGCTTATCGCAAAGGTAATCTGAAGCAGGATATTGCGAATGCCGATCCGCATAAATTAACCCTGATGCTAATGCAGGGCGCGCTGGACCGTATTGCTTATGCTAAGGGGGCAATGGAGCGCCGTGAGTACGAGCTCAAGTCGCAGTACATTTCACGGGTAACCGCTATTCTGATCAATTTGCGCGATACCCTGGATCTGAAAACCGGCGGTGAAACGGCAGAAAACTTGTTCGCTTTGTACGATTACATGATTGAGCGACTCAATCTGGCACACGTTAAGAATGACTTGAAGATGCTGGATGAAGTGACTAACCTGTTAGCACCAATTCGCGATGCGTGGGTTCAAATCCCTGAAGAAGCCAAACAGGAAGCTTTTGAAGCCCAGCGTCAAAAACGCCAAGCTGTGTGAACCTAGACGAACTGAACCACGACCTTACGCCGAACGCTCTCGGCACGCTCAACGCGCAAATTGTTGACGCCTTACCTCAGCCTGACGACTCCTCGTCAGGCTTCAAAACCTTCTTCGAACTTATCGTTCAGCGAGATGAACTAGTTCAGCAGATCCTGGCCGATGCCGACTCGTCGTTTGCCCGGGCTTTTGCCGAAAAAGAGCTGGTTGTGAACGACAAATTAAAGGAACTGGCGCAAACCTTGCTAAAGTCAGCTAAAGACGATGCG
Source organism: Alteromonas sp. 4NH20-0104 (assembly GCF_057547795.1). Taxonomy (NCBI): domain Bacteria; kingdom Pseudomonadati; phylum Pseudomonadota; class Gammaproteobacteria; order Alteromonadales; family Alteromonadaceae; genus Alteromonas; species Alteromonas sp. 4NH20-0104. Next base: position 81,892 of record NZ_BAAJLP010000001.1, on the reverse strand, counting down.
AGTCACTTTATACGTAGTCAGGCCGCCATTAAAAAGTACAAATAACCAACGCTTGCCGTTAGCTTTTGCACTATTAATGGATTTTTCCGGCGCGAGTGACTATATTTGCTGACATAGTCGTTATAACCGTTTGTAATGCAAAGTTTTTTGTTTTGTAAGCAAATAGCCGGCTAATATCGCATGTCTTTGCGGCATTTATGTTGCGGGATTTGGGAATGTCTTGTTTATCGTGATATGCACTGCGGGTAACGACAAGTATTTGACACTTGTAATAAGCCAGCCATGATAATGACAGTTCCCTGCAACCAAGTGTGCCGACGCGCAAACAACAATAACTGAACAGAGAGCGGTGGATACGATGACACTATTTGATGGTAAGACGATACTGATCACAGGCGGCACCGGGTCTTTTGGTAAGCGCTTTGTAAGCTACCTGTTGACCACAGCTTCGCCGAAAAGAGTGATTATCTACTCCCGCGACGAACTCAAGCAGTTTGAAATGCAGCAGCAGTACAACGCCCCCTGTATGCGGTATTTCATTGGCGATGTCCGTGATAACGAACGTTTAAAAATTGCCATGAAAGATGTTGACTATGTTGTCCATGCGGCGGCGCTAAAGCAGGTACCTGCTGCTGAATATAACCCCAACGAATGCATCAAAACTAACATCAATGGCGCGCAAAATGTCATTGACGCTGCGATTGCCAACGATGTGTCACGGGTCATTGCGTTATCGACCGACAAAGCCGCTAACCCGGTTAATTTGTATGGTGCCACTAAACTGGCGTCAGACAAATTATTTGTTGCCGCGAATAATATCTCCGGTGCTAAAGGCCCGCGTTTTTCAGTAGTCCGTTACGGTAACGTAGTGGGCTCAAGAGGCTCTGTGGTGCCATTTTTCCGCAAGTTACTGGCTGAAGGCTGTGAGGAACTGCCGGTTACCCATCCGGAAATGACCCGTTTTTGGATCACCCTCGATGAGGGGGTGGAATTCGTAGTGAAAAATTTCTCGCGAATGCAGGGGGGAGAAATCTTTGTACCCAAAATCCCATCGATTCGCATCACCGATTTAGTGACCGCTATGAGCGGTAAACCGGATTATAAAGTCGTGGGGATAAGGCCGGGCGAAAAACTGCATGAAGTCATGGTGCCCGAAGAAATGGCCCATCACACTATCGAGTTTGAAGACCATTATGTGATTGCCCCGGCTATCGTATTTTTCGATAAGAATATTAATTACAAGGTTAACCGCCTGTCTGAGCAAGGTCAGCCAGTGAGTGATAAGTTTGAATATCACTCGGGTACCAATCCACATTTTCTGTCGATTGACGAATTACAGATCCTGGACAAGAGCACGTTATGATCCCTTATGGCAAGCACACACTGTTTTCCGATGACATCGATGCCGTCACACAGGTGCTTGAACAAGGGTTTTTGACCCAGGGACAGCAGGTGCCGGCTTTCGAACAGGCCCTGTGTGATTATACCGGTGCTGGCTTCGCCATAGCCTGCAATAGCGGCACATCCGGGTTACATATTGTTTGTCTGGCGGCGGGGGTAAAAGCTGGCGATGTAGTGTGGACGGTGCCCAATTCTTTTGCCGCATCGGCCAATTGTGCCCGCTACTGCGGCGCAGAAATCGATTTTGTGGATATCGACCCGGTCACCCGTAATTTATGCACGGCCTCGCTGGTGGATAAATTACACCTTGCTGCCGCAGAAAACAAAATTCCTAAAGTCATTATCGTCGTTCATTTTGCCGGCAGTAGCTGTGATATGGCGGAGATCGCGGCCATCACTGAGCCCTTCGGGATCACTCTGGTGGAAGACGCAGCCCATGCTTTAGGTGCGAGGGATGCGCAGGGCCATATTGTGGGTGCGGGTAAGTATTCAGCCATGACGGTGCTAAGTTTTCATCCGGTTAAGTCTATCACCAGCGCCGAGGGTGGCGCAGTGCTGACTAACGATGATGAGCAAGCCGCGCTGTTACGCCGGTATGCCAGTCACGGTATTACCCGTGATCCAGCGATGACAGGGGAAGCGCATCTGGATGAGCCGTGGTTTTATGCCCAGTTTGAACTGGGTTTTAATTACCGTTTAAGTGATGTGCACGCGGCATTGGGGCGTTCTCAGCTCAAACATCTCGATGAGTTTGTGGCCCAGCGGTATGCCCTGGCTCAGGTGTATGACAAAGCACTGGCCGGACTGCCAGTGATAAGGCCGGTGCTCGATTCGCACAGTGCCTGGCATTTGTATATGATTGAACTTACCAGCCACGATCGCAAGCAGGTATTCAATGCGCTGAGGGAGCGGGACATAGGAGTCAATGTGCACTACATTCCTATCCATTTGCATCCTTACTATCAGCAACTGGGTTTTAAGCCCGGTCAGTACCCGAATGCAGAACACTATTACAGCCGTGCGCTGACATTACCTTTATTTCCAGCCCTGTCTGCCGATAACCAAATGGAGGTTATAAAGCAGTTAAGCGAGGTATTATCTTGAATATTGCAGTGATCCCGGCCCGGGGCGGCAGTAAACGTATCAAAGACAAAAACGTCCGGCCGTTCGCCGGAAAACCACTGATTGCTTATTCTATTGAAGCCGCTAAAGACGCCGATGTGTTCGACGACATTGTAGTGTCAACCGATTCGCCAGAGATTGCGCGGGTCGCCAAAGCCTGGGGTGCTACGATAATTATTGAGCGCCCTGAGGCGCTGTCAGATGATTACACCGGTACGTCGCCGGTGGTTCGCCATGCGATAGAAAGCTACAGTGAAATCGTCGATAAGCCGGATTTTGTGTGCTGCATCTATGCCACCGCGCCCTTTTTACGCGCCGATTTCCTGACTGACGGATTATCCCGTCTGCAAGCTGCGCCAGCCATGCATTACGCTTTTTCCGTGACGACCTTTGATTTTCCAATACAGCGCGCCATTCGCCTGGCCGGAGAGGGAGTTGAACCGGTTGATGCTGCCAATATGGGCATGCGTTCCCAGGACCTTGAGGAATGCTATCATGATGCGGGTCAGTTTTACTGGGGGCAAAGCAGCGCCTGGTTAGCCCGTGAGCCAATGTTTGCTACACACAGTATCCCTGTGGTGCTTCCCCGTTATCTGGTACAGGATATCGATACCATGGAAGACTGGACTCGGGCCGAACTGATGTATCTGGCTTATGTGAAAGGGGGCAGTGATGCATAACAACGGGCGCGCCAGTAAAATAATGATTGGCAACCGTGAAATTAGTCGTGATGTCGCGCCTTTTATCATTGCTGAGTTAAGTGGTAATCACAGTCAGTCTCTTGAAACAGCAAGGGCTATGGTTAAAGCGGCCGCCGAAAGTGGTGCCCACGCTATCAAACTGCAAACGTACACGGCTGACAGTATGACGCTGGATGTGATGGAAGCGGGTTTTGTTATCGAAGAAACCGATAGCTTATGGCATGGCGCCAGCCTGTATAGCCTGTATCAAAAAGCGGCTACGCCTTATGAGTGGCACAGTGAACTGTTCGATTATGCTAAATCCCTTGGCATGCTGGCTTTCAGCTCGCCCTTTGATGAATCGGCGGTGGATTTCCTGGACGAGCTGGATGTGCCGTGCTTTAAGATTGCCTCATTCGAACTGACGGATATTCCGCTCATCAAAAAAGCGGCCAGCATAGGCAAGCCGCTGATCATGTCAACCGGGATGGCCAGCCTGAGTGAAATTGAGCTGGCGGTCCAGACCGCCAGAGAGGCGGGCTGCGAAGAGATTATCCTGCTTAAGTGCACGAGTACGTATCCTGCCGAACCCATCAATACCAACCTGACTACCATTCCCCATTTACGCGATGCCTTTGGCTGTGAAGTGGGCCTGAGCGATCACACCGGTGGAATTGGCGCAGCGGTGGCTAGCGTAGCATTGGGTGCCAGCGTAATAGAAAAACACTTTGTGCTGGATCGTAACGGCGGTGGGGTTGATGCGGCATTTTCACTGGAACCTCAGGAACTCGCCTCGCTGGTAATCGAAACCGAACGGGCCTGGCAGGCATTAGGACTGGTAAAATACGGCGGTACTGTAGCCGAAGATAAGGCTAAACAATATCGCCGTTCTATTTATGTTAGCCAGGATATTCAACCCGGCGAACCGCTGGGACCAGACAACCTGAAAATAGTCCGTCCGGCCTTTGGTCTGGCACCGAAGCACTGGGATTCAGTGCTGCATAAAAAAGCCACCCGGTTTATTAAGAAAGGGACGGCGCTTAGCTGGGAGCATATCGGCGAATGAGTGCTGTAGTTTTTTGCACCGGCGGCAGCCATAAAAGTGGTATTGGCCATATTATGCGCTGCCAGGCGCTTGCTCAGGCAGCCGAAGAACAAGGACTGGAAAGCCTGTTCATTGTGAATGAAGCCGCCCGACAATTTATCCTGCAGCGACACGACTGGAGTGGCCGGTTGGTGTTAGCCGCAGATAATGAACTAGCACTGGCCAGGCAGCTGATCCGGCTTGCTGAGGAAAATGCGGCCACCGCTATTGTGCTCGACGGTTATGATTTTAGCGAAGCGTTGGTCAGGCAGGTTAGCGGTGCTAAGGCACCGCTGGTGTTGCTGGATGATATTCGCCAGCCTGGTTTTCAGTATGCGGATATTCTGTGTAATCCTGCCGGAGACGAGTGGCGCGAAGATTATGTCAACGCGAACCCCGCGGCCATGTTGTGTTTAGGGGCTGGTTACCGCTTGTTACGAAGGGAATTTTCGGTTACCCGCCCGTTACCCATAAATCAGCGTTTTAGTCTGACAATCAGCATGGGCGGCAGCGATCCCGCGGGATTAACCTTGCCGTTGCTCAAGGCAATAACCGGCGAACTGCCCGACGCGCCTTTTCGAGTGGTTACTGGTCCGGGCTTTGCACCGCAGGCGCTGAGCGATTTAACCACCTTTATTGCCAACACGGACTGTGCTATTCAGCATGTGCACAACTGTCAGGATATGGCCGACCTCTGGGTGAATGCCCGTTTAGCCGTGGTTGCGGCCGGGGGCAGTCAGTTTGAATTAGCTGCATGTTTAACGCCGTCGGTCCTGCTCACTGTGGCAGACAATCAGCGTCAGGCCAGCGGGCAGGCAGCCAGTCAGGGCTGGTGTCAGGTCATCAATGCTGAACATAACCTCGATTTGACCACACTCGCCGCCAGCGTAAAAGCGCTCTGGCAAGACGAAAGCCGCCTGGCAGCAATGTCTCAGGCGGCATCAGCAGTAGCCGTTACCGATGGCGCCTGGCAGTTATTGGCGGCTATTGCTCAGTGGCGCAACGACCAGGCAGGATAATATGTTGAGTGACGAGCCGGTAAATCAGTTTACGCTCAGTGGTTATCAGGTTGAACTATTGCCAATGACACAAGCGCATCAGTCGCAGATGCGCAGCTGGCGCAATCAGGAAGAAATTCGCCAACAAATGGTGTCAGACGAAATGATCAGCGAAGAACAACAGCAGGCGTGGTTTAAAAAGACCCGCCTTGACCCGAAACAATTGCACTGGGTGATTAAGTTTCGTGACCAGCTCATTGGCGCAACGAATGTGAAGTCGCTGGAAACCGGCAAAACCGCAGAACAGGCGAGTTTACTGGAACCCGGGCTGTATATTGGCGAGCAGCGCTATCAGGGCAATATCGTCGCCTTTGCCCCAACACTGGCCATGTACGATTTTTGTTTCGAACAACTTGGCACCAAACGGTTCCGGGCGGTAGTTAAGCGCAGTAATCAAAATGCTTTGAGTTACAATCAAAAGCTGGGCTATAAGATAGTCGAAGACAATGCGCTCAGCGTACTGGAGCTGGATGTGGAAAATTATCGTCAGGCTACAGCCCCGATCAAACAGTTTTTATCACGCACTCGCAACGCGAAATAAGGAACGAGATACACGTGGATACGCAACAACAATTACAACAAGCCTTTAGTGATGCACTGGGGATCCCGCCGGAAAAGGTCACCGATAGCCTTACTTATAATACCATCCCGGAGTGGGACTCGACGGCGCATATGGTGTTGATAGCTGAGCTGGAAAATGTGTTTGATGTGATGCTCGATACTGATGACATTATCGATATGAGCTCGGTGGCCCAGGCGAAGTTAATTCTGCAAAAATACGATGTCAGCTTCGCATAATACGTTATTACAAAACGCTTCTGTATTGATAACCGGGGCAACTGGCGGTATTGGCCAGGCTATTGTTGCTGCGTGCGTTGAGCGCGGAGCAACCGTGTTTGCTGGCGGTCGTAATGAAGATGCACTCAGCGCCATGCAGGAACAGCTTGGTAAGGCACTGCGACCACTGGTGTACGATGTGACCGATGAACACGCGGTAAAAGACATATTTCGCCAACTGCAGCGCCAGGTGTCAGATGGGCTCGCGCCACCGCTTTATGGGCTGGTCAACAATGCCGGTGTGATGCTGGAGTCGCCGTTATCGGTAACCGGCATGGATAAACTGAAACAACAGCTCAATATCAATTTTCTCGCGCCTTATCAGCATATGCAACTGGCTAGTCGGCTAATGAGCCGCTTACGCCGCGGCAGTATCGTGAATATTGTGTCCCAGGTCAGTGAGCAGGGCAGTAAAGGCATGAGTGCCTACGCTGCCAGTAAAGCAGCCCTGACCGGTGCTACCAAATCCCTGGCGAAAGAACTGGCACCGGTGGGAATTCGGGTGAATGCGGTAGCCCCGGGGTTTATCGACACGCAACTTACCGAACATTACGAAGACGAAGCCAGACAAAAAGTGCTGCAGCGAACCGTGCTTCAGCGCGCCGGAACCGCCAAAGAAGTGGCTGAGGCGGTATTGTATTTACTTTCTGAGCAGGCCGGTTATACCACGGGTCATGTATTACCGGTGGATGGACATTTTTGCCCATGAGTCATGCAGAGCTGGTGATCCCGTTTATTGAAGCCCACCGTCATTCAGAACATATAGCACTGATGGATGACACTGATGGCCTCACTTACCGCGAGCTAAGAGAAGCAATAGAGCGACGAGCGCAAAACTGGCAGCAAATTGTTTCCCTTCATCGCCCGGTGGTGATGATGCTGATTGATAACAGTATCACCAGTGTGGTGGATTACTTAACCGCACTGAGTCTGGATTATGTGGTGCTGCTGCTTAATCCCGACTGTACGCTAGCCACCCGTGAACAGTATGCACAGGTATTAACGCCCAATGCGGTAATTGGTGATGGCACTGTTACCCTTTTGCATAACGAACCACTGCCAACAGATGCCCGGTTAAGCCTGTTGTTATCAACTTCCGGTAGTACCGGCGCCGGGAAGTGCGTGGCGCTCTCGCAACGTAACCTGACGGCGAACTGTGACGCCATTTTAGCGTACCTGCCCATTGTGGCAGAGGATATTACGCTGGCTACCTTGCCACTTAGTTATTCTTACGGATTATCGGTGTTGCACACGCATCTTAAAGCGGGTGCAACCATCTGTTTTACCCGCCACAGCGTGTTTGATAAAGCGTTCTGGGCGTTGATAAAAAACCGTCCGGTGACATCGCTGGCCGGCGTGCCTTCTTTTTACGAAATGCTGCTGCGGTTGCGTTTTACCCGCATGGAACTACCGGCCCTTCGCTACTTTACTCAGGCCGGCGGTAAACTGGCTCCTGCCCATGTGACCAGTCTGGCAGAGCACGCCAAACAAACCAATAAAGCATTTTATGTGATGTACGGCCAAACCGAGGCCACCGCCCGGATGGCCTACCTGACACCGGAGAAGGTATTGCAAAAGCCGGGCGCGATGGGGCAGGCGATTGCCGGCGGCGAATTTAAACTGACAGGTGCAACCGAGCCGGATGGTGAAGGCGAGCTTTGCTATCGTGGTGATAATGTCATGTTGGGCTACGTTGAAAAGACGGCCGATTTAGCTGCGTTTACACCACCAGAATGGCTGGCCACGGGCGATCTTGCCGTGTGTGATGCCGGGGGGGATTACACGATTACCGGGCGCACCAAGCGAATGATCAAAATTGCCGGTGAACGGGTTAATCTCGACGTTGTGGAGCAGACTTTTCTGAGCATACTTGCCGAGCAAAACCTGCCTTTAGCGGCCTGCGTTATTGGCCAGGATGACAAGCTTATTGCTGTGTATAGCGGCGAACTGTCTGCTGAGCAAAACGTGCAACTCACTGATCAACTCGTAAAAATGCTGGCTATCCCAAAGCGAAATATCTCTGTAATCGCTAATGTCACGATTCCGCTGTTGGGTAACGGCAAAATTGATTACGCCAGCCTTGCTCAGCAACAAGAAGGGGCGGCCTGACATGTTCAGCTATCCACCCGACTTATTTGATTTACCGGTTTATGGCCTGCCAAGCGTTCAGAAGCAAGCTATGCTGGATGAACTGCTACCGCGTTTAAGTGCCCATCATTACGAGCATTGTCAGGCTTATCGGCAGTTGGTGGAATGTAACCCGTTTGACCTTAGTATTGCCGGAAGTCTGGGTCAGCTGCCGGTAGCCGCAAGATTATTTAAGGATCTTGAATTGGCCAGTATCGATGAGTCCGAAGTCTTCAGACAAATGCGTTCTTCCGGTACCAGCGGTCTGGCCTCTAAAATTATTCTTGATGGGCCGTCGGCCAAGCGCCAGAGTCAGGTGCTGGTGAAAATTCTGCAAAGCTGGTTGGGTAAACAGCGCCGCCCCATGCTGTTAATCGATGCCCCCTCCACGGTGAAAAAAGCCGGGGCCATGACCGCCAGAGCGGCAGGTCTGCAAGGGCTATCCTTTTTTGGTCGCCACCATTGCTATGCCCTGGATGATGAAATGCAACTGGACGTGGATACAGTTCAGGCATTTTTTACCGAGCACGGTGAGCAGCCCGTGCTGATATTTGGCTTTACTTTTATCGTTTGGCAGCAGTTTATTCAGGCGATGATAAACCAGGGTCTTACTGTTAATTTATCTAATGCCATCCTCATTCACGGCGGTGGCTGGAAGAAAATGCAGGAGCAGGCGGTGACCGACGAGCAGTTTAAAGCGACTATCCGAGACACCCTGGGCAACGTCAGTGTGCACGACTATTACGGCATGGTGGAGCAAACCGGTACGATATATATGCAATGTGAGCATGGCCATTTACACACTCCGGTTTGGTCGGACGTACTCATTCGTCACCCGGTGGATTTAAGTGAAGTGGAGTTTGGCAAAACGGGATTAATTCAGGTGAACTCGGTGTTGCCAACCAGTTACCCGGGCCATTGCCTGCTGACCGAAGACCTCGGCACCATTATTGGCGAAGATGACTGCGCCTGTGGCCGGTTGGGGAAATATTTTAAGGTGCACGGCCGGGTGCCTAAAGCACAAGTGAAGGGTTGCAGTGATACCTTTGTTTAATGATAACTCACCACTCACGTGGCACATAGAGGCACAAAGCCTCAACCAGAACAGGTTGCAGTCACTTGCAGAAATCCGCGCTTCGGTGGCTGGGTTTGCAGCGTTTTTGCTTAAACAAAATACGGCGCGGGAGCATCCTGAAATCGTCGCCCTGGCATTTTGGTTTCGTCAGGCGCACCTGACGCAAATTACCACAGCCATGCCGACTGAGCTTAATGACAAAAAGGTCAGTAGGGTGTTTCATATTGCCCCGGCCAACGTTGATACGGTGTTTATGTATTCGGTACTGCTTTCCGTACTCTGTGCTAATCAGAACATCGTGAGAGTCAGTCAGCGCAGCGGCGAGGTGACCTGGCTGTTAATTTCTCTGTTGAAGGAATACCTGAAGCTCCCGGAAGGACAAGTTCTGGCTAACCAGGTTGCCGTGGCTGAATACGATGCCCGCCACGAACAGGTGACGGAGCAACTGAGCAACTGGTGTGATTTAAGGGTTATCTGGGGCGGCGACGAAGCCATTAAGGCAGTGTCAACAATCGCGCCACAAACCGCCCAGGTCTGCTTTCCAGATCGCTATTCAGTCGCACTTATACAGCTGGACGAAAACAGTGACATTAACGCGCTGGCCAGCCAGTTTTTAACTGATTTACTGCCATTCACGCAACAGGCCTGTTCGTCACCAAAAGCTATTTACTGGCTCAATACCGTGCCTGATTATCAGCGCTCATTCTGGACAGCGGTTGAACGGCAGATCGGCGAAGTGGCTCATCAGTTTGAAATGGGTCACAAGGTCAATCAGCATATTCTGTTGCAAAAGCTTGCCGCAGGGTGGGGTATGACACTAACGCAGGATCCTGGCCGCATAATTGCTTCCTTTGCGCAAATACACAATGTCGGACCCATTGGCCGCTGTAAGGTCAAAACTTTGACTGCTGATATGCTCGAGGCGCATGACGGCAATGGGTTAGTGCTTGAAAAAGACATCGGTGTTAGCGACGAAATCGCCTGTTCGCCTAAGCTGCAGACGATTAGCTACGCGGTCACCGGCGAACTAACAACGCCAAAAGGGGAGTTCAGGCGTGTGGTGCCAATGGGTAAAGCGTTGGAATTTGCGCCGGTGTGGGATGGCGTGGACTTACCGGATGTTTTCTGGTGATGATTGACGTTCGCTTCAGCCCATACCGTAACCGTATTAACGGGCTATCTCTATGCTGGCTATAACCAATACTCTGGCACAAAGCGTATTGCTGTTTGCTGCGCTGCTGCCACTGCTGCTGCTCAACAAGGCGCTTAGAGCGAAACGCGGCGCTCTGAGTAAAACCGCCTCACTGGCTGATATTAACTGGTTGCTGCTGGTGTCAGTTGGCCACGTGGTACTGTGTCAGCTAAGCGGCATTACCGCAATGGTCAGTACAGCGCTGTTGAGTTTGTATGCGGTACTTATCTGGCTCGATGCCATGCTGTTTGTGCAATACCGGATTGAGGTAAACCGGGAAACCATTAGATGGTTTTTTAAAGGCACCAAAGGCTTGATGAAAGGCGTCCCTCATTTGCTGGATGTCCTGGGCAAATTTAAACCGGCCGTGCTTATTCCGTTTATGGCGGTGGCCAGCTGTACTGCAGTCGCACTGCAGCTATGGGCGCTCATCGCTTATCTGGCAGGGGCTTTATGGCTGCTTTGTGCTATGTCGGTAAGTACCCGGGCTCACAATCGGGGAATTGGGGCGGCGCTGGGATGTTTGCTGATAAGTTTACCCATTACGTCAGGCGTCCCTGTAGGGGCGGCGGAAGTGATAATGCTGGCACTATTAGCTGTGGTGGCGGGTCTGAATGGTTATGCCAGGCTGGTGAAAGCCACCGCTGAATTTTTTACTACACCCAGCCTGCTGCCCAATATTTTGTTAAGTGATAATTTTACCGCGCCGGACATTCCGGATCAGGAGCGCTTACGGCCTTATGTGCCTGCGGTAAAGCCGGTGCAAAAAAGTGAATTGTTCGGACGCTGTAAGGGCGCTAATGTCATTCTAATTACCATGGAATCCCTGGGCTGCTATGTACAGCCTTATGATAATGCGCCGGTGCAATCGTCACTGGTAAAGCGGTTTGGCGCCAACCGCTGGCTGTCATCACAACATTTCAGTTTATGTCCCAACACCACCGTTTCAACCAATCAGATGTACACCGGGCAGTATTCTAATAACCCTTACAACAAAGCGGACTCGGCCTATTACGGCGGCGAACCGCGGTATATCAAAGCGCTGCAACAAGCGGGTTACCAGACTCTGTTCCTCGATAGCGCCAATACCGGGTTGTATGATTATTGGAAGCTGCTGGAACGAATCGGCTTTGACCAGATCTGGGGAACTGATGATATTCCAGCCCGTGGACTCACCGCAGACTACCGCTTGTGGAATATGGTGAATGAGGTAGCGGAGCAGGTAAAAGACAAACCATTCTTTTTGCATTTGATCAATGATCAGACTCACATGCCATACGAAGTGGTAGATAAGCAGCGTTTTAACCGTCATAGCGGGTCGACTCAAAAAGCCCTGTATCTTAATGCGGTAGAAGAAGTGGATTATATCATTGATGAGTTTCTGAACCGTTTAGCGCAACAGGTGGATTTGTCGGACACCCTTGTAGTGTTCACCGGCGATCACGGAGAATCCTTCGGCGAATATGGTTACAGTTTCCACAGTAACTCAGTGATCCCTGAACAAACTCAGGTGCCGTTTATGCTTACGCATCCGAAGTTAACGAGCAAAACCATCAGTCATTCTTCGCACTTTGACTTATTTCCCACGTTTCTGGATCTGCTGGGGATCAGTCACGACATCACTGGACATGGGCAGTCTTTGGCGTTGGATGAGCGCGATAAGTGTTACTTTTTCCATTCTGCGACACTTAAAGGCAATACACCGGCGAATTTTAGTTTGTTGAGCGGGGACGACTTGTACTGGTTTGACAGACTGTTTAATCAGATTTATCAGTTCAGGTTTGAACAGGGACGCTGGCTATCCCAACCGGTAAAAGACAAACAATGGATAGCCACACTGCTCGGGCAAAACTTGCTCAGCAAAGGATTAATGAATACAGAGCAGTAAACCGGCCTGAATTAATGATTTCACTGGCTGAACCGATAAAATGTACATAAACGCGCGGCAACCGACAGATAAATATGCATTATTCACTCAATAAAATTTATTCAGAATTCGCCAATGTGCACCAGATATGCCGGGAAGCGCTTATGGTGTCGGACGAAGCCAGTATTGAAGCCATCCTGATAGGTGGTTCGCTGCTGGGGATGGTGCGCGATCAGGATTTTTTACCCTGGGATAAAGACATCGACTTTGGTGTTTATCAGCATCAGATTGCAGCCGTTTGGGAGCTTGAACCGGTGCTTAGGGCGGCAGGTTTTGAGTGTCGCAAGCACTATGTTGGGGCCCGTGACAGTCAGGCATTACAACAAGGTCTGGCAGTTTTACATGGCATTACGCAGAGCCTGGAACAGCAGAACATCGACTATGTGCTGACCACCGGCACGTTACTTTCACTTTACCGTGACGGGCAGTTGAATCCTGAAATTGATACCTTATCGGTGTTGATCCCGCCGATGAGCGCGACCGAACTGGTTAGCTTGGGCGCGGCGTTGGGAGAGGTGGACAGCTGGTATGTCAGCAGTACAGCGGGGCAGGGGAAAGGCCTGACCATTGAGAAATCCGGCTGGCGGCTGAATTTGTTTAATTTTGCTTTCGCTGAAGGGCTGGGACTGTGGCGCGATCTGAATTGCGAACACTGGCTGGATGCAAACCTGTTGGCGGCACCCGATGTGCTGCAGGTGGGTCAGCTGCAGTTTCGGATACCGGCGCAAACCGAAGCTTTCCTGACAGCCCGGTATGGCAAGCACTGGGCATCCCCGGCCCCAAAACAATTCAGTCAGGGCCGACTTCCGGCCTTTTTGCAGGCCTACAAAGACGGCGTGATGGTGGATTATATTATTCATTATCAGGTGGACGATAAAACCTACTGGTTTGAGCCAAACGCTAACGTCATCAGCACTGCCGGTTTTTTGCCAACTGAAATCAGACCCACAAGTGCCGGGCCTCTGCGTTTTCCCGTACAGCCGGAAATTTTTCTGCAGGAACATTATGGTGACTGGCGAACACCGGTTAAAAGCTGGAATGGCGCGGTGGATAATCCCACGTTAGTGCCTAATGCCGAGACCATGACACGGCTGCTGGCCTATTTTGAGCACCGGGATGATATTTGCCAATGAGTCAGTTGATCCAAGCTATCGAACAGGCTATACGCAACCACGACATGCAACTGGTGTCTTTTGATCTGTTCGACACGCTGGTGTTCCGCAAGGTCGCCAGACCAACGAGAATTTTCGCTGAAGCTTATGCTTCGGTGGCCAATCGGCTTAACGCAAAAATGGCACCGGTTGAGTATGAAGAATTGCGGCACTATGCCGAACGTGAGCTAAAAAATAAAACCGCAAACCGGGAAGTGAGTCTGGAGCAAATCATTGGCCATCTGCCGGTGGATACGCACAGCGCAAGTTTGCTTCGGGAGGCGGAGCTCGCCACTGAAGCGCGCTATGGTTTTCTCGACGAAACACTTAAAGCGCTGATTTTAAAACTGCAAAATACGCCCGGGATAAAAGTGATATTTATCTCTGATATGTATTTATCGGCCGGGCAAATCCGTGAATGCTTCTTTCATAATGCGCCGGCTTTAGCTGAGATCCCGCTTTATGTATCTTCAGAGCATGGCGTAAACAAAGCCTCAGGCGGGTTATTCAAGCGGGTCGCCGAGCTGGAACAGCAGCCCTTCGAATCCTGGCTACATGTAGGGGATAATCCGGTAGCTGATATAAAAAATGCCGGGCTGTTCGGGATCCAGACTGTTCGTGTGGGGCCAGCGCTTGATGATAAACGTATCTTCAATGCGGAAAGTAAGCTCTATTCAGCCCATTGCCCGTTTAATGCCATTCGCCATCTCGCCACCACTCACAAACCGGCAAACCTGATGCCGGATGCTTTTGAGCTATCGGCGTTCACCTGGGGTCCGGCATTGCTGAGTTTTTGCGATTGGGTGATCAACAAAGCCATTGCCAGTGAGGCCCAGCACGTTTTGTGTTTGATGCGAGAAGGTGAAGTCTTTGCGCCCTTAATAGAAAAGCGCATGCGTCAACGCGGCCTGTCGGATTTGCAGGTGGTAAAGTTGTTTGTATCACGCAAGTCAACTTTCTGGCCGTCGGTGGATATTGAGGAACAAAACTGGTTTAGTGGTTTGATTGAAATCTTTATCAAACGCCGGGGATACACCATTGCTAATTTTTATGCCGATTTCATGTTGGAACCGGATGATATTTTGCAGCAATTTTCGGCCCTGGAATTTAAGAATTCCGATAGCGTTTATCATCACGGCAGTAATATTCTCAGCTTGCTTTACCAGCAGGCTGAGAAATCCAAACAGGCCGTTAAGCAGCGTATAGAAGCTGAAAAACAGCGCTTTGCCGGTTACTTTGAAAGCCAGGTTGACGGTCCTTTATCGCAGTGCATAACCGTGGATTTGGGCAATGGCGGGACTATCCAGAGTCATCTGGAACTGGCCCTTGGTGAGCGCGCTAAAGGGAATTTGCTGTTTTATTCCACTAACCGTATTTATCAGCGACTGGGTACTCTTTATGAGAGCTTTATTGGCGCCCACAACGATAAGTTTAACCTCAGACGCATGCTCTGGCGGTCGCCCGAATGCATCGAGAGTTTTCTGCTTGGCGACGTAGGCACCACGCTTGGTTACGACCAGCAAGGCCAGCCAGTTCTGGGTCAATCTACGCCTGAAAATACCCATGTCGTTGCCAGTTTTTACTCCGGTATCGAGGCCTTTTTTGATTGTTTCAACCGCTATGAATTTGCATCTGTCAGTGCTGATGAGGCGGTAGCCATACTGGCTCGCTATGTACGCCTGCCCACTTATAATGAGAGTATTGTCTATACTCAGCTTTATCATCAGGACAATTTTGGGGCAGATAAAACCTATCCGGTGATCTCTGACTCGCAAATTGCCGAAGTGGAACGATTGGGCACCGCGCAGGTGATAGACAGCTTGCATGAGCATGAGCAATGGCAGATTGGCCGCTTACACTGGCCGCAGGCCATTTGCAGTCTTATTGATAAGCATTTTCTGTATCGCCGGGAAGGCCTGCTGTTAAATGATAATTATCTCAATATCCTCAATTTAATTGAGCTAATTGAAGAGCGGGGCTGGCAGCAGTTCACGTTGTACGGAGCCGGGATTTTCTTTGAGCAGTTCAATGAACTGACGGCCTCAAACGGATTTGTTATCGAGCGCCTGATTGATCGCAAAGCGGATGTGAATGGCCCCTATCAACTTAAAGGGGTCGGGGTTGAAAGTCTGGCTCAGGCACTTGAGAAGGGGAGCCGCAACATTGTTGTTACCTCTTATGCATTCAAGCAAGAGATTGTGAGAAATATTACTTCCGTAGCCAAAGAGTTAGGGATAGAGCACCAAGTTCAGATTATAAGTGTCTGATTTTTGAATTACTTTGTTTGCCGGAATAAATAAACATGTTAAAGAATATTAAGCTACATTTGGATTCGGATGAAGACAAGCAGCTTTTATTAGACGGTGAGTTAGCGAGGCATATCTCCAAAACACATAGAAAAAATGTTTATGCTTTCGCCCAAAGCATGCCGTCGATGATGGACATCGTGACGACCGAAGACAAAGGATATGTGTCGGTCTTTAGTAATAAACACGGTGATATCAACCTGGTCGATTTGGGTACGGGTCGCACGCTGTATGGGCTGGAGCCTAAGAAGGAAGTGGCGCAGCACCTTGAACAGTTTTGTCAGCATCCATTGTTCGTGGATTTCTCTGCGGCAGAGCCGGAGACGGGGTCGTCTGACGCCGCAACCACCGCTCAGCCACAAACCTTATCAGCGCTGCCTGTTTATCAACAAAAAGCCTCGGCAACGCCGTTACCTGCCAGCGTCGATGTGATGGTGGTGCTCGGCGTCGGAATTGGCTGGCATATTGAATCCTTGCTGAATGATTACGACATAAAACACCTGGTTATTTACGAACCTGAAGAAGCGTACTTTAAAAACTCAGTAACCCTTTGCGACTGGTCACACATATTCAACCTGGCCAGTCAAAAAGGCACCGGCATTTACATTCAGTTTGGTATGGACAGCCGCAATCTGGTGGAGGATATGGAAGAGCTCCGGCAGGCGGTAGCGGTAGACGGATTCTACTTGTACCGGCACTACAATCATCCGGTTTTTCGTTCCGTGGAAGCCAGTATACGCGATCGCTGCTGGTCTCAGCTAAAGCAAAACGGTCTGCACATCAATACCGAAGAAAAAGCGAATGAGTATTTGCCAGCCTGGAGTTTACCCGCCGATATATTCAGCTATCAGTCGGTGACGCCGGAAAACGCCCTGTACCAGTCTAATATGGCGGCCTTTAAAGCATACTTTCCTGATATTTATGAAGAATTTAACGCTTACCAACCGGGCACCTGGCTACCGGTGGCTGAGACCAATAATGAGCAGGCCGTTAATATTGCTAAACGGGACGACCTGACCACCTGGTATGGTCAGCACGCAAGAGAAGAATGTCGCGCAAGTTTTCAGGGGTTTTGTGAAGCGCCGGCTAAAGATGGTGTGGTGCTGGGTTATCACGGGACAAAGTTAAAACACTATCACCATTACCAATTGGTGCAGGAAACCGAAGAGCTGCTCAAGGCTGAAGAGTCGAAACTGCGTCTGCCAGAGGAAGTTAAATCACTGATCATGTTTGGCCTGGGGGCCGGTTATCAGCTTGAGACCCTGTGTGAAAATCACACGATCGGCAATTTATTTATTTGTGAGCCAAACCGTGACTTTTTCTACAGCTCGTTGTTTGCAATTGACTGGCACGCGATCTTAACCAAGATTGATAAAGATGGTGGTCGTCTGTATCTGAATATTGGTGATGATGGCAGCAACCTGTTCCGCGATCTGTTGAACCGATTTTATTCCATTGGTCCTTACATCCTGGCCAACACCTTTTTCTATCAGACTTATTACAATTCAGTGCTGAACTCGGCGGTAGCCCAACTGCGTGAACAGTTACAAACCGTTATTGCCATGGGTGAGTACTTTGATCACGCCTATTACGGGATCAATCAAACCCACAGTGTTATTAAAAGTCAGCAGTCGTTTCTTAAAGGTAAGCCCGCCAACTATTTGTCTCAGCAATCCAGGGATGTGCCGGTATTTCTGATTGGCAATGGCCCGTCGCTGGACGATGCGATTGAGTTTATAAAAGAGTGGCAGGATAAAGCGATACTGATCTCCTGCGGCACGTCATTGCAGTCGCTGAACCGTTATGGCATTACCCCGGATTTTCATTCTGAAATCGAGCAAAACCGTTCGAGTTTTGACTGGGCGGCCTCCGTGGCCGACTATGACTACCTTAAACAAATTGATTTGCTCTCCTGTAACGGGATCCACCCGGATACGGTAGCACTTTACCGTAACAGTTATTTGGCGTTCAAAGACGGCGAGTCTTCAACCACGTCAACCCTGGAAGTGTTGAATCGCAGCGAGTTTGAGTCGTTGAAGTTCGCCTTTCCCACGGTGTCGAACTTTTCGCTCAATCTGATCCTAAGCCTTGGATTTAGTCAGGTGTATTTGTTTGGGGTTGATTTGGGCTTTAAAGAGCAGAAAAAGCATCATTCCTCATCCTCGGGTTATTACGATGGCGACGGCGAAGAGTTTTATGATTACGCGGATAAAAACAACACCTCGATTATGGTGGAAGGTAACTTCTCGCCACGGGTGTTTACCAAGTATGAGTTTAAAGTGGCCAAGGTCATGCTCGAGCAGTCACTGGCGCAGCACAAAGTGGATTGCTACAACACGGCTGACGGCGCAAAAATAAGCGGAACTAACAGCTTACAAGCAGAAAATATACTGATTACCACTACCGCTAAAGAAAAGCAGCAAGCCCTTGGTGAGGTCAAAAATCAAGCGTTTTCGCCAATTGACTATGCTGATTTCAAGCACAAACTGGATAGCAAATACAGTGACGATACCCTCAGGCACGAACTTGAGGTGTTTCGCTCTTATATTCAAAAGCCATTTACCACGCCGGCTGAGGTTGAGTTTCTCATTGAACAGCAGAAGGTGTTGTTGTTTGCCTCTTACAAGCATGGCAAGAGCCTGTTGTTCTACTACCTTTATGGCACGGTTAACTTTATTAACGCGCTCTTTACCCGTTTGCTGAATATTGCCGGCGGTGAAGAAAAAGTACTTGAAGTGTGCGAAGAAGCCAGACAGCACTGGCTATCGACCTTTGACGATATGCTCTTTGCCATTACTACCGATAAAGGTGCTTTTGACTGTACCCACTCACTGGCCGATCGGGGATTCAAGGATTATGCGCGCCATCAGATCAAACACACCAAGGTCCATTTGCTCACTGACAGCAATGACTTTGCCGGCGTGATGCAGCGGATTTGTGAATCAGAGTTTGAGGCACTGAATGTGGATGTGTGTTTGGATCCGGAACAAGAGCCAGTAAAGCGTGTCATTTTCGATGCCCCGGTGTTGGTTTATATCCGTTCAACGGATTTTGACTGGCAGGCATTTTTCCAGGAGTATCAGTTTGAAAAGGGCGTATTAGTGATAACGCCACATATGGATAACGATGCCTTACTCGCTGCAGCAGCAGGGAAAGCTTGTGTGTTGTTTTCTCCCGGCAATATTTTCGGCGGTGCAAACTTTATCCAAAGCCAGCATCATGCCAGGGTATGGGTATTTCTTGATTACCTGCACCAGCTGCAAGCCTTTGACTACGTATTTCATAAATACGAATTGAAAGAGAATACGGCGTTGCCGGTAGAAGAGGCATTCGTGAAGCGTTTTATAAACTCAGACAGCTTTGTTTTTGATAACGTGAGAACCGTAGGCCTGGCTAACCGCCTATTGGATTCGTCAGAACGTATCCTGAATTTAGGCGTTCGCGCGCGATTGACCCGACATTATAAATATCCCGAGTTTTTGGTTAAAGGGTTTCTGACTGAAGCGAAATGGCAAGCCTGGCAACAAATGTTTTTAACTTATAACGAGCAAACGGATGACTGACCATCGTCCTGGCAAACTGCGAATTTGTCTGCTCAGCAAAGCCGACCGCTATGGTGGTGGTGCCAGTAAGATTGCCGAACAGTTGTCTCACAAATTGACGACGGCAGGCCATTGTGTCGTGCATTTATCCCGCAGCTCACGCCAGGGCTTTAACCAGATTAACCGGCCGTTGTATGGCCGGTTTGAAAAGCTGATCAAGAAGATCCACTGGCATGTACGCACCCTTGGTTTTCCGGAGCTCCTGCCAATGGAGTTGCCCCGGTTGCTACTCAAAAAAGAGTTTCGTGATACCGATGTATTTCATTTTCATGATATCTCCGGATCAATTTCACCGTTCACGCTATTGATACTCAGCTATTTTAAACCGGTTATCTGGACTGCTCATGATTGCTCGGTAATTACGGCGGGATGCATTCATCCGCTGGGCTGTGAACGGTTTAACAGCCAGTGCGGCCCGTGCCCACAAATTGGTACCTGGCCATTGCAGAGTAAATTTGATTTCACGCGGTTTTTATACCATGTGAAGTTGTATGTATTGCGCCATGCCAGTCACCTCACACTGGTTTCCCCCTCTGAATGGTTAAAGAAGATGATCAACCAAAAAGTGGCAATAGAAGTGCGCGTCATTTCCAATGGTATTGATCAAAGCGTGTTTCATCCTATCTCGCAAAGTGTTGTCAGAGCTTCCCTGGGTATTCCGGAACAGGCGTTTGTAATCGCCATCACGGCGAATAGTTCTCGTAATGTTTTCAAAGGGTTCTATAATAATTTATCAGTATTAAAAGCTCTTAGAAAACGCAATGTCCGGTTCACTTTGTTGGTTATTGGTCGCATCGATGATACCGCACAGCAGCATCTTGAGGCCTTTACTTACCTCAGCACCGGGTTTGTTGATGATGCCAGTCGTATGAACGAATACCTCAATGCCGCCGACATATTGTTGTACTGTGCCGAAGCGGAAAACCAGCCCTTAGGTGTGATAGAAGCAACCAGTACCGGTTTACCTGTGTTTGGTTTTGATGTCGGTGGGGTCAGGGAATGTGTGCCAGAGAGTGACAGACACCGGTTTGTGAAACCTTCACAATCAGAAGCGCTGGTGGCACAAATAGAACAACATGCTGCGCAACCGGTTAAAACGGCTGTGGATTCGTTTTTTTCTCTGCAGCGGATGGTGGATGATTATGAAAAACTGTATTTCTCATTGGCCAGAAAAGCCCGTTAATCAGGGAAATAACTTCCCTGGTGATATTCATAACACCGGCAGACTATGAAAGCACTGACACCCGAACTATTCCAGCACACGCTCAGCGCACAGAAAAAGGTTTTTGCCTGGGGAGTGGCCGCAACCTTGCCCTATGTTATCCATCAGTACGGATTTCGGTTTGCCGGTATTATCGACGGCCAGCTACAAACAGGCAGCCCGCAAAGTCAGGGCCAGCGTTTTGGGCTGGATATCTATTCCCCTGGGGTGTTAAAACAGTACAGCAATAATGACGTCATTATTATTGTTGTTGCCGATATCCATCAGTTTGGTGAGGCGATTACCAGGCAAATTGAGGGCCTGGGAGACTATACGGTCTGTTACCTGAATAAGCCTGTTCAGCAGTTAACGTTATCAGCTACTATCCCCGACTTTACTTTTACAGCCGGTTCCCACGAAGGTCTGGAGTTTGCAGCGGAACGGGTGTGTTTGTGTATCCCGAGTTTGTCTTTCGGAGGCGCTGAACGGCAAATGTATCTGGTCGCCAAGGGCTTTTTGGCGCAGGGCTATGAGGTCCATCTGATCACCTGGACGTCCTCGCAACCGGCTGACTGGCTTAATGAGTTGACTGCCCTTGGCGTAATCCATCACGCCATTGATACCATTCGCGCTACGGTGGATGCAACGCCGGAGTTTTCGCCACAGCCGGTGGCTGGCGAAGTCGCCCGGCTGTTTATGGCCAAAGAATTTTTCTTACTGGAACGACTTTACCTTTTGCTTGGCCAGATTCGGCCAGCCAAATTACTCGCCTTTATGGACCAGACCAATATTTTTGCCGGATTGGCTGCCAGCTTTGTGAATGTGCCAAAAATTGTGTTGTCTGTTCGCAGTGCTAAGCCGGATATTTATCATACCCTGCCGGATTACCTGACGCTTTCTGATGTTGCTCAGTTGTACCAGAGAATACTGACAAACCCGAATGTTGCCCTGTATGCCAATGCCAGTGCGGCCGCCGAGTATTACCAGCAATGGCTATCGCTGAACGCGCCTTTACCGGTGGTCGATAATGCCTGCGAGCTTCACCCGGTAGGTCAGGATGAAAGGGTAAACCGTTTAATTGCCGACTATAAACAAGGGCCATTAATCTGTGCAGCCATGCGCCTTACCGAGGTGAAAAACCCTTTATTGTTTGTCGATATTATCAAAGGCATTACACAAGTCCTTCCAGAGACAAAAGCCATCCTGCTTGGCGATGGTGAAATGCGGGCGGAGGTTGAGCAACAGATCCGTCGGTTAGGGCTGACTGACCAGGTGATGCTGATGGGGAATGTGACCAATGTGCATGAGTATTTTCATCATGCTGATGTATTTATTCAAACCTCAGTAGTGGAAGGTTACCCTAATGCGCTGGTCGAGGCGATATTGTATGGCTGTCAGGCCGTGGCTACGGATGTGGGCGATACCCAACGGGTCATGTCAAAGTTTGGCTTTAAAGATCATGTGTTTAAATCACAAAATGCAGAACAGGCAGTGAAAATCGCGGTATCATTACTAAATCAATCCGCGTTGCTCGCCACGGCAAATGCGAGCCAATTACGCCGCATCCGCGATGAGATGCAGCCTGCCAGGGTTTGTGAGCGAATAGTAAATTTGTAACCCCAATGGTTAAGTTATCAGGGACGAGGCCGATATTTACTTATAAATACCAGTGTCAAAGCAGTGATTCTGGTGCGCTGTTGCAGGATTAAAGTGTCGCAGCCAGTAAGTAAGCCTGTTGAGTTAAGTAATCGATAATGAAAAACGTGATCATATTTGGTGCGGGTGCTGCCGGTGCCAGGGTCTATCAACATTACAAAAATAAATGCAATATTCTTGCGTTTATCGACAATGATCCCGGTAAACAAAATACCAGGTTGTTTGGTGTGGATGTGATTTCAGTTGATGCAGCCAAAGCCTTTGACGCTGAGGAAATTTACATTGCGTCTTCAAGTTATACTGCGATTAAAACACAATTAGAAAACGCGTTTGCCGGTTCCCAAACGCAATTTATTCAGGTGAAGGAAAAATTCATCGATCCAAAAGCGGGTTTCAGGGCAGGATGGTGGGTGTTTTTTGCATCCGTTCTGTTTGTTTACCTGCTGCTGTACTGGACTATTTTTGCAAGAGTAACTCAGCATGTGGGTTGAACTGGCAATACTCTGTGTCGTTTGGGCTGTATTCCGGTTGTTACCAGCCTGTTTAAAGCCTCCCGGTTTTGACAGTGATGCGCATTTTTATTTTTATCGCCAGTTAAAAACAACCGGACAAAGCCCGTTTGCGGGTGTACCAACTAATGTTGTTCACTCCAATGAGGCCAAGTTGCCGTTACTCTGGCACTGGTTACTGACGCTTGTTCCGTTTGAGCTGACGTACGCTTTCTGTAAATATATCAATGCCCTGATTGAGCTTGTATTTTGCCTGGCAGGCTATCTGTTGCTGTCTACTTTGATGACAGACAACTATGCATTCTGGGTTGTCATGCTCTATTTAACGACCCCGCTGTGGTTTTCCACCTTAGCCATCGGGCCTCGAATTGTCGGGTTCACACCCCGCTTGAGCTGTGAAATCTTACTCAGTACGTTTTTTCTTCTGGTTACGCTGGGAAATACAATACCGCTCTATGTGTCCTTATCACTGCTTACTCTGATTGCTTTTGTGACCATTTTGTCTTTTAAATTTGGTCTCCAGGCGATCGTTTTTATTTCTGGGTTGTATGCATTGATGACCTTCGATGTCACGCCGGTGGTGGTTATTATGATTGCCGCAGTCCTGGCAAACTGGGTATCCGGGGGCTATTTCTTCGACGCGTTTCGTAACCAGGTTGAACACCTTATTTGGTATTTCAATATGGTAAGAAGGGGGGAAGGGGCGATCAGCCAGCGAAATGCCATGCGTGCTTTTCCGGTATATGAAGCGAATCAATCAAAACGATTTATTGCCGGCGCAATGAACAGTCTTTTTGTCTCCAATTCCTACACCATTGTACTGCTGAAACTGCCGGTACTGATGGTGCTGATAGGTTTCTACATTGCTACACTGATGACTCCTGAAGCTGCCTTATTATCGACCGGTGCTTTTTTTGTGGTGCTCTCTGCAGCGTTCATTTTTTTACTGACCTCAACCCGGCTGTTTCTTTTCTTAGGTGAGGCAGAGCGTTATTTAAATTGTATTGCCTTACTTATCTGTGTAGAGCTCGTTAACTACTGTGTGGCCTATGGGCAAACCTACTTGCTTTATTTACTAACGGGTTACGGTGCGGCCATTTTTGTTCTTGAATACCTGCTGTACCCTAAACTGACCGGACAAAGTGTAATGGTCAAAGACGCTAAGGATGACCTGACCGTTTTAAACTGGTTAGCGAACCATCGCGGGTCACTGACGCTACTGCTCTATCCTTATCATGCCGCAACCGGACTGTGGCGGATCCTGGGGCGAACAGAGCATAAACTGGTGTTTTGTTTTAATTTGAATAAAGCGTTTGCGGAAAGGTTTGAGAGCCGTTATGCAGCGACCTATCCGTTTACGAATCTGCATAAGATCGATGAAATGGCCGACGACTTCGGTTTGAATTGCGTTGTCATTGATAAATCAAAACTACCCGGCAATGTGGATTTTAGCGCTCGTTGGCAACGTGTTGACGTGCAGTGCGAAAACTACTTAATCCTGGTCGAGCAAGGAATTTAAATGAATTTAACGAATAAGCGTTTCTTAGTAATCGGTGGAGCCGGTTTTATTGGCAGTCATGTGGTTGAAGAGCTTTTAAAGTCCGACGCTGCTGAAATTATCATTTACGACAACTTTACCCGTGGCAAGCGGGAATATATCGAAGCATTCCTCGAGGATCCCCGTTGTACCTTGTATCCCCATGGTGGCGACGTCAGGGAAGTGGATATATTAAATGATGCATTACAAGGCATTGATGGCGTATTTCATTTGGCCGCAATGTGGTTATTGCACTGTAAAGACTATCCCCGTACCGCTTTTGACGTCAATATTCAGGGGACGTTTAACGTGCTGGAAGTCTGCGTAAAGAATAACGTAAAACGGCTGGTGTACTCGTCATCGGCGTCGGTCTACGGCGATGCCGTTGAAGTTCCGATGACCGAAGAGCATCCTTTCAACAACCGTAATTTTTACGGCGCCACCAAAATTGCCGGTGAATCCATGTGCCGGGCTACCTATGACCGTTACGGTCTCGACTACGTGGGCCTGCGTTATATGAATGTGTATGGCCCACATCAGGACCAGACTGCGGCATACACCGGTGTAGTGCCTATTATGCTAAACAAAATCGACGCAAACGAAGCGCCGGTGATTAATGGTGACGGTTCCCAGGCTTATGATTTTATTTCGGTTCGGGATATCGCCAGAGCGAATATCCTGGCCATGGAAGCCGACGTTACCGACGAATTTTACAATGTGGGCACCGGCGTTCAGACCAGTATCAAAGAATTGTGCGATTTGATCCTCCGTCTCAAGCAGTCTGATTTAGAAGTACAGTACAAACCATACAGTAAAGAAGATGCCCGACGGATGGTTCAAAATCGCATTGGCTGTCCTAAAAAGGCGCAACAGGACCTTCAGTTTACTTATCAGGATTCACTGGAAAAGGGGCTGTTGGATTTGATTGCGTGGCGCGAATCTCATAAAGGCAAATACTAATGACCAAGCGAAATATCGCCATATCCTTACCGAGTACCGGTGAAGACGAGTGGTTAGCCACCAAAGAGTCGATTTTATCGGGCTGGCTGACTCAGGGCCCCAAAGTAGGCGAATTCGAGCAGCAGTTTGGCCAATATCATGGGGTCAAACAGGCTATTGCCACGACCAGTTGTACTACCTCACTGCATTTGATTTTAGCGGCGATGGGCATTGGGCCAGGTGATGAAGTGCTGGTGCCGGCGTTTACCTGGGTGGCTACGGCTAATGTGGTGATGTATTGCGGTGCGACACCGGTATTTGTGGATGTGGATCCGCGCACTAACAATATTGATATCAGTAAAATAGCCGAAAAAGTGACGACTGATACGAAAGCGATCATTGTGGTTCACCTGTTTGGTTTATGTGTTGATGTAGCGGCAGTCCGCCAACAATTGCCGCCACAGGTTAAGGTGATTGAAGATGCGGCATGTGCCGCTGGCGCAAAAATTAATGGCCAGTTTGCCGGAAGCCTCGGTGATGCGGCGGCTTTTTCCTTTCACCCTCGTAAAGTGATCACCACCGGTGAAGGCGGCATGATCACCACCAACGACGATGACCTGGCTGAGCTCATGATAAAACTGCGTAATCATGGCGCCGAAATATCTGAAGAGCAGCGCCATCATGGCCCGAAGCCTTACCTATTGCCGGATTTCAATATTCTCGGATTTAATTACCGAATGACCGATTTACAGGGCTCAGTAGGACTGGCGCAGCTGGCAAAGCTGGGGCAGTTTATTACAGAGCGTCAGCAGTGGGCACAATATTACTGTGATGCACTGAAGCATATCGACTGGCTGTTGCTGCCTGACGTGCCGGCCAATGTAAGTCATTCCTGGCAGGCGTTTGTCGTTTATGTCGATCCGCAAAAAGCGCCTATGGCCAGAAATGATATGATGGAGCAATTACAGGCTCAGGGGATCTCAACGCGTCCTGGCACGCATGCAGTACATATGCTTAATTACTATAAAGCGCAATTCCAGTTAACCGACGATGCCTATCCCGGTGCCAGGTTATGCAACGACAACACCATGGCTATTCCGTTGCACAACAAAATGAACGCTGATGACTACCAGTATGTGGTTAATGCGTTACAGACGATAGCCTGACCATGTGCGGCATTACGGGATTCATTAACCTTGACGGTCAGGCAGCAGCGCCAGATCAAATTCAGGCGATGACTGACGCATTAGTCCATCGTGGACCGGATGGTGAAGGACACTGGCTGGAACGAAACGTGGCGCTGGGTCACCGACGCCTGGCTATTATCGATCTGTCTCATTCGGCTCGTCAGCCCATGGTATCGGTAGAGCATCGCTATGTGCTCAGCTATAACGGTGAAGTTTACAATTATCGCGAACTGCGTAAAGAGCTGGAAGCGATGGGTTACTGGTTCAGTTCAGACTCTGATACCGAAGTGGTGCTATATGCGCTCATTGCCTGGGGTGAACAGGCTCTGTTGAAGTTTAACGGCATGTTCGCGCTGGCACTCTGGGACAGAAAAGAGCAGTCCTTGTTGATAGCGCGTGACCGCTACGGGATCAAACCCGTGTATTATGATTTTTCGCCTGCCCGTTTTATGTTCGCTTCGGAGCAAAAGGCCATTGTAAACACCGCAGGGTATCGTTCAGCACTCGACGCAGAAGCACTGTTTGAATATTTCACCTTTCAGAATATCTTTACTGACAAGACCTTTGAAAAAAGCATCAGAATATTGCCTGCTGGCCATTACCTGAAACTGAATCTGAAGGCGTCGGTTGTTAAACCGCAGATAACTCAGTATTGGGATTACTGCTTTCGTGAACCGGAAGGCCGTGTTGACGCCAGAGAGTATAAGGAAGAGTTAGACCGGTTAATTTGCCAGGCTGTACAGCGCCAGTTGGTCAGTGATGTAGAGCTGGGATCTTATTTGTCAGGCGGTATGGACTCCGGCTCATTAACCGCGCTGGCTTCTAATGAATTGCCTTATATCAAAACCTTTACCTGTGGTTTTGATTTGAGTTCTGCATCCGGTATTGAATTGGCCTTTGATGAGCGTGTTAAAGCAGAAGCCATGTCAGCTAAATTCAAAACTGAACACTATGAGATGGTGCTGAAAGCCGGCGACATGGAGCGCTGTCTGCCCAAATTTGCTTATCACCTGGAAGAACCGCGAGTAGGGCAGAGCTATCCGAATTACTATGCCGCTAAGCTGGCCAGTAAGTTTGTCAAAGTGGTGCTATCCGGGGCCGGAGGTGATGAACTGTTTGCCGGTTATCCCTGGCGTTATTATCGCGCGGCAGTGAATAAGAATTTCGAACATTATATCGACCAGTATTATGGCTTTTGGCAACGTCTGATGCCGGAGCCCATGCTCGAACAGGTATTTGCACCCATCTGGGATGATGTTAAACATATCTCAACCCGCGACATTTTTAGGGATGTGTTTAAGAATCACCAGAATGAGCTCAATAGCGCGGAAGATTACATTAATCACTCATTATATTTTGAGGCCAAAACCTTCCTGCACGGACTGTTCGTAGTAGAAGATAAACTGAGTATGGCGCATAGCCTGGAAACACGAGTGCCCTTTATGGACAATGACCTCGTCGACTTTGCCATGACATGCCCGGTCAGCCTCAAATTAAATAACCTTTCTGAAGTGGTAAGGGTTAACGAAAACGAAGTGAAAGAAAAAAGACAGCTCCACTTTCAGAAAACCAGTGACGGTAAACAAATTCTTCGGGATGTAATGTCACGTCACATACCTTCATCCATTACGTCATCAGTAAAGCAGGGGTTTAGTTCACCGGATGCCAGTTGGTTTAAAGGCGAAAGCATCGACTTTGTAAAACAAACGCTGCTCAATCCTGCAAACGGCATTTATCAGCAGTTAGATTACGCGAGCATCGAAACACTGCTGCACGAACATATCGACGGTAAAGAAAACCGTCGGCTACTGATTTGGTCATTACTCAATTTCAGTCAACTGGAAAATCAAGCGCTGTGCTTGACCGAATAAACCGGAGTGAGACAAGGCAGAAAACCAGCATGAACTTTAAAACGATTTCACAAATCGAGCCAGGCAACCCGGCGAGCTGGCACGACAGCGTTTTTATCACCCTTGATATTGACTGGTGTCATGATGATGTACTTGTCTACGCTATCGACCTGCTGGAACAAGCTGATGTTGCCGCGACCTGGTTTGTTACCCACGAAACGCCACTGCTGGAAAGGTTAAGAGATCACCCCAAGTTTGAGCTGGGGATTCATCCCAACTTTAACCGGCTATTAGCTGGATTAGCCCAACCGCAGGAGAATGCGGCCTCTGTAATGGATAATATCCTGAAGATCGTGCCGGATGCGAAGGCGGTCAGAAGCCATTCGATGACACAAAATTCGCAGCTTCTGCAGTTGTTTCAGCAACGCGGGCTGATTTTCGACTGTAACCATTTCATACCTCATCATGCAGGCTATCAACTTACGCCGTTTTCTCTCTGGAATGGCCTGATAAAAATTCCCTATTTTTGGGAGGATGATTTACATTGCATCGAGCAAATTGACTTCACACCGCAGCAATGGCTCCGGTCCGACAGTCTAAATGTCTTTGATTTTCATCCTATCCATCTTTTTCTTAATACCCACGACCTGGCGCTCTACGAAGAGACCAGAGACCTACACTATCAGCCTGATATTCTGGCTAGCCGGGCTAACAGGCAACAAAAAGGGGCAAGAGATTGGTTACTACAACTTATAAATCAGCCTATCCCGTCACAATAGATCCGGCTTTTCTGGCATCTCATTTACAACTCACCGTAACGGTGGATTTTTCATGCGATTCGCTGGGGTTGGTTAATGGCCAGAACAGTGAGGCGGTAATGACTTTTGTCGATCAGGCAAAATTTATCGCTGCACTTAATGCCAATCCTCACATTAAAGCTGCCTTCGTAACAGAAGCATTAGCGTCCCAGCTTAGAACGGATATTTGCGGCATCATTGTTGACGATCCCAGATGGTCCTTTTTCACGTTGCAAAATGTACTAACCAACTTAACACCCGCCATTAAGAGTGATATTGCGGCGAGTAGCGTTATTTCGCCTCATGCGGTTGTCGATGATTACGGTGTGGTGATTGAAGATGACGTGATTATAGAGCCGCTTGCCGTAGTGAGATCCGGCAGTCATATTCAGTCGGGCTCGGTGATCCGCTCCGGCGCCATCATTGGTGTGGATGGCTTTGAGCATAAACGCACTACCAAAGGCATTGTCAGCGTAAAACACGATGGGCAGGTGATTATAGGCAAAAATTGTGAGGTGGGTGCTAATTCTAATGTTGCGAAAGGTTTTGCTTATCGGCATACCATTCTGGGCGAAGACACTAAGCTGGATGGCCTGGTTCATATTGCCCATGGAGTGCAGTGTGGCAAGGCGTGTTTGTTTGCTGCCAATGCCATGATTGCTGGCTCAGTGACCCTGGGTAATGGTGTTTGGATTGGTCCTTCCGTGTCAGTTTCCAATGGCCTGACCATTGGCGATAACGCCGGTCTGACCATTGGCTCCGTGGTGACCCGGGATGTTGAACCGGGTAAGACAGTCACCGGTAACTTTGCTATCGAACACCGGCAGTTTCTGAAGAATCTGAAGCGTCAGATGAAAGATCAGTAAATAGCGGGTTGTGGAAACAGGCAAACGGCCTAAGGTTCTTTAGATAATCGGGTGCCCAGCCATTTCCCTGCTGCGGGGATGTCTTTGTTGACAAAGCTCATTGCACCAATAATCGCTTTATCGCCAACAGTTGTACCCATTTGAATAACACTGTTAGGACCCACATAGACACCGTTGCCTAATTGAGTAGGCTGACGTTGAATGTCGGCCTCACCGAGTGAAGTACTCCATTCCACTGTGTCATGAGTATATATTTGTACGCCCGCTGAAATCGACACATGATCACCAATCTCCAGCCCTCCTGAACCATCCAGAATGACATTAGGCCCAATCCAGGTGTTTTTGCCTACCTTTACGTCACCGATTATCAGCACGTTATTATAGCAGGACGTACCTTCACCAAAGCCATAAAACTGCGCGGTTTCCCAACGATCAGAAAGTAAGTCCTGGATGGAAACATGACGGTTGAATTTGTGCTTCATTTCTTGCCGAAGCGCTTTAAGCTCAGCCTGGAGTTGATGGTGTTGATTCATTAGTACGAACAGGTCTTAGTACAAACACTAACGTTAAGTTCTATCACACTTTCCGGTTGCTGTCAGGTTGATAAGTTGCGCCGGACGGTCTGCTTTCCATTTCAATGTAAAGCATCATCGCCGGGGATAGTCTATCCTGACCTTGATTCAAAATGGGCGGCGGGTATTCAAGGAATTGCGTGACTGGTCGATACGTTAGCAAATAAGGCGCATGAACCGGGTGATCCGCTCAATGTCATTATGGTGGGCATAAAGTATTAGCATCCTGTTTTATGAAAGCATAATACATCAACCGAATTAAGTTTCTCAGGCTGGGAGAGTTACATTGACTGCAAATATAGAAGAACTATTAACAGAAGAGTATCAGCGGGTCATTCAATACTGTGAAGAGAATGATGTCCCGGACTATATGAGCGTTATATCGAAAGAATATCTTGATGGGGGATGGAAATTCTACACCCGGTTATTTGATTCTATTCCACATGATTTCACCGATAAGGTGGTGGTAGATTTTGGCTGTAAATATGGTCATTTGTTGCCGTACCTTGTTGCCAAAGGCGCCAGTAAAGTAATTGGTCTGGACGCGGAGCCAGAGTATGTTGAAGTGGGTAAGTCGGTGTTTGAAAAAGTACTGCCGGACTGTCAATGCGAGCTCATACACGATGGGTTAATACCGCTACAGCCCAATTCTGTTGATATTATCTTTGTTAATGAAGTCATTTCACACATTAATCCGGCCTATCTCGACACGGTTTTCAGCGAGTGGGCGCGCGTACTGAAAATGGGCGGCATTGTCTTTATTTCTGATGGCAATAATGCGGCAAGCCAGTTATGTCTGAAAAAACTTCTCCCGCTTTATGAAGCTTGGGAGAACGGACCTGACGGCCGGAGTACCGACCGGGATTATGTAGCGAAAAGCTACCTGACCCGCCGGAAAGAAATCATTCGCGAATTGTTACCGGATTTAACCGAAGATAAAGTTCAGTATGTCGCGGTAAATACCAGTGGATTATTTGGTGACGCACTGAAAAAAATCATTCTGGATTACGGACAAACAGGAGAGTTGATAGAACGCCCTTATCGTTCTGGTACTTACCCCACCAACCCCACAGCGTCCGGCGTGGTGATGGAGAGAACATTCCATCCACTGGCTCTTGAAAAACATCTGTTTACTTACGGCATTTTTGCGAAACAGATTTTACCTGAACGACAAAAGCCGCAGGCAGGTGATAGTTGGGTGTCGAAGTTTGATTACTACATGGAAGAATATAACTATTACAAAAAAATGGTTGAGGAACCGGATCATGAGCGCGGAGCCGGAGAAGGCTTCAAAATGATTGGCCGAAAAGTGTGGTAAGCGATAGCGTAAAAGCGTGTAACGCGCTGTTTCCTGAGTAAACCGGCTTTACTTGAGAATCATTCTCCAAGGCAGAAATAGCTTATTCGCTGAGATCATCAATATTGATACTACTGAGCCGCCAGGCAACCGGCGGCTCACGGTTTTGCGCTAGCGGTTAAATGTAAAAGCGATTTATCCGCAACAGAGCCTGTCACCCCTCCGATAAAGTGATGATAATTAGCATCCAGGCGATGCGTGGTAGATTTTTGTTATACAATGAAAATTTAAGGCCCGCTTGTTAAGCTTTATCCGTTATGACCGATAAACCTTTAAAGACCTATTTTCAGTGTATGGTAATGAACAGCTCTCATTTATTTAGTAACCCAGTCCAGCATCTAAAATCCAATCTCGTTATTGTTGCTGATAATAGTGACCACGAGAATCAGTCGCAGAATAATGAGTCTTATAGCCTGCAGTGGAAAATGGTTGATGAGATGGAGCAAAAAAAGCAGTTCTGGGCCATGCAAAAGCTCTGGTATCTCGATTTATATGGGTTTCAAACAGAAGATAACCTGAAAGCCTTTTTACAGGACAAGAAGGTGATTCTGGATGCGGGTTGTGGAATGGGCTATAAAGCTGCCTGGTTTGCTGAGCTGGCGCCCCATGCCACCGTTATTGGGATGGACTTTTCTGAAAGCGTGTATATTGCCAGTGAGTATTTTCAGCACCAGGAGAATCTCTTATTTGTCAGGGGTGACATTGCCGATACCGCTCTGAAAGGCGAGGTAGTCGACTATGTCAGTTGCGATCAGGTACTGCAACACACAGAAGTACCGGAAAAGACGCTGGATGAATTTCATCGTATCCTTAACCCTGAAGGCAAACTGGCGGTCTATGTCTATCGCAAAAAAGCCTTACCCAGAGAGCTGCTGGACACCCATTTCAGGGAAAAAACCAAAGAACTCTCTTATGAAGAAAAGCTGGCATTTGCCGCACAGCTAACAGAGCTTGGCCGCAAGTTATCGGAACTGAATATTGAACTGGACTTCCCTGACATTCCGGTGCTCGACATCAAAGGCGGTAAGCAGGATCTGCAACGCTTTATCTACTGGAATTTCATTAAGTGTTACTGGAACCCGGAACTGGGCGAGGAAATCTCAAACTCCACCAATTTCGACTGGTATTCGCCTTCCAATGCTTATCGATACAGCAAACCTGAATTTATCGATATGCTGCGCAATGCCGGGTTTAAGCTCGAATTTCTCCATGAGGAAGAAGCTTGCTATTCCGGTGTGGCTAAGCTACTCACCGGGGCTTAGGGGTTACTATGAAAAAGTTAGCAATTATTGGTTTAGGTTACGTTGGGCTGCCGCTTGCCGTTGAGTTTGGTAAAACTCGAGAGGTGGTTGGTTTCGATGTTTCGCAGCAACGGGTCCGGGAGTTGCAGGACGGCAAGGACCGCACCAATGAAGTGAGCTTTGAAGAGCTACAGCAGGCGAAAGGACTGACTTTTTCTACTTCGATGAGCGATCTGACCGCTGCCAGCATTTTTATCGTGACCGTACCTACCCCAGTAGATAATCACAAAAAACCAGATTTTACGCCCTTAGTAAGTGCCTGTACCACCCTGGGTAAAGTGTTAAAACGCGGTGATATTGTCATTTTTGAGTCAACCGTTTATCCGGGCGCGACGGAAGAAGTCTGTGTGCCGAAGCTGGAGGAGCTCTCCGGACTGGTTTTTAATCAGGACTTTTATGCTGGCTACAGCCCGGAAAGAATTAACCCGGGTGATAAACAGCATCGCCTGGCGGATATACTTAAGGTGACTTCGGGTTCAACACCTGAGATCGCGGAAGAAATTGACGCGTTGTATGCATCAGTTATTACGGCCGGGACTTACCAGGCCAGTTCTATCAAAGTGGCTGAAGCGGCTAAAGTTATCGAAAACACCCAGCGTGATGTTAACATTGCGCTGATTAACGAGCTGGCGATCATTTTTAATAAAATGGGGATCGATACCGAAGAAGTATTGAAAGCGGCCGGCACCAAATGGAATTTCCTGCCTTTTCGACCCGGCCTGGTGGGAGGGCATTGTATAGGCGTGGATCCGTATTACCTGACCTATAAAGCCAAAGCGATTGGCTACAACCCGGAAATGATCCTGGCTGGTCGTCGCTTAAACGACAACATGGCCCACTACGTAGTGACCCAGTTAATCAAAAAAATGATTAATACCGACATCAAAGTTAATGGTTCCCGCGTACTGGTGCTGGGAATGGCGTTTAAAGAAAACTGTCCGGATATCCGTAACTCGAAAGTCATCGATATTATTCGCGAACTCAAAGACTTTGACGTGAACGTGGAAATATTTGATCCCTGGGTGAGTAATGCCGATACCGAAGCCGAGTTTGGCATTTCACTGGTAGAGCAGCCGCAGTCGGGTAGTTATGATGCTGTGGTACTGGCCGTTGCTCACGACAACTGTCGTGAAATCGTTAGCAATATTAAACAGTTGGTCAAACCGAAATCCGTTATTTATGATTTAAAACATATGTTGCCTGTAGCCGATTCTGACCTGCGGTTGTAGCACAACGAAAAAGAGAATGTCTTTGATGCTTAATTTTGCATTAATCGGCGCCGCCGGTTATATCGCGCCACGTCACATGAAAGCTATCAGTGAAACCGGTAATAATCTGGTGGCCGCGCTGGATAAAAACGACTCGGTGGGGATTATTGACCGCTACTTTCCCCAGGCTGACTTCTTCACCGAGTTTGAACGCTTCGACCGTCATGTCGATCTACGCCGGCGGGAAGGTAACCCGGTTAATTATGTGAGTATCGCTTCGCCTAATTATTTGCACGATTCCCACATTCGGTTTGCTCTGCGCAGTGGTGCGGATGCTATTTGTGAAAAACCACTGGTGCTGAACCCGAAAAATATTGATGCGCTGGCCAGCATCGAAAAAGACACCGGCAAAAAGGTCAACACGATACTGCAGTTGCGCTTACATCCGAGCCTGGTTGAACTGAAAAGAAAAGTCGCAGCCCAATTACAGGCTAATCCCGATAAAGTATTTGAAGTGGATCTGACTTATCTGACTAGCCGGGGTAACTGGTACTTTCGTTCATGGAAAGGGGAAACCGCCAAATCAGGGGGAATAGCCTCTAATATTGGCGTGCATTTTTTCGATATGCTGGCCTGGATATTTGGTGAGGTCAAAGAGTCGTTAGTACATGTGCATCAGGCCGATACGGCGTCGGGTTTTTTGTTTTTAAAGCATGCCAAAGTCAGATGGTTTTTATCGGTGAACTACGATTACATCCCTGATGCGGTGAAAGCCACCGGACAACGAACGTACCGTTCTATTACGGTGGAAAACCAGGAAGTAGAGTTTTCCGACGGTTTCACCGATCTGCATACGGAAAGCTATCGGCAAATCATTGACGGTGCCGGTTTTGGGCTTGAAGAAGCACGTAACAGCATTAACATTGTGGCAGAAATTCGTACCATCGAAACGACCGCTAATTCGTCACTGGCACACCCGTTTGTGGATGCAATGAATGGCTGATACTACCATCCACGACTCCGCCATTGTCGACGAAGGCGCACAGATTGGCAGCGGTTCACGGGTCTGGCATTTCGTACATGTGTGCGGCGGTGCCAGAATTGGCCAGCATTGCTCGCTGGGGCAAAACGTTTTTGTTGGCAACGCAGTCGTGATTGGCGATAACTGCAAAATTCAGAACAACGTGTCGGTTTACGATAATGTTACGCTCGAAGATAACGTTTTTTGTGGCCCCAGTATGGTCTTCACTAACGTATACAACCCGCGCAGTGCCATTACACGTAAAGATGAATATCGCGATACGCTGGTGAAAACCGGTGCTACTCTCGGAGCCAACTGCACCATTGTTTGTGGCGTGACCATTGGCCGCTATGCCTTTGTAGGCGCTGGCGCGGTTATTCAGCGAGATGTGCCCGATTACGCCTTAATGGTAGGCGTGCCGGCCAGGCAAATTGGCTGGATGAGCGAGTTTGGCGAACGCCTCGACTTACCTTTGTCCGGTGATGCACAAACGGTTTGCCCTCATCAGCAGATTACTTATCGTTTATCCGGTGGCCGGGTCAGCAAGGTAAACCGTTAATGCAGTTTATCGACCTCAAAGCCCAGTATGAGTCTGCTAAAAGCCGCATCGATGCGCGCATAGCCGCGGTGCTCGCACACGGGCAGTATATTATGGGGCCGGAGGTTGACGAGCTGGAAGCACAACTGGCTGACTATGTGGGGGTAAAGCATGCGATTACCTGCGCAAACGGCACAGATGCGCTACAACTGGCACTGATGGCAATGGGGATTGGACCGGGCGATGCGGTGATCGTGCCCACCTTTACCTTTTTTGCTTCCGCCGAAGCGGTAGCTTTTGTTGGCGCGACGCCGGTGTTTGCCGATGTTGACCCGCGTACCTTCAATCTGGATTGCGAAAAACTCGCCACTACCATCCGCCAGGTGCAAGCCAGCTCAGCATTAAAACTCAAGGCCATCATGGCGGTTGATTTGTTTGGCCAGCCGGCAGCTTATGAACATATTCAGACTATCGCCACGTCGCACAATCTACTGGTGATTGAAGATGCGGCCCAGGGGTTTGGCGGCGAGCGCCAGGGCAAACGAGCCGGCAGTTTTGGCGATATAGCCACAACCAGCTTTTTCCCGGCCAAACCGCTTGGCTGTTACGGCGATGGCGGGGCAGTGTTTACCAGTAACGACGACTATGCGGCGCTGGTAAAGTCGCTGCGAGTACACGGTAAGGGCGCCGACAAATACGATAACGTCAGAATTGGTATGAACAGTCGGCTGGACACTCTGCAGGCGGCGGTATTACTCGAAAAATTAGCGCTGTTTCCGGCGGAGCTTGCACGGCGTCAGCAGGTTGCCGGGCTATACAGCGCCGGGTTGGCAAACAGCCCGCTGGTGGAAACTCCGGTGTGCGGTGAGGGCGTTAAAAGCAGTTGGGCGCAATATACGCTGCAGGCAAAGTCGATTGGCAGAGAGCCTCTGCAAAAACGATTACAACAACAGCACATTCCCTCTGCCGTTTATTATGCAACCTGTATGCATCAGCAAACCGCTTTTAAGGCGGCGGTTTTACCTGCGGGAGATTTATCGGTAGCAGAGGCTTTAGCGGCCAGCTGTTTTAGTTTGCCTATGCATCCTTACCTGAGCGATGATGATACAGAGCAGGTCATTAACGCGCTGATTGACCCGCCGTTATAATTTATTGATTAATCCATTGAGGTGCGAGGCGACATTGCGAATTTCCCGCAGTTTTTCTTCGTTGATTTGGTGAATAACCGTTTTCAGTTCGGTGGTAGAGATGTCCTTAGTGCGGGGCAGGTAGAGTACCTCTACAATGTCTTGTAAATCATCAAATTTACCGGCCCAGTCATCGCCAATAGCGAATATCGCGGCCTGTTCCCGGAGCAAGTCCTGCCGTTTTTGCTCCCAGGTATTTTCCTCAAACACTTCATCCACGTACCGGCATGACAAAAGCACTTCCCGACGATCGGCATAGGGGATAATGGTTTTCTTCCCTTTCACCAGGTTAAATTCGTCGGAAGATAATCCAACCACCAGTCTGTCTCCCAACGATTTCAAACGCTTAAGTAATCTGACATGGCCAACATGAAAAAGATCAAAAGTGCCATAGGTAACAACGGTTTTCATGTTGGTCAGGTTCCTCGGTTAATGGGGCCGCTTCGCAGGTTTTGAGAGTATACATGGGTATCTATCTTCATACATTATCGGCGTCATCAGCTGATGCTTTAGGTTGGCGAATGTTTGTACAAATGCTAAACTTAGTCCAGAGGTGATAGGTATGATTAACTTTAATACAGATAAACCAATGTCGCTGCTTGAACAGGTTCAGCAACGGCAGGATAAACTGTCTGAAAAGCTGGCTTCCGGCAAGCAAATCAACAGTGCTGCAGACGGCGCTGCCGCGCAGCAAATTATCGATCGGTTAACTTCTGAAGTTGAAGGTGGTCGGCAGGCAGTGAACAATGCTTACGATGGTATTTCGTTAGCCCAGGTAGCCGAAAGCGGGCTGGAAGGCATCAATAACGATGTAAATCGAATTCGCGAGTTAACCCTGCAATCCGGTAGCGGCATTTTAAATGATGCCGATCGTCAGGCGATTCAGTCTGAAATATCCCAGTTACAGCAAAATATTTCGCAAACCATTGAGCAAACCGAGTTTGCCGGTAAGCCGTTGTTGTCAGACAGTGGCTCGATTGATTTTCAGGTAGGCAGTCAGGCCGGCCAGCAGATCAGCGTAGGCACCCGGGATATTGGTAGCGAACTCTCTGACGTGTTGTCTGTGGATATAACGGCGCAGTCTCTGGAAGATTCACTGGCGGCAGCGGACAGCGCTATCGAAACCGTAGGCGGCGCCCGTGGTGAGTTAGGCGCAGTGCAAAACCAGTTTGCCTCGACGGCCCGAAATCTGACCGAAACCAATGTCAATCAGACGGCGGCAAGAAGCCGGATCCAGGATACGGATTATGCTCAGGCCAGCTCCCAGCAAGCGGCTAACGACGTGCAAAATCAAGCGGCGCTGACCGTTCAGGCGCAGGCTAATCAACAACAGGGGCAGGTGCTCAGTTTGTTGAATAACTAAATCGAACAAATTTAGAACAAAGGCAGGTTTACCTGCCTTTTTTATTGTCAATAATCCGCTTTTTTCATTGCGATTCACATTGTTACCGCTACAATTGCCAAAGCGCTCTATACCAAATTGCATGCTTATCTATGCAAGTCGGTATTATCAACCCTTGGTTTCGGCCGCCAGGCTGTATCGCTGCCAAATCATTTAATATTGACCAGTCCGAATGGCAGGCCAGGTTGATGATGGCAAAAAATGTGTCCGATTTTTGACAGTCGCACACACAAAACCGTGGTTTGGTATAAACTAGTAAATATAACAATAGCGTTTGGGGACTGAATGAAGGATATATTGCTTGTTAGTGATAACAATGCATTAAAACAGAATCTGCACACGATCCTGACATTTTTAGGGGAGCCGTGTGTTTCGCTTTCGGTGTCTGAAGCGCAAGCCTTGCTGGAGAATAAATCGCCCGTAGCGGTGATCCTCGATGTAGAGACCGGCAACAACGCCCTGACGCTAGTCAAAACTTATCCCCAGCATCCGTTTGTAGCAATCAATATGGCAGACCAACCCAGCCTCAACGTGGGGAACCTGGTGGGTCATATCACGTTACCGATTACTTATCCATCACTGACCCAGGCGATTCACCGCTGCCAGGAATACATTCGTAGTCACCCGGTGCGCAATGGCGCGGTACCCACTAAAACCCGGCTATTCCGAAGTTTGGTGGGCAAGAGCGAGCAAATTCAGGGCGTACGCCGGCTGGTGGAGCAGGTGGCTCCTACCGACGCAACGGTACTGATTCTGGGTGAATCCGGTACCGGTAAAGAAGTGGTAGCCCGTAACGTGCATTTTTTATCAGAGCGCAAAGACGGCCCGTTTATTCCGGTTAACTGTGGCGCTATCCCGGGCGAGTTACTGGAAAGTGAGCTATTTGGCCACGAAAAAGGTGCGTTTACCGGGGCTATCAGTGCCCGTAAAGGCCGCTTTGAACTGGCAGAGGGCGGTACGCTGTTTCTCGATGAAATCGGCGATATGCCGCTGCAAATGCAGGTTAAGTTATTGCGCGTGCTGCAGGAAAGAATGTTCGAGAGAGTGGGCGGCAACCGGCCATTGCAATGTGACGTGCGAATCATTGCTGCCACGCACCGCGATTTAGAAAAAATGATCGCCGATGATAAATTTCGTGAAGATTTATATTACCGGCTGAACGTATTTCCTATTGATAGCCCGGCCTTACGCGAACGCCGCGAAGATATACCGCTGTTATTACAAGAACTCATTAGCCGAATTCAGGGCGATGGTGTGGCCCCGGTTAAGTTTACCGAGCGGGCTATCAGTTCGCTGATGGAGCATCCCTGGTCGGGGAATGTCCGGGAATTGTCGAACCTGGTTGAACGACTGATGATCCTGTTTCCGGGTCAGATTGTCGATGTACAGGATCTGCCAGCCAAATACCAGTATGGTGATATGGAACGCTTTGAGCCGGATTATCCGGAAGAAGTGTTAGAGCGCGAGGCTTTTAATGAACTGTTTGCAGAGTCTGCTTCCCTAGACGATGATACCTCAGAGCCCGAGCCTGCTATCAACGGTTATTTACCCGATGAAGGGGTTAACCTTAAAGAGTATCTTTCAGAGCTGGAAATTAATCTTATTCAACAAGCTCTGGATCAGCAGGAGTGGGTCGTTGCCCGGGCGGCCGATAAACTGGGTATGCGTCGTACCACGCTGGTTGAAAAGATGCGTAAGTATAATATTCAGCGCGACTAACCCCTATTCGCCTTCAAAGAGTTAACCGTCCTGGTTGGCTCTTTTTGTTTGCCGTTCAGCCCTAATCCTCCGCTTGTCATAATATTGACAGCGTAAATGCCTCTGTTTTAATTCTAAGCTTCTGAAATTTAAGTGTAAATTTCTGGCACGACTAATGCAAAATCCTTCCCAGTCTAACAAGTGTCTGCAAATTGACGAGGAACGTATGGCATTAAATAGTCGTGTTGCCAATACCGTAGAAGAAGTATCGATAGAATCCCCTAAAAGCCATCCGGCGGCGGCAGATTTATCGCTGGTACGCGAAACTGCACAATCACAACAGCAGGAACTCGACTCTTTACGTCAGCAGGCATCGCGTTTAAGTCACCTGTTACAGGTAATGCCGGCCGGTGTCATCGTACTGGATGGCAAAGGGTATGTTCGGCAAGCCAATGAACAGGCGTCTTTGTTACTCGGCGAACCTCTGGAAGGGGAATTATGGCGAACCATTATCGCCCGTTCGTTTAAACCCAGAGCCGATGATGGACACGAAGTGTCATTATTTGATGGGCGCCGGGTTAAGTTGTCCATTACGCCATTGGTGAATGAGCCAGGTCAGCTTATTGTGCTGACCGATCTAACCGAAACCCGTCAGTTGCAGGCGCGATTGAGCCATTTGCAGCGCTTATCATCACTGGGGAAAATGGTGGCTTCGCTGGCTCACCAAATCCGCACTCCGTTATCTGCAGCGATGCTCTATGCCGCCAATCTGACGCGCAAAAATTTACAGCCAGAATCCGGTGTGCAGTTTGCACACAAACTCCAGGACAGACTCAAAGAACTGGAAAGCCAGGTCAATGATATGTTGCTGTTTGCTAAAAGCGGCGAGCAACAGGTGGTGAACGACATTTCGGTTGAACAGTTGTATGAGGCAATTGCGCCCACGGCACAAACCATCACGCAGGGCCTGGATCAAGTCGTCATTTTTAAGGGCCAGCATATCAATGCTTCTATCACGGGTAACTTAACGGCCTTGCAGGGCGCACTGCTTAACCTTATTCAGAATGCCAGCCAGATAAGTCCCAAGGGGAGCGACGTCACCGTGCAGTTCAGTGTGCACAATCGCTGGCTGTGCGTTACCGTCAGCGACCAGGGGCCTGGCGTGTCTGACGCACTGAAGCAAAAAATATTCGAGCCATTCTACACCACCAAAACCCACGGCACCGGCCTTGGGCTGGCGGTAGTGCAGTCGGTGGTAAAAGCGCATCAGGGCAGTATTCAGGTCGAAAACCTGGCCGATGAAGGCGCCTGCTTTTCAATTATGTTACCCCGCGCATTTGCCAGTGAAATGGTAATTGCCGACGCGAATCAAGAGGAATAACCCATGCCAAAAACAACCGTACTGATCGTCGAAGATGATGCAGGCCTGCGCGAAGCGCTGGTTGATACGCTGTTACTGGCTGAGTATCAGGTGGTCGCCGCCGATTCAGCAGAGCAAGCCATCATGCTGCTCAGCAAGCAGCCGGTAGATATTGTGGTCAGTGATATTCAAATGGGAGAAATGAACGGCCTGGCGCTGTTAAAAGCCATTAAGAGTAAAGACGCCAACTTACCGGTGTTGCTGATGACCGCTTATGCCACGGTAGATGATGCTGTCAGCGCCATGCGCGACGGTGCAACGGATTATTTGTCTAAGCCATTCGCGCCCGAAGTACTGCTGAATTTAGTGGGTCGTTATGCACCGGCGCAGAAAGTGGAATCCCGTCAACCGATTGTGGGCGATTCAGGCAGTCTGGAACTGCTGCAACTGGCTCGGAAAGTGGCCCGTTCTGAAGCGACGGTCATGGTGTTGGGTCCAAGCGGCTCGGGTAAAGAAGTTCTGTCGCGCTATATCCACGACAATTCCCAGCGCAGTCAGGCGCCGTTTGTGGCAATAAACTGTGCCGCAATCCCTGAAAACATGCTGGAAGCGACCTTGTTTGGTTACGAGAAAGGCGCCTTCACCGGTGCGATACAGGCCTGTCCTGGCAAGTTTGAGCAGGCTCAGGGCGGTACCTTATTGCTGGACGAAATTACCGAAATGGACCTTGCCTTGCAAGCCAAGCTATTACGCGTTCTGCAGGAAAAAGAAGTGGAGCGACTGGGCGCGCGCAAAACCATTGAACTGGATGTCAGAGTGATAGCCACCAGTAACCGCGACCTTAAAGAAGCGGTGGCCCGGGGCGATTTTCGCGAGGATTTATATTACCGCTTAAATGTGTTTCCAATCACCTGGTTGCCATTAGCACAACGGGTAGGGGATATCATTCCTCTGGCTGAACACTTACTCAACCGCCATGCTGCCCAGCAAGGACTGGGGCAATATAAATTGAGCGCGTCAGCGCGCAGTAAATTATTGCAACACAGCTGGCCGGGCAATGTTCGTGAACTGGAGAATGTTTGTCAGCGGGCGCTGATTTTATGTGAGTCAGACCTGATAGACGCCAGCGACCTGATGATAGAACCGATGAACGGACAGACATTTAATTCGGCGAGTGAAGCGGACTATGAAGAAGATGACAGTCGCTTAGGCTCAGAGCTGCGGTATCAGGAGCATCAGATTATTCTGGATACGCTGGCCTCCTGCAAAGGGAAACGCAAGGACGTGGCCGAAAAGCTCGGCATCAGCCCCCGTACACTGCGCTACAAGCTGGCGCGTATGCGGGAACAGGGCATTGAAGTACCGGCCTGATCCCCATTACATCCTGACACTCCACAGGGCGCTCATTCAGCGCCCTGTTCTATCTTTCTTTCAAAGTGTTTATCTCAGCCATGCTGACTTGCCGTCATAAATTTGGCATAAATTAGTAACCTACTGATAATTATAAATAATAAAAGTTGGTCTGGTCCTTGCTGTAGATCCCTGTAAGTACTATTAAAGCCATAAATCCGGCACTACCGGACAGGCAATCAACACACATCAGGAGCCGTTATGGACGTTAAAGCCAACAGTTTGTATCAGGAAATGCAGGCTATGATCGCGCAAACTCGTCTGGACGTTAATCCACCGCAGAATCTTGAGGTCAGTACAGAGTTAAATACTTCAAAAAGCGATTTTGCCGCGATGCTGGGCAATGCTGTTGAGAAGGTCAACAGTATGCAGCTCGAATCCAAAGAAATGACTCAACGTTTTGAAATGGGCGACAAATCCCTCAGTCTGGCTGAAGTAATGCTGGCCAAAGAGAAGTCGGGCATTGCGTTTGAGGCCACCGTGCAGGTGCGCAACAAGGTGCTGGAAGCGTACAAGCAAATCATGAATATGCCGGTGTAGTGGAGTAACTGACTGTGGCTGAAGCAACGGGAACAAATCTGGCCGTATCCGACTCAGGTGATTCGGATAACGAGCAAAAATCCGGTTTTATGGACACCATTGGCAGTACCGATATGGTCCGCCAGATGACATTGGTTGTGGTATTGGTTATCAGTGTGGCGATTGCCATATTTGTGGTGTTATTTATTCAGGAGCCTGACTATCGTCCGCTGGCCAAAATGGACACCGAAGAACTGATCGAAACCCTCGATTACCTCGATGCTAACCAGATTGAATACCAGTTGGAAGGCAATATTGTCCACGTGCGGGTGGATGAGTATCAGAAAATTAAACTGGGTATGAGCCGCGAAGGTCTGGCTCAGGCCGAGCAGGCTGGCAGCGACATCATCATGCAGGATATGGGCTTTGGTGTTTCCCAGCGCGTTGAGATGGAACGTTTGAAGCATGCCCGCGAAATGCAGGTAGCCAATACCATTGAAGATATGGCCAGTATTAAAAAAGCGCGCGTGTTACTGGCACTCCCTAAAGAAAATGTGTTCGCTCGTCGCGAGAAAAAGGCCAGCGCCACGGTAGTATTAACCGCAAACCGCGGCTCGGCGATAACCGGTGAAGAAGTTGACGCAGTGGTTGATATCGTGGCTTCGGCAGTGCAGGGCATGGAACCAGACAGAGTGACCGTAACCGACAGTAACGGCCGCTTACTGAACTCCGGCTCGCAGAATTCTGTCAGCGCCAGAGCGCGCAAAGAGTATGAAATTGAACGTCAGCGTGAAAGCGAGTATCAGGAAAAGATTGATGCCATTCTGATCCCGGTGCTGGGCATTGGTAATTACACGGCTCAGGTGGATGTCAGTATGGACTTTACCGCGGTAGAGCAAACTCAGCGTCGTTATAATCCTGATTTACCAGCAGTGCGCAGTGAAATGGTGGTTGAGGAAAACTCTGTGGGTTCGGTTGCCGCTGGCATTCCCGGCGCTATCAGCAATCAGCCGCCACTGGATGCTAATATTCCCGAAAACGCGCTGGGCAATGGCCAGGTTGCGCCGGTCCCCGGCCGTACCACTAAAGAATCAACCCGCAACTATGAACTCGACACCACTATCAGCCATACCAAGCAACAAACCGGCGTGATCCGCCGTCTGAGCGTCTCGGTGGCGGTGGACTATCAGCAAAGCACCGCTGAAGAC
Source organism: Alteromonas sp. 4NH20-0104 (assembly GCF_057547795.1). Lineage (NCBI taxonomy): Bacteria > Pseudomonadati > Pseudomonadota > Gammaproteobacteria > Alteromonadales > Alteromonadaceae > Alteromonas > Alteromonas sp. 4NH20-0104. The sequence goes on along the minus strand of NZ_BAAJLP010000001.1, from coordinate 37,007 downwards.
GGCACCGTTAACAGCGAAGCCCGGAGTCAGGAAGAGTTACTCAGTATTCGTCGCCTGCTGCAAGGCGGCATTGGCTTCGATGTCACTCGTGGCGATAGCCTTGAAGTGGTCAGTATGCCGTTTAGTCGCATTGACGCCGGCGATATAGAAGAGCTGCCACTGTGGGAACAACCCTTCTTTATGCCTATACTTAAATGGGTCATGGGTGGGCTGGTTGTAATCACCCTGATCTTTGCTGTTATCAGACCAATGCTGTCGAAACTGATTAATCCGGCAGACAGCCAGGCCGGTGACGACTTCGATGCTGATGAAGGATTGGATCTCGGTGATGATACCATTAACATGCTGTCCAGTGAGTTTGATGCTGGCCAGGTTGGCTTTGCGCCGGACGGCTCGTTAATGTTACCGGATCTGCATAAAGATGAAGATGTATTAAAAGCGGTACGCGCACTGGTAGCCAATGAACCTGAACTATCTGCCCAGGTAGTGAAGGGCTGGTTGCTGCAGGATGAGTAATTAAGGGGTCGTGAGATGGCAGAAGAACTGGCCACACAAGAAGAACAAACCTACGACGTAAGCAAGCTTGAAGGCGTTGAGAAAGCCGCGATCCTGCTACTGAGCCTGTCGGAAGAAGATGCCGCCCAGATCCTCAAACATCTGGAGCCTAAACAGGTGCAAAAACTTGGTGCGGCCATGGCCCGCATCGATGATATGACCCAGGCGAAAATTACGTCTGTGCATAAACACTTTATTGAAGAAATTCAAAATTACTCAACCATTGGTTTCCAGAGTCAGGACTTTGTGAAACGGGCGTTAACCGCTGCGTTGGGTGAAGATAAAGCCGCTAATCTGATTGACCAGATCCTGATGGGCTCCGGGGCTAAAGGCCTCGACTCGCTCAAATGGATGGACTCCAAGCAGGTGGCCAGTATTATTCGCAACGAACACCCGCAGATCCAGACCATTGTCCTGTCGTACCTTGAGCCGGAGCAGTCCGCCGAAATTTTGTCGCAGTTCCCGGAAAAAGTGCGTCTGGACTTATTAATGCGGGTTGCCAACCTCGAAGAAGTTCAGCCTGCGGCATTGCAGGAACTCAACGAGATCATGGAGAAACAGTTTGCCGGTCAGGCCGGTACCCAGGCAGCCAAAATGGGCGGCCTGAAGTCTGCCGCCGATATCATGAACTACCTCGATACCAATATCGAAGGGCAGTTGATGGATGCTATCCGCGAACAGGACGAAGAACTGAGCCAGCAAATTCAGGATCTGATGTTTGTCTTCGACAACCTGGTCGACGTAGACGACCGCGGCATTCAGGCGATTCTGCGCGAAGTGCAGCAAGACTCGTTGCTTAAAGCCATTAAAGGCGCTGACGAAGAACTCAAAAACAAAATTACCAACAACATGTCCAAGCGTGCTGCTGAAATGCTCACCGATGACCTCGAAGCTATGGGGCCGGTGCGGATCAGTGAAGTGGAAACGGCCCAGAAAGAGATTCTGTCTGTGGCACGCCGACTGGCCGACGCAGGTGAAATTATGCTTGGCGGCGGTGGCGGCGAAGAGTTCCTCTAACAGGGTAATGTATGAAATCCTATAAATCATTTTCGGTTGCCGAGCTTGAAGACGCCAAGGGTTGGGATCTTCCACATGTGGATGAGCAGGACACCATTGACGACGGCAAAACCAATGCGCTCAATCGCCGCAGTGACTGGAAATATGAACCGCCGGAAGAGCCGGAAGAAATTAAGCCGCCTACCGCCGAGGAAATAGAAGCCATTCGCCAGGCTGCCTATGAAGAGGGGTATGGCGAAGGCAAGCAAACCGGTTACGATGAAGGCAAAGCCGAAGGTCAGGCTGAAGGGCATGAGGAAGGACTGGCCAGTGGCCATCAGGCCGGACTTGAGCAGGGTCTTGAGCAAGGTCAGGCCCAAATTACTCAGCAAACCGAACTATGGGAGTCGCTGGTAGCCCAGCTCCATGCGCCATTAAGCAAGGTGGATGAACAGGTTCGCAAAGAAGTGGTTAAGCTGGCCGTGGCGCTGGCCCGCGCCGTGGTCAGAACCGAAGTCAGAACCAACGAAGACATTATTCTGCAGGCACTCAGTGAAGGGCTTAAAGCACTGCCTGTTGAGGAAAACCATTACAGTATCCATATGCACCCCGAGGATATCGCGCTGGTGCAGGCGCATTTTGGTGCCGACATTATCAAAGAGCGTGGCTGGACGTTGATAGATACTCCGGGTCTTGAACGCGGTGGCTGCGACATTGTTACCCAACACAATGCGGTGGATCTCTCCATTGAACGGCGCAGCCGCAATGTGCTTGATAAATTCCTGCTGGAGCAGGGCTTATCTGATGACAGTTAGCCTGCTATCTCATCTGCAACAACTCCAGAAACAGGTGCCCTCGCCACCGGTGGTGGCGGCCGGTAAGCTGGTCCGGGGCATTGGCCTGACCCTCGAGGCGGTGGGATGTCAATTACCCGTCGGAAGTCAGTGCATGGTCCAAACCATCGATGGCGAAATTGAAGCTGAGGTGGTGGGATTTGGCGATCACATCACTTATTTAATGCCCACTGAAGCGGTGCGCGGGATTGTACCCGGCTCGCGGGTATTGCCACTTAACCGTGACAGTGGTCTGGCCGTCGGACTGGGAATGCTTGGCCGCGTGGTAGATGGCAATGGGCAGCCACTGGATGGACTGGGTCCCATTGAGGCTACCGAACGGGTGCCTACAACGAAACCGCCTATCAACCCGCTGGCTCGACGCACTATTGCCGAACCCATGGACGTAGGCGTGCGTGCCATTAATGCTATTACTACTGTCGGCGTAGGGCAGCGCATGGGATTATTTGCCGGTAGTGGTGTGGGTAAAAGTGTGCTGTTAGGCATGATGACCCGCGGTGCGAAGGCAGATGTCGTGGTGGTTGGTCTGGTGGGTGAACGGGGCCGTGAAGTAAAAGAATTTATTCACGATATTCTCACCGAAGATGAACGTCAGCGCGCGGTAGTCGTGGCAGCTCCAGCCGATACGTCGCCGTTAATGCGTTTAAAAGGGTGTGAAACGGCCGTTACCATTGCCGAATATTTTCGTGACCAGGGCATGAATGTCCTTTTATTAATCGATTCCCTGACCCGTTATGCTATGGCACAGCGGGAAATCGCCCTGGCGGTAGGCGAACCGCCGGCAACAAAAGGCTATCCGCCTTCGGTGTTTGCCCGCTTACCTGCACTCGTAGAGCGGGCGGGGAACGGCGGTGAAAATCAGGGGTCAATTACCGCTTTTTATACGGTCTTAACGGAAGGCGATGACCTGCAGGATCCTATTGCAGACTCGGCACGGGCCATTCTTGACGGTCACATTGTGCTGTCTCGTGCGCTGGCCGAGAGTGGCCATTATCCGGCGATAGACATAGAGGCTTCTATCAGCCGGGTCATGCCGCAGGTTGTCAGTGAAGAGCATTTGTTTGAGGCCCGTCGAATCCGTCAGGTGTATTCAACTTATCAGCAAAACCGTGACCTTATTACACTTGGCGCTTACACCCGCGGTACTGATGCCCGGGTTGACCTAGCCATTAATGCCGAGCCAGCCATCAAAGCCTTGCTGCAACAAGGCATGAAACAGAGTACGCCCTATGATGAGAGTCTTGAAGCCATGAGTAAGCTGGCTGGCGGCTTAGGTAAAGGGTAAATCTGATGGCCCGAACAGATGTCACCCGCTCGCTGGAGCAACTTGCCACGGTTCTCAGGATGGAACTGGAAAAGGAAAAAAAGGCCTTAAACGCCTTTCGACTGGCGCAGGATTACCATCAGCAACAGCGCGCCAAACTGACCAGCTTACAACAGTACCGGATGGATTATGTGCGCCAGCTTCAACAGGAAGGCAGTGGCGGCGTAAAGGCTCACCACTATCAGCAACGCCTGTCTTTTGTGGCTAAACTGGATAAAGCCTGTGAGCAGCAGGGCCACGTGATTGGCCAGTGTAAAATGGCCGCCGATCAACGTCGCACCCAATGGCTGGCACAACAACGCCGTCGGCAGGCCGTGGAAAAGCTCATTGAAAAGAAAGACCAGACTCTGCAGGTTATTGATAACCGTATTGAACAGCAGATGATGGATGAGCTGGCAACGCAACGGTTACTGCGCCGCTCGATCTCCTGAACAGCTCCTGTCAAAAAAGTGGAACACTCTTTGCAATTTCTTTACTGAAGCGACTAATACTGATGTAACAACACATCAAATTCAAGCAGTTAGGTATTGAGGACTCGGTTATGATGCAACAGCTTGCCACGCAACGATCACAAATTGCCGCCTTCCCGGAAACATTGCCGGAAAGCGCTGCCGTCCGTGATCAGGCTCAAACCAGAGAGTCAGTATTACCGGTTGAGTCCGGTCAGTCAGTCCCGGTAAAGCCGACCAAGGACACCTCGGTAACCAGTACCTTCCAGGATGTACTGGACCGTCAGCGTGGCGAGGAAGAAATCGCTAAGGTAAAAAGCAAAAACCCCAAAGAGTCTGCCCCCGCTGAGGACAATGACACCCCGGCCGCGAAGCCAGCCACTGATGAACACGCAGCGCTTCCCCCGAAAGCAGAGAAAGCCGCGGGGCCACAAGAGAATCTCAAAGGCGAGTCAAACGCCATGCCGGACAAAGTGGCCGAGGGCGGCGAAAAACAGGCGGCGGAGGCCGAGGCTCAGGTTTCTGCCAGCCAAACGGTGCCAGCGCACACCGATAACATCGCTTTGCCAGACAGTGAATTTGCCGACATAGCTTTGTTACTGGGGGGCAATACAGCCACTCAGGGCGAAGGAGAACCCGATTATCTGGCGCTGGTAGATGCGGTGCGAGCCTTACAGGATAAATTATCCCCGGCCAGCGATAAATCTGCATCCTCTGAAGAAGAGGTCAGTGCTGAAGACATTATCAGCATGTTGCCAACAGAAATAGGCAAACCCATAGACGGCGATGTATTAGCTCAATTACAGGACTGGTTGAATAGCATTTTGCCAGCAGACTTGCCGACCGATATACAGGCATCACCGCTACAACAAATGCGTGGGGCTGAGCAGGTGTTATCTGACTTGCTCACCCTGGTAAAACAAATTAAAGCGGGGGCTGAACCGCAAGAAAGCTCAACTGTGGACGAGGCCGGCCCGTCGGCATTGGCAAAGCTGGCCATGGCAGAGATAACCCCCGTTGAAGTGCCAACAGCAGAAAAGCCAGTGGATGAAGCGCAACTGACAGAAGAAAATCTGGTGGCACTGGCCATGGCACTGCTGCAGGGATTACCCAATGAACGCCGCAGCACATCCGCTGACACCAGCCCGGGCGAGGCTGAGTCTGGCAGTGAACCGGGCTTGTTATCTGACATAGTCGCCGCAAACGTGCAACTGGCTGAAGAGCCGGTGGTCGTGGCCGAGGCAACGGATGAAGCGTTAGTGCATCAGGCTACACTGTTGGTAAGCCTGATGCGTCAGGTTGAGCAAGGCGCAGACACTGGCAAAGCCGAGACGAAACCCGCTACCGAAAGTGCAGCTACGAAAGTGACAGACATGGACGGTTTGGCTGCGATACTCAGCGACAGTACCGATAAAACCTTACAGGAACTGGCTCAGGTGATAACCGACAGTGCCAGTAAGGCCAACCCGGCCCTCACAGACACGCAGCTCAGTCAGATGCGCAGTCAGCTAACCACTGGCCTTGAAGAAATGCGCTCGCAATTAAAGCAAGGCCATCAACCGGGTCTTGATTTAGCCGCTTTAGTACAACAAGTGGCACAGGATATCGCGCCGCAAAGCACTCAGAACATCGTGCTGCCGGTGATGCAGGATGTTCAGCAACTGACCCAACTGGCATCCATGGCCGGCATGAGTCAGGGGCAGGAACAGCAACTGAACGAACTGGTTACCGTTGCCAGGGATGTCCTGGTTCACGAAACGCGCCAGCAGCATGGCGATAGCCTCAAGTCCATGCAGCAACAATCGGTGTTTGATAAACCGGTGAATGTGCAGCAGACCCAGGGCCAACAGCAAATCGCTGAAAAGATCCGCTGGATGGTAAATGGCCGCCAGTCGATGGCTGAGATTCGCCTTGATCCGCCGGAAATGGGCAGCATGCAGATCCGCCTGAATGTATCCGGCGATAGCGCTTCAGTAAGCTTTGTGGTGCAGTCGCAGCAGGCAAAAGAAGCACTCAACGAGGCGATGCCACGGCTAAGGGATATGTTTTCGGAGCAGGGGTTGAATTTAGGTGAGTCATTTGTCAGTCAGCAAAACAGTGGCGAAGCCGGCGATGGAGAATTTGCCGACCAACCCGGCGGCGGCTTTAATGAGTCGGGTGAAGACGAGGCTAAAAGTCAGGAAACCCATGTTGTCAGACCTGCAAACGGCCTGATTGACGACTATGTTTAATGAAAAGCTGTGGTTTGCCGTTGCCATTTACTGGTGAGCAGACATAATACGCCTAATTTGTGTTGGTGAGAGTGGTTAGAGAATGGCTGAAGAAGAGTTACAGATTGAAGAAACCGGTGGTAAGAAAAGCAAGCTGATGCTGATTATCATTATTGCCGTCGTGCTGATTGGCGGTGGTGGTGCAGCCTATTTCTTCTTGTTTGCCGGTGGTGATGAGCCCACAGCTGCAGAAGAACTGGCAGCCGAGGGTGGTGGTCAGGTGGCGGCCGTGCCGGATGCCAATGCCAGTGTTGGTACTGCGCTGTATGTAGCGATGCCGCGACCAATCGTATTTAACGTGCCAGGCTCCGGGCGTGACAGGCTGGTACAGATTAAGGTTCAGTTAATGGTGCGCGGTACCGATAACGAAGAGAAGGCTAAAACGCATATTCCTTTAATCGAAGGGACCTTGCTGCAAACCTTCAGCGCCAGTAACGCTGACGATCTGGTTACGGAACCGGGTAAAATTGAACTAAGAGACAATGCTCTGGAAGCGGTGCAGAACGCGCTGAAAGACATTGCCGGTGGTGAAGTGGTTGAACGGGTACTGTTTACCGACTTTGTTATGCAATAGCAGGAGTTCGCTGTGAGCGATTTATTATCACAAGATGAAATTGATGCACTACTCCACGGGGTAGATGACGTCGAGGAAGAAGAAGTCACCCATGAGCCGGGCGACTCATCGGCGCTCGAGTATGACTTTTCATCTCAGGATCGTATCGTTCGTGGCCGTATGCCGACCCTGGAAATTGTGAATGAACGATTTGCCCGCCATTTACGGGTCAGCCTGTTTAATATGATGCGCCGCAGCGCTGAAGTGTCGATAAACGGCATCCAGATGATAAAGTTCGGTGAGTACATTCATACTCTGTTTGTTCCCACCAGCCTGAATATGGTGCGTTTCAGACCCTTAAAAGGCACTGGCCTGATTACTATGGAAGCCCGCCTGGTGTTTATTCTGGTCGATAACTTCTTTGGGGGGGATGGTCGCTACCACGCCAAAATTGAAGGGCGCGAATTTACGCCAACCGAGCGTCGGATCATTCAGATGCTGCTGAAGATCATCTTTGAAGACTATAAAGAAGCCTGGGCACCGGTAATGGACGTGTCATTTGAGTACCTTGACTCGGAAGTTAACCCGGCCATGGCCAATATTGTCAGTCCCACGGAAGTGGTGGTGATCAGTTCGTTTCATATTGAGCTGGACGGCGGCGGTGGTGATTTCCACGTTTCATTGCCTTATTCCATGTTGGAGCCGATTCGGGAATTACTCGATGCTGGTGTACAAAGTGACAAGGAAGACACCGACCTGCGCTGGAGTAAAGCGCTGCGGGACGAGATCATGGATGTGCATGTGGAACTGAGCACGCACATGCTGGACTTTGAAGTATCGTTACGGGATGTCATGAACTTCAAACCCGGTGACATTATTCCAATCGAAATGCCCGAGCATATTACGGTGCTGATTGAGGATTTACCGACCTTCCGGGCAAAACTCGGACGGTCCAGAGAAAACCTGGCATTGAAGATTGCCGAGAAGATACCCAGACCCACCTCCGTGAAGTCTGAGTTACAGTTACTCACCCGTGGTGGCCGCATCATTGATAACGATGCTGAGCTGCAGGTGTTAGAAGAAGATTTATAATCGCAAGTCAAGTTAAGTAATAAGAGGCGAGATCATGAGTGAAGAAGACGGTATGGACGATTGGGCTGCAGCCATGGCTGAACAGGCCGATGCTGAATCCGAAGGCGAAGGGGGTGACGAAGGCGTCCGCGTAGCTGAACTTGACGAACTGTCTGATGACGCGCCCATCACCCAGGAAGAGAAAAAGAAACTCGATACGATACTGGACATCCCGGTGACGATTTCCATGGAAGTCGGCCGCAGCCAGATCAGTATCCGTAACCTGCTGCAATTAAACCAGGGCTCGGTAGTCGAACTCGACCGGGTAGCAGGTGAACCGTTAGATGTTCTTGTAAATGGCACGCTGATTGCTCATGGAGAAGTAGTAGTGGTCAACGACAAGTTCGGGATTCGGTTAACGGATGTTATTAGTCAAATCGAGAGAATCAAAAAGCTCAGGTAAATTTCCTTTCAAAACAGGGGGATGCTTTGTCTCCCTGGTTTCAACCCTGTATTGTGCTGAGGCGCAGGCCGCCAATTCCATCACCAATCCCAGCTCAGTACTGTCAATTTTTCTATCATTGCTGCTGATTGTGGCGATTATTTTTTCCCTTGCTTATGTCATGCGTCGGTTTAATGTCACTCCCGGCAGTTCCGGCCAGTTAAAAGTCGTTGCCAGCTTATCAGCCGGTACCCGCGAACGGGTGATGGTATTGCAGGTAGGCGATGAACAGCACCTGATAGGCGTGACTGCACAAAACATCAACCATCTCAGTAAACTTGAACATCCCCTTGAATCTGTCAGCGGAACGGGTAGCAGTGGTGGTGGCGCCGCTTTTAAACAGAAACTGGTGCAGGCCATGGCGCAAAAAATGAATCCGGCAATGAAGGAACACAACGATGACAAATAAAATGAAAGTGATTGTCATGATTGTGTTGGGCGGCCTGATGTTGTCGCTGCCGGCTATTGCACAGCAAGGTATTCCCGCAGTTACCGTAACTAACAACGGCGACGGTACTCAGGATTACACCATGACCCTGCAGGCGCTGTTTATCATGACGGCGCTGAGTCTGATCCCGGCATTTGTCATGATGATGACCTCGTTTACGCGGATTATCGTGGTGCTGTCAATTTTGCGTCAGGCTATCGGATTGCAGCAGTCACCGTCCAACCAGATCCTGGTAGGTGTCAGCCTGTTTTTGTCGTTATTCATTATGACGCCGGTTTTCGATGAAATTAATGTTCGCGCCTTACAGCCTTATCTCGAGGAAGAAATGACTTCCATGGAGGCTTTTGAACAGGCCAAAGGACCTATGCGGGCCTTTATGTTATCGCAAACCCGGGTTAAAGATTTAGAAACCTTCGTGTCGATTGCCGGCGAAGAAGATAAGTACGCCGATCCAACCGATGTGCCGCTGAATATTCTTATTCCGGCGTTTGTAACCAGTGAATTAAAAACGGCCTTTCAGATTGGTTTTATGCTGTTTATACCGTTTTTGATTATTGACCTGGTGGTCGCATCAATTCTGATGGCGATGGGGATGATGATGCTATCACCGATGATCGTGTCGCTGCCTTTTAAGCTAATGTTATTTGTGCTGGTAGATGGCTGGAATCTGATTTTTGGCACCCTGGCCACCAGTTTCGGAATGGGAGTGTAACGCCATGAGCCCAGAGGTTTTTGTTGAAATTCTGCGGGAGTCCATGTTTATGGTTATCCTGCTGGTATCGGCGGTGATTGTGCCCAGCATGATTGTGGGGTTGGTGGTCGCGGTATTTCAGGCGGCTACGTCAATTAACGAACAAACCATGAGTTTCCTGCCGCGCTTAATTGTAACGCTTCTGGCGCTTAGCTGGGGCGGTAACTGGCTGGTTCAGAAGCTGATGGACTTTACCTTTCATATGGTTGAGCAAATTCCACAGGTGGTGGGCTAAATGGAAGTCGAACTGGCTGCGGTGAATCAGTTTCTGGCTGATTTAATGCTGCCATTTATGCGCATCAGCGGGATGTTTGCCGCTATGGTAGGCCTGAGTGCCAAATCCATACCGCCGCAACTCAAAGCACTGCTGGCCATTTTAATGACACTGGTGATCATGCCGGTAGTACCGCCCACACCCATTACCCAACTGGTTGATTTAGGCACTTTCGTAATAGGTATCCAGCAACTGTTGATTGGCATAGCCGTGGGCTTTTTGTCGATGATGGTACTGAACACGTTTGTGCTGGCGGGCCAGGTCATTGCGATGCAAACCGGTTTAGGGTTTGCCAGTATTGTTGATCCGGTAAATGGCATAAACGTCCCGGCGGTAGGTCAGTTTTACCTTATTCTCGCCACGCTTTTATTCTGGGGGATGGACGGACACCTGGCCATGATCAGAATGATCGTCATGAGTTTTCAGGCTTTTCCCATTGGCGAAGCCTGGTTTGCGGCGGAACAACTGCGCGATATTGCTCACTGGGCCGGCTGGATGTTTGTTGCAGCGCTAACCCTGGCGCTGGCCCCGATTATTTCGCTGCTGATAGTTAATCTGGCATTTGGCGTAATGACCAAGGCCGCACCACAGCTCAACATCTTCAGTATTGGTTTTTCCATAGCGCAGATTATGGGCTTAATCATTATCTGGTTAACGCTGGATAATTTTTCCACTCACTTTGCTAATCAATGGCAACGGGCTCAACAGTTTATGTGTGAGCTGCTATTGATTTGTCCGAGCTGATAAGGCTGAGCGACCATGGCGGATTCATCAGAAAAAACAGAAGACCCCACGGGGAAACGACTCCAGGATGCCCGCAGCAAAGGGCAAATTGCGCGTTCTAAAGAGCTGTCGACTACGTTGGTGCTGGTGGCAAGCAGTCTGATGCTGTTGTTATTTGGCAGTTTTATTGCCGATGCGCTGTTTGCTATCGCCAGTAGGATGTTCACCCTTTCGCGGGACGAAACCTACGATCCTACCCATATGTTTTCCGCCTGGGGGGTTGCTATTACTGAAGTCAGTACGCCGGTGATCTCGTTTATGCTGGTAACTATGATTGCCGGTATTTATGGCTCTATTGCGCTCGGCGGCTATAACTTTACCTGGTATTCTGCGGCGCCAAGATTCTCCAAGCTAAACCCGTTAAGCGGCATTAAGCGGATGTTTGGGGTGAACGGGCTGGTAGAGCTGTTAAAAGCCTTCGCCAAATTTATAGTCATAGGCGCCATGGCCCTTTTCGCGCTGTCTTTATTTCAGGATGAGGCGCTGCACCTGGATCAGGAAATCTACCCGCTGAATATTTTCCATGCCCTGGATATGATTGAGTGGGCGTTTTTTCTGCTGACCCTGGGGATGATCCCCATTGCGCTGTTTGATGTGCCTTACCAGTCTTATAAGCACAATGAACAAATGAAAATGACCAAGCAGCAGGTTAAGGATGAGCGCAAAAACTCAGAAGGTGATCCGCAGGTAAAAGGGCGGATCCGTAAACTGCAATATCAGGCCGCTGCCCGTCGAATGATGCAGGAAGTGCCCAAGGCGGATGTGGTCGTTACCAACCCGACCCATTACTCTGTAGCGCTGAAATATGACGAGCACGGCTTGCGCGCTCCTGTTGTTATTGCCAAGGGATCCGATGAACTGGCAATGCATATCCGAAAAATTGCCACCGCCCATGATGTGCCGTTAATTCCTTCTCCGATGCTGACCCGGGCGATTTATTACACTACCGAAGTGGATGAGGAAATTCCGCACAAGCTGTTTATGGCAGTGGCCCAGGTACTGGCCTATGTTTTCCAGCTTAAGAAATACAAGGCCGGTAAAGCCAAACGACCCAAACCACTCAATCGTAATCTGCCCATTCCGCCTGATATGCGTTACTAGCCCTTACTGAACCCAGACTTAAGGCCGGTCATGCCGGCTTCTAAGTCATAAACCACACCGCTGGTGATAATTCGAGCACTTGAACGAGACAGTCTAAAAGCTGGCACGGGGATTGAAGTAGTCCCTGTAAGCGACCTTTAGTGTCAAAAATCGGTTATTGAGAACGTCTCGTTATGGTGTTAACAGAATATCTACAGCGTGTTGATAAATCCCGGCTTCAGCAATTGAGCCAGGGCTTAGGCGTACCTTTGGTTCTGCTGGCCATTATGGGCATGGTGATCCTGCCCATGCCGCCGATTCTGCTCGACATTTTATTCAGCTTCAATATTGCGCTTTCACTGGTCATTATTCTGGTTGCGGTACTGACCAACCGGCCGGTGGATTTCGGTATTTTCCCGCTGGTACTGCTAATTGCTACGGTTTTACGTCTTGCGCTGAATGTTGCTTCTACCCGGGTGGTATTGCTTTATGGCCACGAAGGCGGCGATGCGGCCGGTAAAGTTATTGAAGCCTTTGGTGAGGTGGTGATCGGCGGTAACTACGCAGTGGGTGTCGTAGTATTCGCTATCTTATTGATTATTAACTTCAAAGTAGTTACCGCTGGGGCCGGGCGTATTTCCGAAGTGGGCGCGCGTTTTACCCTTGACGCGATGCCGGGTAAGCAAATGGCCATTGATGCTGATTTAAATGCCGGTTATATCGATCAGGACGAAGCGCGCCGCCGTCGTGAAGACATCACGGCTGAAGCCGACTTTTACGGCTCTATGGACGGTGCGTCAAAATTTGTTAAAGGCGATGCCGTTGCCGGTTTGTTCATTATGATGATCAATATCGTCGGTGGCCTGTTTATTGGGATGATCCAACACGACCTGTCATTCAGCAACGCGCTGGAGGTGTACACCATACTGACCATCGGTGACGGCCTGGTGGCGCAAATACCTTCCTTGCTGCTGTCGGTGGCTACCGCCATTATTGTGACGCGTGAAAATGAAAGTCAGGAAATGGGCAGCGAAATTACCACGCAACTGGGTAACAAAAAAGCGCTGTATATTTCTTCTGGCATCCTGTTTGTTATGGGCATTGTACCGGGCATGCCACATCTGGCTTTTCTGACCTTCTCAGCGTTGGCCGGCGGCTATGCTTATTATCAGACCTATGCCGAAAAACGTAAGGCTGAGCAACCGCCGACTCCGGTGGTCACCAATAACAGTGAAGATAATGTGCCGGCTGAGATTAAAGAACTGGGTTGGGATGACGTACAGCATGTCGACACCATTGGTCTGGAAGTGGGTTACCGTTTAATTCCGCTGGTGGATAAAACCCAGGGCGGCGAATTACTGACCCGGATTAAAGGCGTGCGGAAGAAGCTTTCTCAGGAACTGGGCTTTTTGATCCCACCGGTTCATATTCGCGATAATCTTGACCTGGACCCTAATGCTTACAACATCTCCATGCTGGGCGTGACGATCGGAGATGCTGAAGTCAGCCACGACGAAGAGCTGGCCATTAACCCCGGTCAGGTGTTTGGTAAACTGGAAGGTCGCGCTACCCGTGACCCGGCGTTTGGCCTGGATGCCGTCTGGATTAAGCCTGCCCAACGAGAGCATGCGCAAACTCTGGGTTATACCGTTGTGGATGCGGCAACCGTTATCGCCACCCATTTAAGCCAGTTATTAACCAATAATGCCTACCAGTTGCTTGGCTTTGAAGAAGTACAGCAACTGATGGATATGCTGGCCAAGCATAATCCGAAACTGGTTGAAGGCCTGATCCCCGATCTGGTGTCGCTGGCAACGGTAGTGAAAGTGCTGCAAACCCTGTTATACGAAGGCGTGCCTATCCGTGATATGCGCACCATTGTGCAAACGCTCACCGAGTATGCACCGAAGAGTCAGGATCCTGACGTTTTAGTGTCAGCTGTGCGGATCGCCCTGAAGCGTCTGATTGTACAGGAGATAAACAGCGGTGGCGCCGAGTTGCCGGTAATTACCCTGGCTCCGGAACTAGAACAAATGCTGCATCAGTCACTACAAGCGGGTGGGGATGATGGCGCCGGTATAGAACCCGGTCTGGCTGAACGTTTGCAACAGTCGCTGCAACAGGCTGGTCAGCAGCAGGAACTGGCGGGCGAGCCCGCGGTGTTATTAACGTCGGGCATGTTACGCCCGGTATTGTCGAGATTCTTAAAGAATGCAGTGAATGGCTTGCACGTGTTGTCGTATCAGGAAATTCCTGATGATAAGCAGGTTCGCATTGTTTCTTCCGTCGGTCAGTAAGCTGACAGACACCCTTAATACCTAAGAGGTCATTATGAAAATTAGACGATTTTTTGGCAAAGACATGCGCGAAGCATTAAGCCAGGTAAAAAATGAGCTGGGTAGTGATGCGGTGATCATGTCAAACCGCAAAGTGGCCGACGGCATTGAACTGGTAGCCGCTTACGATAAAGAGCCTGAAGCCAGATTGTCGGTACCGCCGAAGCCAAAAGCCCCGGAGGCCAGACAAAACGAAGGCAGTCTGCCGACCTTAAGCGAGATTATTGGCGATGATGGTCCGGATACTCTGCGCGCATTGCTCGAAAAGCAGGCTGAGCAGAAAGCGGCAGTAGCCCAGCGTGTAGAAGCGGCCAACGCTGAAGCGGAGAAACGCGCGCCGGTGAAACCGCTCGCGACCGAGGCCCCGGCAGTCAAAGAAACCTCACCATTCCCCGCAGTTGAGGAAGACGCAGAGCACAGCGGCGGTGGCAGTCTGGCGGATATCCGCGCTGAAATTGCCTCATTACGCAATGTGTTACAGTTTCAGTTAGCCGATATGCAACAGCAGCAACAGTCGCGCCTTAAGCCACAACAACGTTACCTGTTGCAGCAGCTTTGTGCGATGGGAATTAGTCAGCAACTGGCCGCACAAATGGTCACCTACACGCCGGCTGAGTGTAATGAGCGCGAGGCCTGGCTGTATCTGTTAAAACTTTTGTCCAATCGTCTGACCACCAATAACGATGATATTCTCACCCAACAGGGAGTGGTTGCTTTAGTCGGACCGACCGGTACAGGTAAAACCACTACCATTGCCAAATTGGCTGCCCGCTATGCCCAAAAGTATGGTGCCGATCAGGTAGCACTCATTACTATCGATAGCTACAGAATTGCTGCGTATGAGCAACTAGCCACCTATGGCAAAATTATTGGGTGTCCGGTTCGTAAAGCTCAATCAGGTGAACAATTGGCCGATTTACTGTTTCAGCTGCGCAACAAACGCCTGGTATTGATCGATACCGCAGGCTTTAGCCAACGCGACAGTCGTTTGATTAGCCAGCTTGCCACCTTCGGCCAGGTAAGCGGTCAGCAGGTAAAAAACTATTTAGTTGTGCAGGGTAATACGCAACAGGCTACACTTAAGCATATTATCAACGCCTATAAGAGTATTGATTTGCAAGGATGTATCATCACTAAGCTGGATGAGTGCTATAGTTTAGGGGAAGTGGTCAGCAACGTAATTGAGGCGCAATTGCCGGTCAGTTATGTTGCCGATGGCCAACAGGTGCCTGAGGATATTCACGTTGCTAATGCGAAATCTATAATCTCTTTAGCAGCAAAGCTTTATAAAAAGTATGGTTTGAATCATACTAATAGCAGTTCCGATGTAAACACAGCACAGGCAGTATGATTGAAGACCAGGCGAGTAGCTTACGAAAGATGAATCAATCACGATTAATCAAGGTAATAGCCGTTACCGGCGGTAAGGGCGGAGTAGGGAAAACTAACGTTACTCTGAATACCGCTATAGCAATGGCAAAACAAGGCAAAAAGGTCATGGTTCTGGATGCAGACCTTGGTCTGGCGAACGTAGACGTGATGCTTGGACTGCGCGTAGAGAAGAATTTGTCTCACGTGTTGTCCGGGGAATGCACGCTCGACGAAGTGCTGGTAACCGGTCCCCATGGCATTAAAATCGCCCCGGCGACTTCCGGTACCCAGTCCATGACAGAGCTGTCACCCACTCAGCATGCCGGGCTTATTCGCGCGTTCAGTGAACTGCGCTCGCAAATCGATGTGTTAATCGTCGATACGGCGGCAGGTATCTCGGATATGGTGCTCAGTTTTTCCAGGGCTTCTCAGGATATCCTGGTAGTGGTGTGTGACGAACCCACCTCACTTACCGATGCCTATGCACTGATTAAAATTCTGAACCGCGACCACGGCATTTTCCGGTTTAAGATCGTGGCCAATATGGTCCGCGATGTGCGGGAAGGGCAGGAGTTATTCAGCAAGCTTTCCAAGGTCACCGGGCGTTTTCTCGATGTGGCACTGGAATTAGTTGCCACGATTCCCTTTGATGAAAACATTCGTCGGGCGGTTCGCAAGCAAACCGCTATTGTGGATGCTTTCCCGTCATCACCGGCTTCCGTCGCGATTGGTCAGTTGGCCACCAAAGCTCTGACCTGGCCTGTCCCGGCGCAGCCCGGCGGACACCTCGAATTTTTCGTTGAGCAACTGATCGCGTCGAAGGTGGCAGGGAGATAGCGTGAATAGCAAAGCTGCAGCGTACCAACAACAAACTGATAAAGCGCAGCTGGTTGAGCGACATGCCTCTTTAGTCAAACGTATTGCTCACCATTTAATGGCGCGGCTACCAGCCAGTGTAATTGTCGATGATCTGATTCAGGCCGGTATGATTGGCCTGCTTGAGGCAGCGAAAAATTTTGACGGCAGCAAAGGTGCCAGTTTCGAAACCTTCGCCGGGATTCGGATCCGTGGTGCTATGCTGGATGAAATCCGCAAAGGCGACTGGACACCCCGGTCGGTCCACAAGAATGGCCGGGCTATTTCCGATGCCATTTCTCAGGTTGAGCGGGAAACCGGACGTGATGCGCGGGATGTCGATATTGCGGCCAAGCTCAATGTATCCTTGCCGGAATACCATCAGATGTTATCCGAGGTCAATGCCGGCAAACTGGTGGGTATTGAAGATTTAGGCGTGTCTGAAGACGTAATCGCGACGGATGAGTCGCGGGGTTCGGATTCGCCGCTGGAAGATTTAATGCAAGGTTCATTTCAAAAAGCGCTGGCGCATGCTATTACTACATTACCAGAGCGTGAAGCGATCGTACTATCCTTGTATTATGACGAAGAATTAAACCTGCGGGAAATCGGCGAGGTTCTCGAGGTAAGTGAATCACGGGTCAGTCAAATTCACAGCCAGGCGATGTTAAAATTAAAAGCGCGCATGCGGTCCTGGCAGACTGGTGAGTAACATTAACTATACTAACAATATGACTATCCTCACTGGAGGCAATTTTGGATAAGAATATGAAAATTCTCGTGGTAGACGATTTTTCTACGATGAGACGTATTATCAAAAACTTACTCAAAGATCTCGGCTTTTCCAATATTCAGGAGGCCGATGATGGAAGTACTGCACTGCCAATGTTGCAGCAAGGTGACTTTGACTTTGTGGTGACTGACTGGAATATGCCGGGCATGCAGGGTATCGATCTGCTGCGGGCAATTCGTGCAGACGATAAACTCAAGCATTTACCGGTACTGATGGTAACTGCTGAGGCGAAAAAAGAGCAAATCGTAGCGGCCGCTCAGGCGGGGGTAAACGGCTACGTAGTTAAACCGTTCACTGCCGCTACGCTAAAAGAAAAACTAGAAAAGATTTTTGAACGTTTAGGTTAATCCAGTAACGTGTTTAACCGCTGAGGACAACTGGATGACTGAAAATAAGAAAGTCCCCATTACGCTGGATGAAGCGAAGCAGTTGGTTACCTTTCTGGAAGAAGGTGATACCGATTCTGCTAATGCACTGCTTGACGCTGTCACCATGAAAGAGTCTGTCGAATTATTCGCAGAGGTGGGTAAGCTTACCCGTCAGTTACACGACTCTTTAAACAATTTTCAACTGGATGAACGGATCGCCGGTTTGGCGAACGAAGATATCCCTGATGCGCAGACCCGATTAACCTACGTTATTGAAGAAACCGAAAAAGCGGCTAATACTACAATGGATGCTGTTGAACAGAGCATGTCTATTGTTGAAACCATGAAAGGGCAATTAGACAGCCTGATGCCTGAGTGGAAAAAGTTAATGAACCGCGAGATCGAACTCGACGAATTTAAATCCATGTGTCTTGACCTGGATAAACACCTTGAATCTTCTGTGGACGATGCCGATAAGATGATGGGGCTGTTGACCGAAGTGCTTATGGCGCAAGGTTATCAGGATCTGACCGGACAGGTTATCCGTCGCGTAATAGAGTTGGTCAAAGAGGTTGAAGACAGCCTGGTTCACATGCTGACTGTGTTTGGCGGTGCAGAAGTGACCAAAGCGGCCAATTCTTCGCAGCCGAAGGCCGAAAAGGCGATTGTCGCCGAAGGGCCAATTATTGATGCCGAATCGCGTGACGATGTGGTGTCTGGCCAGGATGATGTGGATGACCTTTTATCCAGCCTGGGTTTTTAGGGGAGCGGATACATGTCTTTTGATGTCGATGAAGATATTTTGCAAGATTTCCTGGTTGAAGCCGGTGAAATTCTTGAGCAACTCCAGGAGCAGTTAGTTGATCTGGAGAACAATCCAGAGGATAAGGACCTTCTCAATGCCATATTCCGGGGCTATCACACCGTAAAAGGGGGTGCCGGATTTTTGTCACTGACCGAACTGGTTGAAATTTGCCATGGCGCTGAAAACGTCTTTGACGTAATGCGTAATGGCCAGCGCTCGCTGACCCCCGAACTCATGGATACTATTCTGCAGGCCACTGACGTGGTAGTGGATATGTTTGAAAAGGTCAAAATGCGAGAGCCGCTGGAACCGGCTAGTGCTGGGCTGGTTGAGACATTGCACAAGCTGAGTAATCCGGAAGCGCCCGGAGAAAATATTTTTGGCGACACGCAGGATGAGGCGCCGGCCGCACAACCTGAACCCGTCGAAGTCGAAGAGACGTTCGAGCTGGAAGAAGACACTGCTCAATCAGGCAATCCATCTGAACTGATTGAAGATATCACTGAAGACGAATTTGAAGCCTTGCTCGATGAGCTGCACGGCACTGGTGGTGCACCCGGCGCCGCGGCTGGCGCTGCGCCTGCCTCTCCGGCACCGGCTCCAACGCCGTCCGCCGCACCAGCTGCCAGCGGTAATGAAGACATTACTGACGATGAATTTGAAGCGCTGCTTGATGAATTACACGGTAAAGGACAGTTCAGCGGCGAGTCTCCAGCCCCTGCATCACCTGCGCCTGCCAGTCCGGCTCCGGCAGCGGAGACTGGAGGGGGGGAAGAAATCTCTGATGATGAGTTTGAAGCCCTACTGGATCAATTACACGGGCAAGGAAAAGGCCCCGGTGCGGATGCTCCTGCAGAACAAAAACCGGCTGAAAAACCGCGTGTAAAAGTTGACAATACAGCGCCGCCAGCCGCCAAAGCTGCAGCACCGGCAGCTAAACCTGCTACGCCGCCGGCTACCCCGGAAAAAGCTCAAAGCAAACCCGCGGCGCCGGCAAAAGCCGCTGAACCTGCGGCTAAAAAAGAAGAGAAAAAAGCGGGGCCTGCTGCGCCTCAGGCAGAAACCACAGTCAGGGTTGATACCCGTCGTCTTGACCAGATCATGAACATGGTCGGTGAATTGGTACTGGTGCGAAATCGTTTGTTAAGTCTGGGCATCAGCATTAACGATGAGTCAATGTCCAAGGCCATTGCTAATCTGGATGTGGTTACCGGTGACTTACAAGGTGCTGTGATGCAAACCCGCATGCAGCCCATTAAGAAAGTGTTTGGGCGCTTTCCGCGAGTCGTTCGTGACTTAGCCCGCAGCCTGAAGAAAGAAATTACCCTTGAGCTTGAAGGGGAAGAAACCGATCTGGATAAAAACCTGGTTGAGGCGCTGGCCGATCCGCTGGTTCACCTGGTGCGAAACTCGGTGGACCATGGTATCGAAATGCCCGACGACCGTCAGGCTGCCGGTAAGCCCAGAATGGGTAAGGTGAAACTGTCAGCCTCCCAGGAAGGGGACCATATCCTGCTGGTTATCGAAGATGACGGTAAAGGAATGGATCCGGACAAATTGAAGGACATCGCGATTTCCCGTGGTGTGCTCGATGCCGATGCGGCAGCCCGGATGTCGGATGTTGAAGCCTTTAATTTGATTTTTGCCCCTGGATTTTCAACCAAAACCGAAATCAGTGATATCTCTGGTCGCGGTGTTGGTATGGATGTGGTGAAAACCAAAATCAACCAGCTTAATGGTACGGTAAATATTGATTCTCAGTTGGGTCGTGGTACTCGTCTGGAGATAAAAGTACCCCTGACACTGGCCATTTTGCCAACGCTAATGATTGTGGTGGGCAAACAAACCTTCGCATTACCGCTGGGTGCTGTGAGCGAAATTATTAACATGGATATTAAAAAGACCAACACTGTTGATGGTCAGCTAACCATGATTGTGCGCTCCAAGGCGATCCCGCTGTTTTTCCTGGGTGACTGGCTAATTCGTGGGCCGAAAAATATTGAGCGCGACAAAGGCCACGTAGTGGTAGTGCAAATGGGCACTAAACAGGTGGGCTTTGTAGTGGATGCCTTAATCGGGCAGGAAGAGGTGGTCATTAAACCTCTGGATGCTTTATTGCAAGGCACGCCGGGCATGGCAGGCGCGACGATCACCTCAGATGGTGGCATTGCGCTTATTCTGGATATTCCGAGCCTGCTTAAGCGATACGCCCGCAAAGCGATCAAGTAATAGCGTTGAGAAGAGGATTGTTATTGAATGGCTTTTAAAGTCCTGGTTGTTGACGATTCCAGCTTTTATCGCCGTCGGGTTAAAGATATTCTTAACGAAGACCGTTCACTGGATGTGGTCGGCGAAGCCGCAAACGGCCGCGAAGCAGTAGAAAAAGTCAAAGCGTTACGTCCTGACGTGGTGACCATGGATGTGGAGATGCCGTTAATGGACGGCATCGAAGCGGTCAAACGCATAATGACTGAATGTCCGGTGTCGATAATCATGTTTTCCTCGCTGACTCATGAAGGCGCCAAAGCCACACTGGATGCGCTGGAAGCCGGCGCAGTGGATTTTCTGCCTAAGCGCTTTGAGGATATAGCCAAGGATCGCAGTGATGCGGCCACACTGTTACGAACCAAAGTGCGGCTTTTAGCTCGTCGAGCGCCATCATCTTCGCTGCGACCCAGACCAACGGCGCGTCCCGGTAGTCTGTTAAACAAGGCACAGCCAGAGCGGCTTAAACCTGCCAGACCGATGCCGGCCAACGCACCAAAATCTACTTTTTTCAGAAGTTCTACTGTGCTCAGTGGCAGTCAGGATGCCGCTGAACCGGTTATTGTGTCGCAGGTTCAACGCAGTGGCAAGCGCTATCGCTGCCTGGCAATTGGTGCGTCAACCGGTGGTCCCGTTGCACTGCAAAAAGTGTTAACGCATTTGCCGGCGCGGTTTCCTTTTCCGATCTTTCTGATTCAGCATATGCCGGGGACTTTTACTCATGCGTTTGCTGAACGGTTGAATCAGCACTGTCAGATTCGGGTAAAAGAGGCTGAACACGGCGAGGTTGTGCAGGCGGGCTGTGCCTATCTGGCGCCTGGGGGTAAGCAGATGGAAGTCGAAAAGCGCGCCGGTCATACTTACATTGTGATCAAAGAGGTAAACTCCTCGGATATTGGCTACAAGCCCAGTGTGGATATTACCTTTAACAGCCTGTCAAAAATATACGGTGGCGATACCCTGGCGGTTATTCTGACCGGAATGGGGGCCGATGGCCGGGAAGGGTGCCGGACACTGAAATCGCTGGGCGCGAAGGTCTGGGCGCAGGATAAAGACAGCAGCGTGGTGTATGGTATGCCACAGGCGGTAACGGTCGACAGACTTGCCGAAGTGAATATTGACATTAATGACATTGGTGAATGCATTAAAACCGAAATGTCCTGATCGATAATTACTGGCAGGCGGGAGAGAAGCGTTGAAAATTTGGACCATAGCCAATCAGAAAGGTGGCGTCGGTAAAACCACCACGACGGTCACTCTGGGCGGGATACTGGCAAAACGTGGCTTTAACGTTTTACTGGTAGATATGGATCCCCATGCTTCGCTAAGTTATTACTTCGGCATTGATTCAGAAGAGCTTTCCAGCTCGGTGTATGACATTTTTGCTAATCCTTCGGGCTTAAGTGACGATAAAGTACTGGATTGTTTATGTCCCAGTAAGCTCGACAGCCTGTTTATTCTGCCATCCACCATGGCCCTGGCTACCTTAGACCGGTCGCTGGGCAACCAGATTGGGATGGGGCTGGTGCTGAAAAAAGCACTGCAACAAATTGAGTCGCAATTTGACTATGTGCTAATCGATTGTCCGCCGGTATTGGGCGTGCTTATGGTTAATGCTCTGGCGGCCTGTCAGAAGGTGATCGTGCCGGTGCAAACAGAGTTTTTAGCCCTGAAAGGACTCGACAGGATGATGCATACGCTCAAAATTATGGGTAAAACCCTGTCGCGGAATTTTGATACGATCATAGTGCCGACCATGTTTGACAAGCGTATTAACGCTGCCATAGCAGCCCAGAAACAATTGCTGCTGGACTACAAAGAACAGATTTGGAAAGGTATGATACCAGTGGATACGCGATTCCGGGACGCCAGCCAGATGCAGGCGCCGGCATCTATAGTGTATCCCAAAGCTCGTGGCGTGTTTGCTTACGAGAAATTACTCAACGTCCTGGATAGTGACTAATATGAGCAAAGATACACCGTTTGCTAAAGAAGAGGTGATGGAAGAATACCTCAGCAGTTTATTACGCGATGTCGAAGATCCGGCAGACGTAACGGCGCGTACCGCCAGGCTGTTAGAAAAGGCAACGGTAGAGCTGACGCCGGAAGTACCGGAGGCGACACTTCCACCTGTGTCTCCACCAGTAAGCGAGCCGGTTGAAACCGAACAGGACATTGCCGCCGAAGAAGTCATCGCTGAAGTTATAGCGAGGGTTGAAGAGAAAGCTGCGGTGCCGCCTCCAGGTGTGCCTTTAAAACCTCTTGAAGAACGCTTGGATAACGCGTTCCAGGCATTGTTTTTTGAAGTGGCCGGTTTAACTCTGGCAGTGCCGCTGATTACCCTGGGCGGTATTCATAACCTGACCAAAATTGGTCCGTTATTCGGTAAACCAGCCTGGTTTATGGGTGTCATGCTGCATCGGGAAGAAAAATTAAGCGTTGTGGATACCGCGCGATGGGTTATGCCGGAAAAATACGACCAAACTCTGGCGGATAAGCTAAACTATCAGTATCTCATTATGTTAGGCGATAGTCCGTGGGGGTTAGCCAGCGAAAAACTGGTTAATACAGTGACCCTAAGCAAGGACGACGTGAAATGGCGTCAGGCGAATGCAAAGCGTCCCTGGCTCGCCGGTATGGTAAAAAATAAAATGTGTGCATTGTTGGATGTTGATGAACTAATATCAATGCTGAATAACGGCTTGGGCAGTAAAGACCAGGTACTATAGTCAAGTGGAGCCAAGTGCATGAGTGATGACAGAAATAATAACGCAGGCAATGTCGACGATCAGGTATTGCAATGGGTAACCTATCGGTTAGGCGAGGAAACCTACGGTATTAATGTAATGCAGGTGCAGGAAGTATTACGTTACTCTGAGATCGCTCCGGTACCTGGAGCGCCGGATTACGTGTTAGGTATTATTAACCTGCGTGGTAACGTGGTCACCGTTATTGATACCCGCGCTCGCTTCGGGCTACCACCGGAAGAAGTTACCGATAACACCCGTGTGGTCATTATTGAGTCTGATGAACAGGTGGTGGGTATTCTGGTAGATAGCGTTGCCGAAGTGGTTTACCTCAAGTCTTCAGAAATCGACAGTGCGCCAAATGTGGGCACCGAGGAAAGCGCTAAGTTTATTCAGGGTGTCAGTAACCGCGACGGCGAGCTGCTTATTCTGGTTGATCTCAATAAACTTCTCAGCGACGAGGAATGGGACGAGCTAAGCAGTCTGTAAATTAAACGGCCGTTCTTACTTCACATGGAAGTTAATCTGTCTTTACTGATAGCCGTTGCTGCTTTATGCCTTTCGGTGCTTTTTACCATCGTACTCTGGTTTGCCAGTCGTCGCAGCAATGCACGGCTGACCGAAGCGCTGGCACAGCAACAACAGCAGCTCAGCGCTCTGAAAAAGCAACTCCATATCAACGCCAGTACGCTTGAAGAGATTCAGGCGCGTAGTCTGGTGGTGGCCAAAAATACCGAACAAACCGAAGCGACACTGGTTGCTTTACAACAGCAATTTACCGCCTTAGGTGAGCAGGATCCCGACAGTCGCCTGTATCAACGTGCCGCTGAAATGATTCAGTCCGGTGCCAGTGCCGAGGAAGTCATGCACAACTGCGATCTGCCCTTAGCGGAAGTCCAGTTGCTGATGAACATCCATCAGCCCAAATAGGCTGACCTTCGCTCCGCGCGAGTAAAAATTCACCAACATCGTTAACCCCACCTTCACTGCAGATTGGTTTTTTCGCCAGACTAAGCCTGCATAGTTTTTTGTTTATCTGTCTAGTGTTATCTATAAATAGCTGTTTTAATTATGTTTATTGTTAAGTCCGTTACTCAATCTGGTAAATGCGGCAGTTTACTTATTGAACAATCAGGTTGTGCAAAAAAATAACCCTAATGTAAAAAAAATGTGTGAGTGATGTTAATTGTTGGCGTTCACAATGCCCTACTTAAGGCAATGTTGCGCACATAATCAGCAAATTGCCCGGACACACAGAAAAATTACAGGGGTACTACTATGAACAAACTCATGATTGGCGGGGTGCTGTTATTGCTCAGTGCAGCGCCTCAGGCAATGGCCAGTGTTATCACTAATGGTGGCTTTACGGATTGCAGTTATAACGGCTGGTCAAAAGACACCGACGGTGCTGGTGATATCAGCGTCCTGGACGACTTTACTAATACCAGCGGGCCGGATTGCGCCGCTGAACTGCTGGTGGACGCTGGCAATACTGAAGCCTGGTTTGCTAACACTTTATTCCAAAACATTTCGCTCAATAGTGGCGAGCAATATCAACTCAATGTGGATTTGACAGCCGGTTCTGAGTTCAGCAGTGCTGATAACGGCTTTATAGCCGACAATTTTGTGGTGGCATTTGGTGATGGCAGCGGCAGTTATTACGGTGCGGATGGCCAGCTGGGCAGTGTTTTCTCCGCCGATATTGACGGTAATAACAGCTATTCGCTTAACATTATGCTCGACGAGACGCTTTCAGCTTTCGCTAATTTAAGCCTCGAATTTCAGTTACTCATTGGATTTGATGAGTTCGGCAGCGATTTTGGCGGCTCATTTCTGCAAGTAGATAACGTGTCGATTACCGCAGTGGGTGACGACAATGTTGCCGTAAGTGCACCTTCTCAGGCGTTATTATTTGGCCTGGGGCTGGCCGGACTGGTTTTCGCAAACCGTCAGCGTAGCACGGGAGGTGATCAATGAGACTGAACGCCTTTTCTATTGCACTTATCAGTGCCGGGCTGGCTGCGGTTACACCGGTCAGTGCTGCCTGGCAGCCATTGAATGACGGCGTTGATACAACGTCGTCGCGAGCCACTGTAGACAGGGTTAACCGGGTTTACAGTTCGGTGGTTACCCTGACCAATACCTCTGATGACATTATCGAAGGACCTTTTCGGGTGTTGATCACTGATAGTTCTATTGCGGTCAACGGTGCTGACGGTTATACCGGTAATGGGGTCCCCTATTTCGACGTCGGTGCTGATAGCCTGGCAGCGGGCGAGAGCACGGCGGTTTCAGTTTCCTTTAACCTGGAGCGTAAACGACTCAGTTTTACCCCGGTACTGGAACAGGATAATCCTAACATAGGTGTTTACGCCGAAGCGGAAGGCGGAGGAGATGCCACACTTAATTACCTCGGCATGGATCTGATAATAGACACCGGCGCGCCGGGGTACGTAACCACGCTGATGAATGCAACCGTACCACCAGAGGACGACAGCCGGGTAGCGGAGTTACTGGTCAATTTCAACCAGGCCGGCACCTATGCACTCTACGCGCGTGTTCGCGTGGGGCCCGGTGGATTCAGTGATGACAGCATGTATATTCCGTCAGCTCTGGGTAACAATAATGAATGGATACTGGTGAACGGCATCACAGGTTATGCCGCGCCAGGAGAAGAAGGCTACGAGCCGGATACGGTAGTCGATGGCGGTGGCGAAGCGAATTTAGAAGCCTTTATGTGGGTGGCCATTACAGATGGCGAATATACCGTCGCTAACAATAATACGACTGAGGTGTTTCGCTACGCCAGCCGTGAAGACGGACTGGATATTGATAAGTTTGTGTTTGCGCCAGCGGAACTTGCCTATACCGTGGAACAGCTTGAAGAGGGTCTGCCTGGCCAGGTGGTAACGCCTGGGGAAACCTATACACCATCGGGTCCACCGCTAGCCGATGGCAAGTCTAAGTTTTTAGGCAGCGTTTGTTGTGGCGCTCAGCGGCCTAATTTTGAAGCGTATTGGAATCAGATTACGGCTGAAAATGCCGGTAAATGGGGCTCAGTTGAAGCCGTGCGCGATCAGTATAACTGGACCGGACTCGATGAAGCTTACAATCTGGCAAAAGACAACGGGTTTGTTTATAAACACCATGTGCTGGTGTGGGGCAGTCAGCAGCCAGGCTGGATTGATACCCTGACACCGGCCGAACAGCTCGATGAGATCCTTGAGTGGTATCAGGCGGTCAACCAACGCTACCCGGCGATGGATTTCATCGAGGTGGTGAATGAATTCGATAATGCGCCGCCGGATGGTGGTAATGGGCGACCGAATTACGTTGATGGCTTGCGCTTGTACGCGCCTGAAGTGACTGCAGAGGTGGAAGCTTTCTTCCTCGCCCGGGGCGATGATGCGTCTACGGCAGCACAAAAAGCCGAAGACTACGATTGGATAGTAAACGCTTTCCAAATGGCGCGGGACATTTTCCCGGCCAGCACCCAGCTAATGTTTAACGAATACAGCGTGATTAACTCTGACGCCAGAACCGACAAGGTGATTGATTTAGCCAACCTGCTGCAATCGAGGGGCCTTATTGATGCAATTGGTTTCCAGGGGCATGCTTTTTCAACCGGCGGCCCACTTGAAACCATGCTCAGTAATATTGACCGGATGGAAAGCCAGACGGGTCTGGATATTTATCTGACTGAGCTGGATATTGACGGCGCTGATGAACTCACTCAGTTGCTGGAATACCAACGCCTGTTTCCGGCATTCTGGACGCATCCGGCAATCAAAGGGGTAACCATGTGGGGGTATTTGCCCGGCCACTGGCGTGAAGAGCAAGGGGCCATCCTGGCCTACGACACCGGCGTAGAAAAAGCGGCGCTTAAGTGGTTGAAAGGCTATGTTCGCGAGCTGGCGCCGCAGTTTAATCAGCCATCTCTGATCACCGTGGATGAAACCACCGAAGTGGGTATGCAGGTGGCGGATTTAGTCTCTTATGATTATTTGGGCAACCCCCATGATCAGACTTCAGCGGTACAGTGGACGGTGTTAAGTGGCAATGAAGCCGGCTTGTTTGCGCTGGATACGCAAAGTGGCAAAATCAGTGTGGCTGCCCCGCTTAGCCCCGGCTTATATGATTTGTACATTCAGGTAGTTGAGGGCGAGTATCCCAGCTTTACCCGTAAGGTACAGATTGTGGTGCCCGGCGATGATTTGCCACCTGAGGTTATTGAATATGACTTCAGTGATGGTGCTCAGGGCTGGCGCGGTGATTACGGTACGTCGGCAACGGTAGGTTACGACGGCAGTATTCCCGCGGCATTATTAATTCCGGATTGGGCTGGGCGCAACGCACAGGAATATATCGAAGAGATCAGTATGACCGATCTCAACGGTGCTAATCTCAGTTATACCGTAAATGTTACGCAGGCCCAGGTAGATGGTGGTATGACGATTCAGCCTTATGTGCAAACAGGTGGACCAAGCTATACGCGGATCTACGGTCAGGCTGTCGTGCCGGTAGCTGGTGAAAATGTGATCACCTTTGCGCCTGAGGACAATGGTGCCGGTGATCTGGCGATCATCCAGCGTCTTGGATTGCAACTGAATGGTCCGCTAAGTCAAGGCACTGATGATGTAGTTGAAATGACTTATGTCAGACTGGAAATCCCGACGTCATTACCCAGCGCTGAAACCGTGACCTACGACTTTATCAGCGACAGCGAGGGTATGCGCGGTGATTATGGGACTAACGCCAGCGTGATCCATCGTCCGGCACTGGAGGCAGTCAGCCTGCAACCGAATGACAGCAGTGAAACCCATAACTACATACTGGGCGTGCCGAGCCGGGATTACAGTGGCGCGGCAATTACCTACACGCTCAATGTCAGTAGTGAGCTGGCAGATGATGGTCTGAGTGTGCAGGGGTATGTACAGACGGGCGAGCCAAATTACGCGCGCATCTACGGCTCACTGGAACCTTTATCAGCAGGTAGCAACCTGTTTACCTTCTATCCCCAGGATGACGGTAACGGGAATATTGAAAACATCGAACGCATTGCCTTGCAGATAAACGGTGCCTTTGTCGCCGATGAGGACAGCGAAATCCTTATTGAGCGCATTGATGCCGACTTCCCTTAATCCTGTATTAAGGCAATAAAGGTAAGCCCCGCTGGTCGGGGCTTTTTACTGATCGCTGCAAACACACCCACATTCACCGGCAAGGAGGCGATAAATCACTTACACTTTGGGTAGCACCGCTTTGGATATAACTAAACGTTTAGACGTCTAGACGTAAAGATGTTGACATTGGTCAAACTTTAGCGACAATAGCTGCATAACCACATTGCCCGGAGTTGCCATGCCAATCAGGATCCCAGAAAATCTGCCCGCACAAAACGTCTTATTGGGTGAGAATATTTTCACCATGGATAGTCAGCGAGCGGCGAGTCAGGATATTCGCCCCATGGAAGTGGCTATTCTCAATTTAATGCCGAATAAAATTGAGACTGAAGTCCAGTTATTAAGGCTCCTTTCCAATACGCCGCTGCAAATCAATGTGGACTTAATCCGAATCAATGATTTAACCCCTAAAAATACGCCTCAGTCGCATATGGATGCGTTTTATCATGACTTCAGTGATGTAGTAGAGAAGCGCTACGATGGTCTGATTGTTACCGGCGCACCGCTGGCTTTGCTCGACTACGAAGACGTGAACTACTGGGATACCATGAAAACCATTCTGGAATGGGCCAACCGGCACGTGCAGTCCACCTTGTATTTATGTTGGGCCGCCCATGCCGCTATGTATCACTTTCATGGCATTCAGCGCATATTGCGTGAAGAAAAACTGTCCGGCGTGTTCCACCACCGGGTGAATGATCCGCGCAATGAGCTGTTACGTGGCTTCGATTCTGAGTTTTATGCGCCGCATTCCCGCTATGGTTACATTGATTCGGCCGACTACAATAGTATCCCGGGCCTCAGTGTGATTGCCGAGTCACAAGACGCTGGAGCTTACGTAGTGGCGTCGGATGATAAGCGGATGGTGTTTATCACCGGTCATCCGGAATATGATCCCGAGACGCTTAACGATGAATACGTTAGAGATCTTAACGCTGGCTTAGAACCAAAAATTCCGTGTAACTATTATCCGGATGACGACCCGGGCAAGCCACCCGTGGTAAGATGGCGCGCACATGGCAGTTTGCTATTTACCAATTGGATAAACTATTACGTTTATCAGACAACGCCGTACGATTTAAATCAGCTGGTCGAGAAAGATCAGCGCAAGAGGTAGCACGTGAGCCGATACACAGACAAACAGATATTCGATCTGGCCGCCAACCGCATCCTTATTCTTGATGGTGCCATGGGTACTATGATCCAGCAACACAAGCTGGAAGAAGAAGACTACCGCGGAGAGCAGTACAAAGACTGGCATTGCGATATCAAAGGCAATAACGATCTGTTGGCGATTACTCAGCCGGACATTATCTATGATATCCATTGTCAGTACCTTGAGGCCGGTGCGGATATCATCGAAACCAACACTTTTAATGCTACCACGATTTCCATGGCCGACTACGACATGCAGGCCATTTCAAGAGAAATTAATGTAGCGGCTGCGCAGCTAGCCCGTAAAGCCTGTGATGAATTCACCGCAAAGAACCCGGATAAACCTCGTTTGGTAGCCGGTACCATTGGGCCAACCAGTCGCACGGCGTCAATATCCCCGGATGTAAACGATCCGGGCAAACGTAATGTCACCTTTGATGAGTTGGTGGAAGCCTACAGTGAGAGCTGTGAAGCCTTAATTGAAGGCGGCTCCGACCTCATCCTGATTGAAACCATCTTTGATACGCTCAATGCCAAAGCTGCTGCGTTTGCGGTGGAAGGGGTGTTCGAAAAGCTGGGACAGCGTTTGCCGGTAATGATCTCCGGCACCA
The DNA here is from genome assembly GCF_057547795.1 of Alteromonas sp. 4NH20-0104. NCBI lineage: Bacteria > Pseudomonadati > Pseudomonadota > Gammaproteobacteria > Alteromonadales > Alteromonadaceae > Alteromonas > Alteromonas sp. 4NH20-0104. Next base: position 6,608 of record NZ_BAAJLP010000001.1, on the reverse strand, counting down.
TTACCGATGCTTCCGGACGCACGCTGTCGGGTCAAACTGCTGAAGCCTTTTATTATTCCATGCGCCATATTAAGCCGGTGTCATTTGGTCTCAACTGTGCGCTAGGGCCGGATCTGCTGCGCCAGTATGTGGAAGAAATCAGCAATGTGGCTGAGTGCCTGGTATCGGCTCACCCCAATGCCGGTTTGCCCAATGAGTTTGGTGAATACGATATGGAAGGGCCTGAAATGGCGGAGCACATTAAGGAATGGGCCGAGTCGGGGTTAGTCAATATTGTAGGCGGTTGTTGTGGCAGCACGCCGGAGCATATTCGCGACATCGCCAATGCGGTGGCCGGCGTGGCACCGCGAGAAATCGTTAAGCTTGAGCCGAAGATGCGTTTATCCGGCTTAGAACCCTTCGTGCATTGAGGAATAGTTGTGTCTGCAGAGTTTTCCAGTTTTATTAATATCGGTGAGCGCACGAATGTCACCGGTTCTGCCAAATTCAAACGTCTTATCCTCGAAGGCGATTACGAAACGGCGCTCGACGTAGCCCGCCAGCAGGTAGAAAACGGCGCGCAAATTATCGATATCAACATGGACGAAGCCATGTTGGATTCGGTTGAGGCCATGCAAACCTTTCTGAATCTGATTGCCTCAGAACCCGACATCAGCCGGGTGCCGATTATGATTGACTCATCAAAATGGGAAGTCATAGAGGCCGGTCTTAAGTGTGTGCAGGGTAAGGCGATTGTTAACTCTATCAGCCTTAAGGAAGGTGAAGAAAACTTTATTCACCAGGCCAAACTGATCAAACGTTACGGCGCGGCAACGGTAGTCATGGCGTTTGACGAAAAAGGTCAGGCCGACACCAAAGAGCGTAAAATTGAAATTTGTCAGCGCAGTTATAAGGTGCTGATTGAAAAAGTCGGTTTTGCGCCGGAAGACATTATTTTCGATCCGAATATTTTTGCCGTCGCAACCGGGATTGAAGAACACGACAATTACGCGGTGGACTTTATTGAAGCCACCCGGGTGATTCGCCAAACCTGCCCGCATGTGCACGTATCTGGGGGCTTGTCGAATATCTCGTTTTCGTTTCGTGGTAATAACCCGGTACGTGAAGCCATGCACTCGGTATTTCTGTATCACGCCATCCGCGCTGGCCTGGATATGGCCATTGTTAATGCCGGTCAGTTGGAAGTGTATGATGAAATTCCAGCCGAACTGCGTGATGCAGTAGAAGACGTTATCCTTAACCGCCACAGCGAGGCGACCGATAAACTGCTTGAGCTGGCCCCTAAGTATCAGGGTGATGGCAAGGCGGTGGTTAAAGAAGACCTCGCCTGGCGTGAACTGCCGGTTAATAAACGGTTGGAACATGCGCTGGTAAAAGGCATCACCGATTTTATTGAAGACGATACCGAAGCCGCTCGTCAGGCTGCAGATAAACCATTGCACGTTATTGAAGGGCCGTTAATGGACGGCATGAACGTGGTGGGCGACCTGTTTGGCGAAGGTAAAATGTTCCTGCCACAGGTGGTGAAATCTGCCCGGGTAATGAAAAAAGCCGTGGCGTACCTGCAGCCTTACATCGAAGCCGAGAAGTCTGAAGATACCAAGAGTAACGGTAAGATCCTGCTGGCCACGGTAAAAGGCGATGTTCACGATATTGGTAAAAATATCGTCGGCGTAGTACTGCAGTGTAATAACTTTGAAGTGGTGGACATGGGCGTAATGGTGCCCTGTGCAGCGATTTTGCAAAAAGCCAAAGAAGAAAACGTTGATATGATTGGCCTGTCGGGGCTGATTACGCCGTCACTGGATGAGATGGTCCATGTGGCCAAAGAAATGGAACGGCTGGATTTTGACCTGCCATTGCTGATTGGCGGCGCTACCACTTCTAAAGCCCATACTGCAGTAAAAATTGAGCAGAATTATCATGCACCGGTGGCGTACGTGCCCAATGCCAGCCGCGCGGTAGGTGTTTGCCAGAAACTGCTGAACAGAGAATCCCGCGAAATCTTTGCCAAAGAGCTGGCTAAAGAATACGACATCGTGCGCGACCAGCATGCCCGTAAAAAGCCACGCTCCAAGCCGGTAACGCTGGCAGAAGCCCGTGCCAATGCACATGTACCGGATTTTAGTGTGCCGCCGGTAACGCCGAACAAGCTCGGGGTTACTCCCGTTGCGGCGGATATTGCCACCTTGCGTAGGTACATCGACTGGACGCCGTTTTTCCTGACCTGGTCACTGGCCGGTAAATACCCGCGTATTTTAACCGACGAAGTAGTAGGGGAGCAGGCTCAGTCATTATTTGATGATGCTAATGAAATGCTCGATAACCTGATCGCAAACGGCGGATTGGAAGCAAAAGGCGTTATGGGTTTATTCCCGGCCAACCGTCGGGATGACGACGTGGTTATTTATACCGATGAGTCACGGACAGAAACCCTGGGTGTGTCGCATCATCTGCGTCAGCAAACGCAAAAACCAAAAGGTGCCAACTATTGCTTAAGTGATTTTGTGGCCCCAGTTGGTTCAGGTATCAACGACTATATTGGTGCGTTCGCGGTAACCGGTGGAATCGGTGAAGACGAGCTCGCAGCGCAATATGATGCCCAGGGCGATGATTACAATGCGATCATGGTGAAAGCGGTAGCCGATCGTTTAGCCGAAGCTTTCGCAGAGTACCTACATGAGCGCGTACGCAAAGAGTACTGGGGATATGCCCCGGATGAAAACCTGGATAACGACGCGCTGATCCGCGAAAAGTATCAGGGGATTCGCCCGGCACCCGGTTATGCGGCTTGCCCGGAACATACCGAAAAGCAGCTCATCTGGGATTTACTCGACGCCGAAAAACATACCGGTATGTCACTCACCGAAAGCTACGCCATGTGGCCGGGGGCCTCAGTTTCAGGCTGGTATTTTTCTCACTCTGAAGCCCGCTATTTTGCGGTCGCGAAAATTCAGCCGGATCAGCTGGAAAGTTATGCCGAACGTAAAGGTTGGGATCTGCAAACGGCTGAAAAATGGCTGGCGCCTAACCTGAGCGATTAACGCTTATGTCCAAGCCCTTTAGTCAGGCCTGTGAAAATAACAAAGCACCGATTTTAGCGGTGCTTCGTGATGCCTTTGAGCAGGCCAGTAAAGTACTGGAGATAGGTAGCGGTACCGGGCAACACGCGGTGCATTTTGCTGCCGGCTTGCCCCACCTGTACTGGCAAACCAGTGATGTACCATTACATCATGAGGGGATTAACGCCTGGGTTAACGAAGCAGCTCTGCCAAACCTGGCCGCGCCAATCCCCCTGCATATTGGCCAGGATAACTTTCCTGAGAGTGGCTTTGATGCGGTTTACTCGGCCAACACTGCGCACATTATGTTTGCCCATGAGGTGCAACAGATGATGGCGGGTATTGCCAAACTGTTACCTGCTGGCGGGATCTTCTGCCAGTATGGCCCGTTCATTTATCAAAACGCTTTTTCCAGCGCCAGTAATGAAGCTTTTCACTATAGTTTGCTGGAGCGTGGACTGGGCGGCTATAAATCTATCGAAGAACTTATTGTGTGGGCGGGCGAGTCATTGCAACTGACCGATATGATTGACATGCCAGCCAACAACCTTTGTCTTATCTGGCGCAAACAGGACTAACTGTTGCCGAACATCTTACGACCATCCCATACTCGATTAACGCTTAAGATTCCGGCCTCGCTGACGATATAAATAATATTGCGAAAGGCCTGATATTAAACTAGTTTTTAAGTACAAAATGCGGGCAGCACGCCCGTTGATATCTTCAGGGCACTTGCTGGGGTTAGCCCAGGGCTATGACGGCCAAAGGATAATAGAAGTGAGAAGAATGTGATTGCAGTTTCTGCTAATGCCAGAGAAGTAACCTTTTCTGCCGACGAACTTATCGTGAGCAAAACCGATTTGCGCGGCAACCTGACTTACGCAAACCGGCACTTTATGCGGGTGTCCAATTTTGCTGAAAGTGAGTTGCTCGGCCAGCCCCACAATATTATTCGTCATCCGGATATGCCCAGAGGCGTGTATCATGCGATGTGGAAAACCCTTAAGTCCAAGCACGAATTTTTTGGCTTTGTTAAAAATCTGACGTCCGATGGCAATTATTACTGGGTGTTTGCCAACGTCACGCCTGACTTTAACAAAGGCAATGTGGAAGGCTTTTTCTCTGTTCGCCGCCAGGCGCCAAGAGCCGCACTGGGGATTATTGAGCCGGTATACCGTCAGATGCTGGAAATGGAGCAGCGCAGTCGTAAAGAAACGGCGCCAACCGATTCCTGGAACTGGTTACAGGAGCACATAAAAAGCGAATCCGGCCTGAGTTACGAAGAGTTTGTCATCGGACTCTACGAAGAGCACTGTTAAGGGAATGGCTATCATGAAAGAAAACACCAGTAACGTCAGTAAAAACATTCCCTTTTTATCGCAGAAGTTTTTAATAAACTGTGTGGTATTCATTGTGCTAACCGTTGTCCTGGCGGTGTATAGCATCATTGCTAACGGCGTAGGGTTTGTGAACGTGAGTTCGCCGATAATCGCGGTGGTGTTTGCTATTTACGCTTATCGTGATCATCAGCGGCCCATTGATGCACTGAGCGCCATTCATCTAACCCTCAAAGAAGCGATTCAGGGCAATACTCATGTGCGGGTTACGCAAACCCGTGGGCTAGGCGAAGTGGGTAAGGTGGCCTGGGAGCTTAACGACTTCCTCGATATTGTCGAAACGAATTTTAAAGAGCTGTCTAACAGTTTTGAACGGGCGGGAAAAAGGCAGTTTTACCGCAAAGGCCTGGTGAAAGGCCTGCCCGGTGAATTTGCGGAGATCATGAACAACGTTAACGGTGCTATTGGCGCCATGGAAAAAGCCGATACCTTTGCCCGGCAAAATCGCCTGCTCAGCGAAATGCACCATCTTAACACCAGTAACCTGTTGGATAATCTCAAAGACAGTCAGAGTCAGATGGTTATTCTGTCGGAAAAAATGGATGATGTACTTAACATTGCCGGCGAGAGTAAACACGGCGCTGACCGCAGTGCGAAAACGGTAGGCGAGCTTAAGGTTTCCATTGAGCAGGTTAATGAGCGTATGGTGTCAGTGGAAGAGACGGCAAATCTGTTAGCCCAGGAGAGTAGCCGGATTGCCGAAACCGTTAAGCTGATAGGTGACATTGCTGAGCAAACCAACTTACTGGCACTTAACGCCGCCATCGAGGCAGCCCGGGCAGGTGAAGTGGGGCGGGGCTTTGCTGTGGTGGCAGATGAAGTGCGACATCTGGCCGATCGTACCCGAAAATCCACCGAAGAAATCGGCGATATTATTTTTAATCTGACCGGCAAGATAGACACGATGGTGTCACAAACACTGGAAGTAGCGCAGAGCACCAAAGACATAGGTGATGAAGTCTCCAGTTTCCACACCAATTTTGAATCGGTAGCGAAAGCCGCCGACGATACGATTACGTTAATAGGCCAGACCAAAGACAGTTCGTTTGCTTCACTGGTGAAACTCGACCACATCATTTATATGCAGAACGGTTACATCGCTATGGAAAATGATGCTGAAGGCAAAGAAGCCGATGCGGTAAAAGTGGACCATATGTCGTGCCGTTTAGGGAAGTGGTACTACGAGGGCATTGGCAAGGAAATCTTCAGCGGTCTCACAGCCTACAAAGAGCTGGACCGCTATCACGCTGGTGTGCACCAGAACGTGCATAAAGCCATGGAATACGTCACTCAGGACTGGCTGCGCAGCGATGATGTGTTTGACGGCATTATTCATCATATGAGTTTAGCTGAGCAAAACAGCTCACAGGTAATCAACTGCCTGACCAGGCTGGTGGATGAAAAACACCGGTTACCTACAGTGCGCTAATGCCAGCGGTTAAACATAAAATGTACTGATTCTATACAACCGACAAATTCGGATTTTGTGTTTAAACAAACCTAAGGGTTCTCAACTGAACAATGGCTGCAAAGAGCGAATAGCGGAAGTAAACATCAAGCGGTTTAAATAAAGGTTAATTGCCAATAGCGGACCTTCTAAACTCATACTTGAACCCCATCAAATTGACTGAAACTAAATTGATGTATTTTTCCGGACTTACTGAGAATTCTCAGTAAATACATGTAACCAGGGTAAATATTAGCTAGATCATTGTTTTAAAATCGTTTTATTTCACCTGAGTACCGTTATTACTGAGAATTCTTAATAATACTCAAATAAATCATTGGAAACTAGCTAATAATCAAGTGTAAGGTATTGTTATCACTAAATTATGTTGGGAGTTCAGGGATGAGTAAGACTGCGTGTTACTGTGAACTCTCTATAATAAGATGTTAGGTGCTTTTGTGGACATTCATGATTGGTCAAAATCTGGAAACATCGCTATTTGGCGATATGAGCCACAGGCGAAGAACTTTCCTGGCTGGCACATGAGTTGTGATTCAGAAGGATATAAAAGCCTTTATGAGCTTCTGTCGCTATTCTTAGATTCAGATCCCATGATAAAACGAACATTGGTATTAGATACACCGGATCCATATATCGCGTCTTCAACACTAAAAAAGACAATGCAAAATAAGTTAGTAATTG